>QHCD01000072.1 GCA_003244255.1 Pseudonocardiales bacterium | reverse complement strand
AAGGACGGTCCGCACGCGTTGGTGGCCGGTACCACCGGCGCCGGGAAGTCCGAACTCCTGCAGACCATCATCGCCGGACTCGCCGTCGCCAACCGACCCGACGCCATGACCTTCGTCCTCATCGACTACAAAGGCGGCGCCGCCTTCAAAGACTGCAACACCCTCCCCCACACCGTCGGCATGGTCACCGACCTCGACGGCCACCTCACCGAACGCGCCCTAGCCTCCCTCAACGCCGAACTCAAACGCCGCGAACACCTCCTGGGCACCGTCGCCGCCAAAGACATCGAGGACTACTGGGACACCACCGACGGCACCGCGGCCGCCGTGCTGCCACGACTCGTGCTCGTCATCGACGAGTTCGCCTCCCTGGTCGAAGAACTCCCCGACTTCGTCACCGGCCTGGTCGGCATCGCCATGCGCGGCCGCTCCCTCGGCGTGCACCTCATCCTCGCCACCCAACGCCCCTCCGGCGTCGTCTCCCCCGTCATCCGCGCCAACACCAACCTGCGCATCGCCCTGCGCGTCACCGACGCCGCCGAATCCACCGACGTCATCGACGCACCCGACTCCGCGGCGATCGGCAAGGCCACGCCCGGCCGGGCCTTCGCGCGGGTCGGCGCGGAGGCGCCGGTGGAGTTCCAGGCCGCGCGCGTCGGCGGCCGGGCGCTCGTGCCCGAGGCGACGACCGACGTCAGGCACCTGCCGTGGCCGCCGATGGTCGGCGTCGCCGAGGACGGTGCGGTGTCCGAGACCACCGATCTGCAGGTGCTTGCGCGGGCGATTCGCGAGGCGGCCTCGGACGTCGCGCCGATCCGCAGCCCGTGGTTGCCGCCGCTTCCGGCGGCCGTCGTCGTCAGCGAGCCGGCCGAGCCCGGCGCCGGAGCCGTGCCGTATGCGATTGCGGACCGGCCGTCGCTACAGGACCGGGCCGACGTCGCTTTCGCCTTGCCGGCAGGGGAATCGCTGCTCGTCGCGGGTAGCGCGGGCAGCGGCCGATCGAGCGCCCTGCGCACCATCATCGGCGCGGCCGCGCGCCTTCTGCCACCCACCGACCTACATGTCTTCGTGCTCGACTGTGCCGGCGGCTCGCTCGTCACGGCGGACGAGCTGCCGCACTGCGCCGGCTACTGCGGCCGCGCCGACGTCGCCCGGGGTGCCCGGATGCTGGACCGGCTGTCCGAGGAGGTGGTCCGGCGACAGGCGCTGCTGGCGCGGTCCGGTTTCGCATCGGTGACCGAGCAGCATGCGCACGTCGCCGCTGACGAGCGGCTCCCGTGGCTGTTGCTGCTGGTCGACGGCTGGGAGGGGTTCGTCGCCGAGTACGACGTCATCGATTCCGGCCGGCCGGTCGACGTGTTCGGCCGGTTGGTGCGCGAGGGCGTCTCGGCGGGTGTGCGGGCAATCGTCAGCGGCGACCGGGCAGCACTCACCGCCCGCGCGACGTCGTCGATTGCCACCCGTCTGGTGCTGCGGTTCGCTGACCGCGCCGACTACGGCCTGGTGGGCCTGCGCGGGTCGTCGTTGCCGGCCACGATGCCGCCCGGCCGCGGCGTGATCGTCGAGACGACCACCGAGGTGCAGGTCGCGTTGCTGGACCCCGATCCCGGCGGCCCCGCGCAGACCGCAGCGCTGCGCCGGATCGCCGCAACCGCGCGGGAGACCCACGCTGGGGCCGATCCATGCCGGCTGCCCCGCCCCGTGCAGCCGCTACCCGACCGAATCGCACTCGAAGCGGTACCCACAGCGGGCTCATCAGGTCCACTGTGGACAGTCATCGGCGTCGGTGGCGACGACGCCGGCGTCGTCGGCGTCGATCTCGCCGTCGACGGCCCCGGCCTGCTGATCGCGGGACCGCCCCGAAGCGGCCGCTCGAGCGCGTTACGCACCATCGCGGCCTCGCTCGTCGGCGCCGGAACGGCGGTTGTACTGGTCGTCGCGCGACGGTCGTCGCTGCGGTCCCTGCACGACCGGCCAGGCGTCCTGGCGGTGCTCGGTCCGGACGACGCGGACGCACTGGCTGATCTCGCCGCGTTCGGTCCGGTCGTCGTGCTCGTCGACGACGTCGAGGCGATGACCGACGCGCCTGTCGGTGGACCGCTCGTCGACCTGCTGCGCGCCGACGACGGCGAGCGTGCAGTCGTCGCCGCCGGGCGGGCCGACGACCTCGGCATGACGTTCCGCGGCATCCTGCCCGCCGTGCGCGCATCGCGCGCTGGCGTGCTGCTCCAACCGCGCGCGGCAGACGGCGACCTGCTCGGCGTGCGACTGCCCAGGACGGCGCCAGACCCGTTACCTGGCAGGGGTCTGCTCGTCGTCGCAGGAACCGTGACGCCGGTGCAGGTGGCGGTCGGTGAACCGCCGGCCATGCAGCGACCGGCCGGGCGGATCGGCACGGCCGCGCTGCGCCGCGGTGCCTGAACGGATCGCGGCCGAGGCTCAGCCCATGTGCGGATAGCGGTGGTCGGTCGGCGGTACGAAGGTCTCCTTGATCGCCCGCGGCGAGATCCAGCGCAGCAGGTTGAGCATCGAGCCGGCCTTGTCGTTCGTCCCGCTGGCGCGGCCACCACCGAACGGCTGCTGCCCGACCACGGCTCCGGTTGGCTTGTCGTTGACGTAGAAGTT
>QHCD01000071.1 GCA_003244255.1 Pseudonocardiales bacterium | reverse complement strand
GGCCGAGCGCACGCTGCGCCCGTCCTTCACCTCGTCCTTTATTCGTTCGAAGAAGACGACGAAGGAGTCCGCCGTGATACCCACGGCCACGATGAAACCGGCGATGCCGGCCAGCGTGAGGGTGAAGCCGATCTGGCGGCCGAGCAGCACGATCAGTCCGTAGGTGATCACGCCGGACAGTGCCAGGCTGATGATCGTGACGAAGCCGAGGAGCCGGTAGTAGAGCAGGGAGTACAACGCCACCAGGGCGAGCCCGATGCCACCGGCGAGCAGGCCGGCCTTGAGCTGGTCGGTGCCCAGCGTGGGTGACACCGCGTCGTTGGTGAGGACGTCGAAGTGCAACGGCAGGGCGCCGTACTTGAGCTGGTTGGCGAGGCTCTTGGCCTCCGACTGGCTGAACTGCCCGCTGATATCGGCCGGCCCGGTGATGACGCCCAGGATGTCAGGAGCGGAGATCACCGAGTCGTCGAGCACGATGGCGACCCGGTTGGTGGGCGGTGTCGCGTTGAACGCCTCCCGGGTCAGGTCGGTCCAGCGTCCCTGGCCCTTGTTCTTGAAGTTGACGGTGACCTTCCACTGACCAGAGGTCGAGTCGACCTGGTAGTCGGCGCCGCTGACGTCGGTGCCGAGGACCTTGGCGACGTCGAGCAGGTATTTGTTCTGATTCGCGGTGTCGCAGGCGACCTGCTTCTTCTTGGCGTCCTCGACCGCACCGGAGGGCCGCAGGGCCAGCACCTGACAGGTCATCCTTGGGTCGGCGAAGAGCGTCTCGGCGGGCCGGGAGAGCAGCGTCGTCAGGACAGCATCCGTGGGCGCCGCACTCGATGACGCCCCGGGCTTGGGGCTGGTGGCCGTCGTGGGGGTCGGTGTCGGCGTCGGCGCGACGAGGGCGGAGGTCAGCACCCGCTTCTTGCTCGGGGTCGGCGAGGCGCCGCCCACGACCGGGGCCTTCGGGGAGGCCGAGGGTGAACCACCCGGCGACGGCGTGACGGCCGGGGCGGTGTTGGCCTGCGCCTGGATCACCCGGCGGAAGCGCAGCTGGGCGGTGCTGGTCAACTGCACGATCTTCTGCCGGCCGGGCACGGAGACCACGAGCTGGTCCTTGCCCTGGGTGAGCACCTCCGCCTCGGCGACACCCGAGCCGTTGACCCGCCGTTCGATGATGGTGCGGGCCTGGGAGAGGCTCTCCTTGGAAGGGGGCTTGCCGTTGGTGGTGGCCGCCTTGAGCGTTACCGTAGTGCCACCCTGCAGATCGAGGCCCAGTTTTGGTGTGCGGGTCGAGCCGGTGAAGAAGACCAGGCCATAGATCAGCGCGACGATTGCGGCGAGAGCCAGGAAGTAGCGGCCGACCTGCAACTGTCCAGACGGTACTGCCACGGGGGGTCTCTCTCCTTGGTCGTCTTTGGCTCTGTCAGGGCTCGCGCTCAGTATCGCCGATGCGGGCTAGCGCTCGATCGCAGAGGCGCCGTCGGGTGCCTCCCCCTCGGTCTCCTCACCGACTCCCTCGTCCGGGTCCTCGCCGGCGTCCTCGCCGGTGCCGGAGGTGATGACGCGGGCCACCGCGGCACGGGCGTAGCGCTGATGCACTCCCGGCGAGGTCTCGAGCGTCACCGAGTCGTCACCGATCTCGACCACGGTGGCGTATAGCCCCGCCGTGGTCATGATCTCCGAGCCTGGTGCCAGCGTCGCCTGGGTCTCCCGCAGGGCCTTCGCGCGGTTGCGCTGTGGCCGGATCAGGATCAGGTAGGTGAAGGCGAACAGGCCGAGCAGGAGGAACAGCGGGGTGAGTCCGGAGCCCTTGCTCGAACTGGCGGCCACGACGAGGTGGCTTGCGGTGGTCACTGGTGTGGGACCTTTCGGGCATGAGGCGTTGGGCGACGGCAGGCGACACGAACGAGCGCGCCGCGGGAGTCTAGGTCGGATCCGCATGCGCGCGGATCTGCTGCCGGACCAACGAGCGGCCCTCCGGCAGTGTTCCGAGCCTATAGGTCGTCGAAGAGGGCCGGCGGGTGGGCCACCGCCGGGACGGCGCGCCCGAGGTGCCGCCAGGCCGCGGGCGTGGCGACCCGACCGCGCGGGGTCCGGGCCAGGAGCCCGGCCCGGACGAGGAAGGGCTCGGCGACCTCCTCGACGGTCTCGGCCTCCTCCCCCACCGCCACTGCGAGCGTCGACACGCCGACCGGACCGCCGCCGAAACGGGACACCAGAGCGGTCAGGACCGCCCGGTCGAGCCGGTCCAGGCCCAGGTCGTCGACGTCGTAGACGCGCAGCGCGGCCACGGCGACCGCGCGGTCGACGACACCGTCGGCCCGCACCTCGGCGAAGTCACGGACCCGGCGGAGCAGCCGGTTGGCGATGCGGGGGGTGCCGCGGGATCGTCCGGCGATCTCGACCGCACCGTCCGGCCGCAGCGGCACGCCGAGGATGCCGGCGCTGCGGTGCAGGACCCGCTCCAGGTCGGCCGGCTCGTAGAAGTCCATGTGGCCGACGAACCCGAACCGGTCGCGCAGCGGGCCGGTGAGCAGGCCGGACCGGGTGGTCGCCCCGACCAGGGTGAACGGCTCGACGTCGAGCGGGATCGCCGTAGCGCCCGGCCCCTTGCCGAGGATCACGTCGACCCGGAAGTCCTCCATCGCCACGTAGAGCAGCTCCTCCGCCGGCCGGGCGATGCGGTGGATCTCGTCGATGAAGAGCACCTCACCCTCGGTGAGGCCGGAGAGCACCGCCGCGAGGTCGCCGGCGCGTTCGATGGCCGGCCCGCTCGTCACCCGCATGGGTGCGCCCAGCTCGGTGGCGATGATCATCGCCAGGCTGGTCTTGCCGAGCCCCGGCGGGCCGGAGAGCAGCACGTGATCGGGCGGGCGGTCGCGCCGGCGAGCGGACTCCAGCAGCAGCGAGAGCTGTTCGCGCACCCGCGGCTGCCCGACGAACTCCGTCAGCGCCCGCGGCCGCAGCGACGCCTCGACATCACGTTCCTCCGGCTCGGCGAACGGCGAGGCGATGTCAGCGCCCGGCTCACTCATGATCGCCCGAGGTGCAGCAGGGCCGAGCGCAGCAGGGCCGGCACGTCGGCACCCGCATCGGCACCGGGCGCGACGGCGGCGACCGCCTGCTCGGCCTCGCGCGACGACCAGCCCAGCCCCACCAGGGCCTGGCCGACCTGTTCGCGCCACGGCTGCACCGGCGTTACGCCGGCCTCCAGCGGCGTGGCGGTGGAGTCGCCGACCGAGCCGATGCGGTCCTTCAGTTCCAGGATCATCCGCTCGGCGCCCTTCCGCCCGATCCCGGGCACGGCGCTGAGGGCCGCGATGTCCTTCGTGGCGACCGCGAGTCGCACGGCACGCGGCGAGTGAACGCCGAGCACCGCCTGGGCCAGCCGCGGCCCGACCCCGCTCGCCGTCTGCAACAGCTCGAACGTCGCACGTTCGTCGTCGTCGGCGAACCCAAAGAGGGTGAGCGAGTCCTCCCGGACGACCAGGCTGGTGGCGAGCCGCGCGGGCTCACCGACGCGAAGCCGCGCGAGCGTCGTCGGCGTGCAGTTGACGGCCACGCCGAAGCCGGCGATCTCGACCACCACGCCATCCGGGCCGATAGCGGTCACAGTGCCCCGGACGCTCGCGATCACGGGTAGTGGTCCGGTTCGATGCAGGCGGTGCTGCGTGCCCACGCCCGCCGCGAGGACTCGACCTCGTCCTCGGGCGCGCCGTCCTGCTGACGGAGCTGGAGCGCGGCCGAGAAGTAGACGGCGGCGAGGGAGAACCGCTGCTGGTCGTAGGCATTCTCACCGGCATGCTGCAGCGTGAACGCCCGCACCCGGTCGGAGTACTGGGGCGCATCGGCGAGCAGGCCGTCGAACATCTCGTTCGAGGTCGCGAAGTCGCCTCGCCACTGGTGCGCGTGCGCGAGCCGGATCAGTGCGGTGTGCGCGCGAACGGGATCACCGGCCCGCCCGGCGAGCACTGCGGCGTCGTCGAGCACGGCCAGTGCGTCCTCGAACCATCCCGCCATCCGCAACGCGCCGCCGAGCAGGGCCCGCAGCTCCAGCTCATCGGCCGCGTCGAGCTCGCCCACGGCCAGCCGCTCCCGCATCGTGTCGATGTAGGTGGCCAGTGCGTCGGGGTCGTCGGCCGTCTCGTGCAATGTCAGCGGGTCGGTGTGAGTGGCGGGGAACGCCGGCAGGTCGGTGCTCATGTCGCTGGCCACGCCGTCGCGGTAAGCGCCGCTGCGCCGAGCCGCTCGCGGGCCGCCCCGCGCCAGACGTGACAGATGGCGAGCGCCAGGGCATCGGCGACGTCGGCCGGGGTCGGCGCCTGCGCCAGGCCGAGCAGCCGCGTCACCATCGCCCCCACCTGTGCCTTGTCCGCGCGACCGGAGCCGGTGACCGCGGCCTTCACCTCGCTCGGCGTGTAGAGCGCCACCGGAATGCCCGCCCTGGTCGCGACGACGATCGCCATCGCCGCCGCCTGCGCCGTGCCCATGACCGTGCGTACGTTGTGCTGGCTGAACACCCGCTCGACGGCCACGGCGTCCGGTGACGTCCGCCGGATCTGGTCCTCGATCGCGTCGGCCACCGCCACCAGTCGCGAACCGATCGGCGCACCCGCCGGTGTGCGCACGACGTCGAAGCAGACAGCCGAGACCGCGCCGCCCGGGCTGCCCTCCACCACGCCGCAGCCACAGCGGGTCAGGCCGGGGTCCACCCCCAGCACGCGCACGAGCCGCACCCTCTCCTCGTCAGCCGAACATCCGTTCGATCAGGCTATAAGCCGGCCGCCCGCCCGTCACGACGACGCGCCGCCGGCGCCACCGAAGCGGTGCGGTCGGCCGACGGCCGGCATGCGTCCCCGCCGAGATCCGGATTTGCCACCGCGCGGCAGGCCCTGCGCGGTGGCAAATCCGGATCTCGCGGGGCCGGGCGTCAGCCGACGGCTTCCATTACCGCGTCGGACACGTCGAAGTTGGCGAACACGTTCTGCACGTCGTCGCAGTCCTCGAGTGCGTCGACCAGCCGGAACACCCGGCGCGCGTTCTCCTCGTCCAGCGGCACCGACACGGTGGGCAGGAAGCTCGCCTCGGCGGATTCGTAGTCGATGCCCGCGTCCTGCAAGGCGCTGCGGACGGCGACGAGATCGGTGGCCTCGCAGACGACCTCGAAGGACTCGCCGAGGTCGTTCACCTCCTCCGCGCCGGCCTCGAGCACGGCCGAGAGCACGTCGTCCTCGCCGAGCCCGATGCCCGACACGATCACCACGCCCTTGCGGTTGAACAGGTAGGAGACCGAGCCCGGATCGGCCATCGAGCCGCCGTTGCGGGTGACGGCGGTGCGCACGTCGGACGCGGCGCGGTTGCGGTTGTCGGTGAGGCACTCGATCAGCAGGGCGACGCCGGCCGGGCCGTAGCCCTCGTAGGTGATGTTCTCCCAGGCCGCGCCGCCTGCCTCCAGTCCCGAACCGCGCTTGGCCGCGCGGTCGATGTTGTCGTTCGGGACCGAGCTCTTCTTCGCCTTCTGGATCGCGTCGTAGAGCGTGGGATTCCCGGCGGGGTCACTGCCGCCGGTGCGGGCCGCGACCTCGATGTTCTTGATCAGCTTCGCGAACATCTTGCCCCGCTTGGCGTCGACGACGGCCTTCTTGTGCTTGGTCGTTGCCCACTTGGAGTGCCCGCTCATCTACGTTCCCTTCACAATCGAGGAGAAGAGCGCGTGCATCCGGGCGTCTTCGGTCAGCTCCGGATGGAACGAGGTCGCAAGCAGGCGCCCCTCGCGCACGGCCACGATCCTACCGTCGGCGGGCCCGCCCTCGATCCGTCCGACGACGTCGACGCCGTCGCCCACCGACTCCACCCACGGCGCCCGGATGAAGACGGCGTGATAAGCGGGGCCGGCCCCGGGGTCGAGCCCACGCAGGTGCACCATTGCCTCGAAGGAGTCGACCTGGCGGCCGAACGCGTTGCGGCGCACCGTCATGTCGATGCCGCCGAGTGTCGTCTGGTCCGCCGTGCCGCCCTGGATCCGGTCGGCGAGAAGGATCATTCCTGCGCAGGTGCCGAAGGCAGGCAGGCCGTCGTGGAGGAGCTTACCGAGCGGCTCGGTGATCTCGAACGCGTCGGCGAGCTTGATGATCGTCGTCGACTCACCGCCCGGAATCACGATCCCGTCGAGCATGTCGAGTTCCGCGGGGCGGCGTACGGCGACCGCGTGCGCGCCGCAGTGTTCAAGCATCCGCAGGTGCTCCCGGACGTCGCCCTGCAGGGCGAGCACGCCGATCGTCGGGGAACCGCTCACCTATCCAGCCTATGCGGGCGGCCGTTCGCTGCCACGCCGTCGTCAGCGCCGCTGGCTACGGTGTGGTCATGACGACCGACGACCAGCCGCCGAGCCCGTCACCGACCCTCGACGAACGGGCCTCAACCTCCGACGAACGCCCGACGTTGGAGGCGTTCCTCGACCTGTACCGCGGCATTGTGGCCAGCAAGGTCGCCGGCCTGTCCGACGACGACGCCCGACGTCATCTGGTGCCCTCGCCCACCACGATCGGCGGGATCGTGAAGCACTTGCGGTGGGTCGAGTTCGGCTGGTTCTCCCAGACGCTCGGGCAGCGCAGCGGTGAGAACCTGCGCGCACACGCCCGGGACTGGGAGTTCTCCGTCCAGCCGGACGAGACGCTTGCCGGGCTGCTCGAGGATTACGCCGCCGAATGCGAGCGCTCCCGGTCCGTCGCGGCCGCACACGCTCTCGATGATGCCGTACCGCATCGCCGCGACCGCCGCCGCTCCCACCGCGCGAGTGATGAGGTATGCGGGCTTTCACGGCGTCGATAGCCCGCATATCTCAACACTCGCGAACCGGCAGGCCGGGGGGCAGCGCGATCCGCTTGCTTTACCAGCCTCTGCTGGCGAGCCGGTCGGCGTCGGAGAGGGTGTCCAGGTTGATCCCGACCATCGCCTCGCCGAGCCCGCGGGACACCTTCGCGATCATGTCGGGGTCGTCGTAGAACGTGGTGGCCTTCACGATCGCCGCGGCGCGCTTCGCCGGGTCGCCGGCCTTGAAGATGCCGGAGCCGACGAAGACACCCTCGGCGCCCAGCCGCATCATCATCGCCGCGTCGGCTGGCGTCGCGATGCCACCGGCGGTGAACAGCACGACCGGCAGCCGCCCCGCACGAGCCACCTCCACCACCAGGTCATGCGGTGCCCGAAGCTCCTTGGCGGCGGCGAACAGCTCGTCGTCGTCGACCGTGGACAGTCGCCGTATTTCGCCGCGAATCGAGCGCATGTGCCGGGTCGCCTCGACGACGTTGCCAGTTCCGGCTTCGCCCTTGGACCGGATCATCGCGGCACCCTCGGCGATCCGGCGCAGCGCCTCGCCGAGATTGGTGGCGCCACAGACGAAGGGAACGGTGAACGCCCACTTGTCGATGTGGTGCGCCTCGTCGGCGGGGGTCAGCACTTCGGACTCGTCGACGTAGTCGACGCCGAGCGACTGCAGCACGGCGGCCTCGACGAAGTGCCCGATCCGCGCCTTGGCCATCACCGGGATCGATACGCCGGCGATGATGCCGTCGATCATGTCCGGGTCGCTCATCCGCGCGACGCCACCGTCGGCGCGGATGTCGGCCGGCACCCTCTCGAGCGCCATGACGGCTACAGCACCGGCGTCCTCGGCGATCTTCGCCTGCTCGGGGGTGACGACGTCCATGATGACGCCGCCCTTGAGCATCTCGGCCATGCCGCGCTTGACGCGCGCGGTGCCGGTGGCCGGCCCGGCACCCGAGTCGATCGACGCCGCCTGCTGCTCGGACACGGGACCTTCCTTCGGATCTCTCCAGATCGCGGCCGCTGGATACGGCCGGGGATGTGCCCACCATGATACGGCCGCGTGCGGCCGCCGCCCCGCCGCGCGCAAGCGGGCCGTTCGGCCGGCGTCAGCGCGCCGGCGTCGAGGTGTCGGGCGGTGTCGGCTGGATGCCCCCGGGCGAGTGCAGCGCCGAGTGCTGCGCCGTCGAGTGCAGGGTCGGATCGGCTATCTCGAAGAAGTCTGGCGTGGGCCGGTCGCGGGCGAGCCGCAGTGCACGAGTCATCCGCTGGCCACGCAGCGCTCGGGTGTCGCGCACCCCGTCGTTGTAGAACCGGCGGGCGAGCACCACCCGCACCGACGCATCGTCTAAGTCGGTCAGCAGATCGGCAGGGCACTCGGCCGGCAGGTGCTCGTCAATTGCCCGGCCGAGGTCGTTCTCCGCGGTCTCCCGGCCGGGTTCACCGGCCTCGAGTGCGGCTCGGCAGGCCGCACGCAGCCGGTCGGCATCGGCCCGCGAGATCCGGTCGCCGGCCGCATCCACCAGCGCCGTGACCGCGGCCGCCCGCCGGACCAGCGCGGCGTCCAGGACCGCCCGTGCGGTCTCCACCCGCCCGCCGAGGCGGGTCAGCCGGCTCTCCGTCGTCGCCACCCACAGCGACACGACCAGCAGCGCCGCAAGGACGACGAGCGCGACCTCCACGGCACGATGCTAGTGGCCCGCGTTCGGACGGCACACCAGCGGCGACGGCACGCATCAGCCCGGCGTGACGTCGTCGTCGGCGGCGACCACCGGACGCGGCGCGACGGCGATGACGGTCTCGTAGACGCGGACGATCTGCGCGGCGACCACCGGCCAGTCGTAGGCGCAGACGAGCCCCCGGCCGACGGCGCTGAGCCGGGCCCGCATCCCTGGGTCGTCGAGCACGTCGGTGAGAGCTGCCGCGAGATCGGCCGGGTCGCCGGTTCGAAACAGCCGGCCCGCCGAGCCACCGTGGCCGACGTCGAGGACCCGCCGGAATGCCGGGAGGTCGCTCGCGACGACGGGCACACCAGCGGCCATCGCCTCCAGCAGGACGATCCCGAAGCTCTCGTTGCCGAGATTCGGAGCGCAGTAGACGTCGACGGCGGCGAGCAGGCCTGCCTTTTCGGACTCGCTGACGCGCCCGAGCATGCGCACCCGCTCCCGCACCTTGGGTGTCAGGCCGCCGAGCAGTGTGTCGGCGTCGCCGCGACCGGCGATCGCGAGTCGCACACCCGAATGCCGGAGCGCGACTCGCGGCAGCGCGTCGAGCAGCGTCGCCAGCCCCTTGCGCGGCTCGTCGTAACGGCCGATGAAGCCGATCGTCCCCCCGGACACCGCGACGCCGGGCAACGGCGTGGCCGAGGCGAACCGGGCCACAGCGACGCCGTTCGGAATCTCGACGGCGTCGCCGCCGAGGTGCTCGACCTGCACCTGGCGCGCGGCCGGTGATACCGCGATCCGTCCGTTGATCTTCTCCAGGAACGGCTGCAGGACGCCCTGCGCGGCCGAAAGGGAGCGCGAGCGTGGGTTGGACGTGTGGAACGTCGCGACGATCGGTCCGTTCGCGAGCATGCACGCCAGCAGCGACACACTCGGCGCCACCGGTTCGTGCAGGTGCAGGACGTCGAACCGGCCGTCCCGCAGGAATCGGCGGACGCGGGTCGCGGCGACCGGCCCGAACTGCAACCGGGCCACCGAGCCGTTGTACCGCACCGGAACGGCATGCCCGGCCGCGATCGCGTAGGACGGCAGCAGCGTCTCGTCGTCGACCGGCGTAAGCACCCGCACGTGATGCCCGAGGGCAAGCAGGGTCTCGGCGAGATCGCGGACGTGCGCCTGCACTCCGCCGGGGATGTCCCAGGTGTACGGGCAAACCAGCCCGACGCGCATCGTCGTCTACACCGGCTCGTCGGCGGCCCCGGCGGGCACACGGTCGACCAGCCAGAACGGCTGCAGCATGTGCCAATCCTCGGGACGCCGGGCCAGATGAGCCGCCCAGGAGTCGGCCAGCTGCTGGGTCGCCGTCGCGACCCGCTCGCTCAACCGGCCGTCGCCCCCGACGTCGATCTCCGGCTCGACCGACAGCCCCCAGTCGCGCCCTTCGAACCACGGGATCACCGGCAGCAGCACGGCACCGGTGCGAGCGGCCAGCAGCGCCGGGCCGGCCGGCAGCCGCACCGCCTGCCCGAAGAACGACACCAGCACACCCGACGACGGCACACCCGACGACGGCACACCCGACGACGGCACCCCCGGCGACGGCACACCCGACGACGGGGCGCCGTTGGCGGAGAGCTCGCGGTCGGCGACGAGGCAGACCACCCCCCCGGCCCGAAGCTGCGCCGTCAGCGCCTCGACCGGTGATCCGGCGCCGGGGTCGAGCGGCAGCACATGCATGCCAAGACGCTCGCGGTAGGCGACGAACCGCCAGAACAGTGCCTCCGGCCGGAGCCGTTCGGCCACGGTCGTGAACGGATGGCCGCGGTTGAGCAGCCAGACGCCGCCGGCGTCCCAGTTGCCCATGTGCGGGAGCGCCAAAATCGCGCCTCGTCCGGCCGCGACGGCGGCGTCGATCCGGTCGGCGCCGACGACGTGCGTCCGCGCCGCGACGTCGGCATGGTCCATGGCCGGCAGCCGGAAGGTCTCCAGCCAGTAGCGCGCATAGGAGCGCAGGGCGCGGCGCATCAACCGCTCGAGGTCGTCCGCACCGAGGCGATCTCCGACCACCGGGCGCAGGTTGGCGCGCAGCTGCCGCACCCGAGGACCGTTCCGGCGAAGCGCGATGTCGGCGCCCAGCCGGAAGCCGGCGGCCGCCAGCGGCATGGGCAGCGCCTTGACCGCGGTCCAGCCGGCGGCGTAGGCGGTCGACACCAGCCGGTCGTTGACGCTGACGCTCACGGTCTGGACTCGACCGGCTTTCCCGCCGGCATCGACCCGGACTGCAGCCCCGACTGGCGCTTCACCTCGACCAGGCGCTGCACCACCGTGACGGCGGTGGCCGCGGTGAGCAGCCACAGCGCGACAGCCTGCACATACGGCACTGCGAGCCCGTCGAGACCCGTGCCGACCAGGACGACGATAAGCCGCTCGGCGCGCTCGGCGATGCCGACGTCGCAGGTCATCGACAGGCCCTCGGCCCGCGCCTTGATGTAGGACGTGACGGCGCCGAGCACCAGGCAGAGCAGGCAGGCGAGCAGCAGCGGCTCGCTGGGACGCTGCTCGGCGAAGTACCAGGCCAGCGAACCAAAGACCGCCGCGTCGGCAACCCGGTCACAGGTGGAGTCGAGCACCGCGCCGAACCGAGACGACCGGCCGCCGGCGCGCGCCACCGCACCGTCGACGATGTCGAGCATCACGAAGAACCAGATCACCAGCGTGCCGGCGAAGAACCATCCGCGCGGGAAGAAGATCAGCGCACCGGCCACCGCCCCAAGCGTGCCGACCACCGTGACGGCGTCCGGCGTGACGCCGGCCCGGGCCAACCGCGCACCCAGCGGCGCCAGTGCCTTCGACACCGACGGGCGGGCGAACACGTTCAGCATCGGGATCCGATCTGGCAGCGCCGGCGTGCCGGCGGGCGGTCTTGTGCTCGGTCTGCGGGTGCTCGGCCACGATAGCGCCGTGAGGTTGCCAGACCCGGGCGCTCCCAGTCCACCCTGGCCCTTGTCCGCTCCGACGCCAGGGTGTCGAATCGCCGAACAGGGGCTGTCACGCACGTGACCACCCTCCGACCACGCGGGAGGCGCTCGATGGCCAAGGGATCGGCGGGCGGCAACGGTTCGGATCGCGGGACGGCCGGTGCCGTGCCGACTGCCGACCGGCCGGAGAAGGTGCGCAATGTCGTCGTCGTCGGCCACTCCGGTGCCGGCAAGACGATGTTGGTCGAGGCGCTGCTCGCCGCCACGGGGACGATCTCCCGGATGGGTTCGGTGATCGACGGCACGACCGTCAGCGACTCCGATCCGGCGGAGGTGAAGCAGCAACGCTCGGTCGCGTTGTCGGTGGCGCCGTGCGCCTTCGACGGCGTGAAGGTGAACCTGCTCGACACCCCCGGCTACGCCGACTTCACCGGCGACCTGCGCGCCGGCCTGCGGGCAGCCGACGCGGCTCTCTTCGTCGTCTCCGCCGTGGACGGCATCGACGCAACGACGGTGACGCTGTGGGAGGAGTGCGCCGCGGTCAACATGCCGCGCGCCGTCGTCATCACCCGGATCGATCACCAGCGGGCCGACGTCGACGCGACCCTGGACGCCTGCCGGGACGCGTTCGGCAGCGGTGTGCTGCCGCTGTACCTGCCCAGCGATCCCGGACCGGACGGACCGCGCGGGCTGATCGCGCTGCTGTCCGGCCGGGTGTTCGACTACTCAGGCGGCGGTTTCCCTCCGGCGGAACGCGATCCGGATGACGAAGAGGCCGCGCGCCTCGGGCCGGCACGCGACGCCCTGATCGAGGGCATCATCGCTGAGAGCGAGGACGAGACGCTAATGGAGCGCTATCTCGGCGGTGAACAGATCGACATGGAGATCCTGGTCGACGACCTCGAGACGGCGGTCGCTCGTGCGTCGTTCTACCCCCTGCTCGCCGCCAGCGCGGTCACCGGCGTCGGAACCGCCGAGCTGTTGGAGGTGCTGACCAGCGCCTTCCCGTCGGCACTCGAACGCGACGTGCCACAAGTAACGACGATCGACGGCGGCGCCGTCGAATCGCTCGGCTGCGACCCCGCCGGACCGCTCGTCGCCGAGGTGATCAAGACGACGGTCGATGCCTACGTCGGGCGGGTGTCGCTGGTGCGGGTGTTCTCCGGCACCCTGACCGCTGACCTGCCGGCGCACGTCTCCGGTCACGGCCTGGCCGAGCGGGGCCACGCAGACCACGACCAGGACGAGCGGCTCGGCCACCTGCACGCGCCACTCGGCGCCACCTTGCGGCCGGTGGAGTCGTGCACTGCCGGCGACATCTGCGCGGTAACCAAGCTCACCTCGGCCGAGACCGGGGACACCATCTCCACCCGGGACAAGCCGCTGCTCGTCGCGCCGTGGGACATGCCCGAGCCGCTGCTGCCGATCGCCGTCGCAGCCAAGACGCGCAGTGACGAGGACGCGCTCGCCAAGGGCCTGGCGAAGCTGATCGCCGGCGACCCGACCCTGCGGCTGGAGCGCAACGCCGAGACCCACCAGCTGGTGCTGTGGTGCATGGGCGAGGCGCACGCCGAGGTGGTGCTCGATCGGCTGCGCGAGCAGGGCGTCGATCTGGAGACGGTGCCGGTGGTCACGCCGCTGCGGGAGACCTTCGGCGCGGCCGCTGCAGGCAAGGGCCGGCATGTCAAGCAGTCCGGCGGGCACGGGCAGTACGCGATCTGCGACATCGAGGTCGAGCCGCTCGATCGCGGCGGCGGATTCGAGTTTGTCGACAAGGTCGTCGGCGGCGCGGTGCCACACCAGTTCATCCCGTCGGTCGAGAAGGGTGTCCGCGCGCAGATGGAGCGCGGGGTGATCGCCGGCTTCCCCGTCGTCGACCTGCGGGTGATCCTGGTGGACGGTAAGTCACACAGCGTCGACTCGTCCGACGCCGCGTTCCAGCTGGCCGGCGCGCTGGCGCTGCGCGAGGCGGCGAAAGCTGCGCAGGTGCAGCTGTTGGAGCCGGTGCACCAGGTGATGGTGAGCGTGCCGGATGCCTACGTCGGCGCGGTGATGAGCGATCTGTCCGGCCGCCGCGGCCGGGTGACGGGCACCGAGGCAGCCGGGCCGGAACGGACCCGTGTATCTGCTGACGTGCCGGAGACCGAGCTGTTGCGTTACGCCGTAGACCTGCGCGCGCTCTCGGCCGGGACCGGCCGATTCAGCCGCCGCTACCTGCGGCACGAGCCGATGCCCGCCCACGAGGCCAACAAGGTGCTCGCTGCGACCGGGTAGGCCTCGCCCCCGTCGAGATCGCACTTCAGCACCCTGGTCACGGCGTGTCGCGGTGGTGAACCGCGATCTCGGCGTTCGGGGAGGGTGGGTCAGGGGGTGGGCCAGGCTTCGGCGAGCAGGGTGCGGGTGTCGGCCAGCAGCTGCGGCAGCACGCGCGTGCGCGCCACCACCGGCATGAAGTTGGTGTCGCCACCCCAGCGGGGCACCACGTGCTGGTGCAGGTGGGCGGCGATCCCGGCGCCGGCCACCGGGCCTTGGTTTATGCCGACGTTGAACCCGTGCGGCCCGCTGACCGCGCGGATCACCCGCATCGTCTGCTGGGTGAACGCCGCGAACTCCGCCGTCTCCCGGGCGTCGAGGTCGGTGTAGTCCGGGATGTGCCGGTACGGCAGCACCATCAGGTGGCCGGCGTTGTACGGGTAGCGGTTCAGGACGGCGTAGACCCGCTCACCCCGCGCGACCACCAGGCCTTCGTCGTCGGGCAGCCCCGGAGCCCGGCAGAACGGGCAGGTCGCCGGGTCGTCGGGGTCGCCGTCGGGCTTGCCCTCGCCTTGGATGTAGGCCAGCCGGTACGGCGTCCACAACCGGTCGAAGGCGTCGGGCATGCCGATCAGCCGAACGTCGCGGCGGTCGGCGAGGCGTTCGACCGCGACTCGGCGTAGCGCGCGATGACGTCGACGGCGTCCGCCACCGGCACGCCGTTTCGCTGCGAACCGTCGCGGAACCGGAAGCTCACGGCCTGCGCCGCGACGTCGTCGTCGCCGGCGATCAGCAGGTACGGCACCTTCTGCTTGGTGTGATTGCGGATCTTCTTCTGCATCCGGTCCGGAGTGTCGTCGACCTCCGCCCGCAGTCCCCTGTCGTGCAACGCTTTCACGGCACCATGCAGATGTCCGACGTGATCATCGGAGACCGGTATGCCGACCGCCTGCACGGGCGAGAGCCACACCGGGAACGCGCCGGCGTAGTGCTCGACCAGGATGCCGAAGAAGCGTTCGATCGAGCCGAAGAGCGCGCGGTGGATCATCATCGGCTCCTGCCGCGTTCCGTCAGCGGCCTGGTACTCGATCCCGAACCGCCCCGGCTCCTGGAAGTCGACCTGCAGGGTCGAGAGCTGCCAGGGCCGGCCGATGGCGTCCTTGACGTGCACGTCGATCTTCGGGGCGTAGAACGCGCCCTCCCCCGCAGCGATCTGGTATGGCACGCCGGCGAGCTTCAACGCCTGCTCCAACGCCGCCTCGGCTTCATCCCATTGCTCGATGGTGCCGATGTAGTCGTCGGGCCGGGTCGAGAGGTCGGCGCGGAAGTCGGTCATGCCGAAGTCCCGCAGCAGGTTGATCACGAACGACAGCAGCCGGGCCAGCTCGTCCTGCAGATCCTCGCGGGTACAGAAGATGTGTGAGTCGTCCTGGGTAAACCCACGCGCCCTGGTGAGACCTTGGACGACGCCGGACTTCTCGTATCGATAGACCGTGCCGAACTCGAAGAACCGCAACGGCAGTTCCCGGTACGAGCGGCCGCGGGACGCGTAGATGCTGATGTGCATCGGGCAGTTCATCGGCTTGAGGTAGTAGTCGTTGCCGTCGGCGTTCAATGGCGGGAACATCACGTCGCCGTAGTTCTCCAGGTGCCCCGATGTCAGGAACAGGTTCGACTTGCTGATGTGCGGTGTGTTGACGAAGGAGTACCCGGCCTGCTCGTGGCGCTGCCGCGAGTACTCCTCCATGACCCGCCGGATGATGCCGCCTTTGGGATGAAAGACCGCGAGCCCCGAGCCGATCTCGGGCGGGAAGCTGAACAGGTCGAGCTCGGTGCCGAGCCGGCGATGGTCGCGACGTTCGGCCTCTGCCAGCAGCGCCTGGTAGTCCTTGAGCGCATCGCGGGATTCCCACGCCGTGCCGTAGATCCGCTGCAGCTGCGGGTTCTTCTCGCTCCCCCGCCAGTACGCCGCCGCGGAGCGCATCAGCTTGAACGCCGGAATCGCTTTGGTGGTAGGCAGATGCGGGCCGCGGCACAGGTCCTTCCAGGCCAGCGATCCGTCGCGGTGCACGTTGTCGTACATGGTGAGCCCGCCCGCGCCGACCTCGACCGACGCCCCCTCGGCGGCCGTGGCGGCGTTGCTCTTCAGGCCGATCAGCTCGAGCTTGTACGGCTCGTCGGCGAGTTCGGCGCGCGCGTCGTCGTCGTCGATCGGACGGCAGACGAAGGCCTGGCCCTCCTTGACGATGTCGCGCATCCGCTTCTCGATGCGGTCCAGATCCTCGGGCTTGAACGGCTCGACGACGTCGAAGTCGTAGTAGAAGCCGTCGGTGATCGGCGGCCCGATACCGAGCTTGGCCGCGGGGAACAGCTCCTGCACCGCCTGCGCCATCACGTGCGCGGTCGAGTGTCGGATCACCGCTCGCCCGTCGTCGGAGTCGGCGAACACCGGCTCGACGTCGACGTCGGAATCCGGTGCCCAGGCGAGGTCGCGGAGCACGCCGTCGGCGTCGCGGACGACGACGGCGCCGGTCACGCCAGCGACGGCCAGAGTGTCGGCCGCCGTCGCCCCGGCCGCCACCGAGACCACGGTGCGGTCGGCGGGCTGGCTGGCGGTGACCATGGCGGCGCTCCTTCGCGATCGGTGAACCGGCCCGAGGCCGGCGTGGCGATGCTACCGAGCGCACCGGCTGCTGGCGCCCCGATTCGGCACCGGCCGCATCGCGTTGCCGCTCCGCCGTCGCGGGGTGCGCGTGCACGGCGTCGCGCTGTCTCTCGCGATGGTCGCGCAACTGAAGACACGGCAAGGTGCCGCGGACATCGACGTGACGATCGGCGACTTGGCCACTGGACGCGAGGTTCAGTCTCGTCTTCCTGCTGCGTAACACAATCACCAACCTCACGACCGCAACCCCCACTCACGTTGGGATCGAGGACTACGACGTCGCGACGCAGATCGCGACCTCTCGCCACTACTGGGTCATCGACGGCTGGAGACCTTCGTCTCGCCGCACCGGTACGTGTGGCCCGCCGAGCTGGACCTGATGGCGCGACTTGCCGGCATGAGGCAGCGCGAGCGTTGGAGCGGCTGGAATCGCGAGCCCTTCAGCAGCGAGAGCCGCAGCAACGTCTCGGTCTGGGAGAAGCCGCGCTAGACCGCAAGGCGGACCACCGGCCGGGCCGGCGCGGCCCGTGCGCCGACCTCGCGGAAGCCCGCCCGCAGGAACACCGACAGCGGCCCGTGGCGGAGCTCGACGGCCATCGCCGTCCGCATCGTGGTGTCGACCGGGTAGGCCTCGACGACGCGGGCACCGTGCCGGCGGGCGAGGTCGACCGCGCCGTCGAGGAGGGCATCGGCAAGTCCGTGCCTGCGGGCACCGACGCGCACCAGGAAGCAGGTCACCGCCCACAACCCGTCCTCGTCGTCGGTCCCGGCGATTCGATACGTCGTCAACCGCGGGTAGTCCGCGCGCGGCGATACCGCACACCACCCCGACGGCACGCCCGCCGCGTCGTAGACCAGCACGCCCGGCGGCACCGGCGCGTCGAGCTCGGTCTGAAGGTCGGCCCGCCGCCGCGCGACGGGTCACCACGAGCCAATCTTCTGCTGGGCCACCGACAGCGAGCAAGCTGCTCCGGGCCGACGCCGAGCTTCGGGCCCAGCGCCGGGCGACGCCAACACCGAACGCCTGAACCGAACGACGGTACACGTGTCATACACGTTAGGTGTACGATGCGTGCATGGCCAGGGTGCGCACGAACATCGAGATCGAGGACGATCACGTTCAGGTGATCATGGGCCGCTACGGCGTTCGGACAAAGACCGAAGCGGTCGAGCTCGCGCTGCGGCACCTAGCGGGACAGCCGATGACCCGCGAACAGGCCTTGTCCATGCGGGGCGCACACGCGATCGGCGACATCCCGCCTGACGCCGCTCCCCGCGGCGCGGCATGATCCTGGCCGACACCTCCGCCTGGGTCGAATACGACCGGGCAACCGGCAGCCCGGTGGACGATCGGCTGACGGAACTGATCAGCTCTGACGGTCCGCTGGTGGTCACCGAGCCGGTCATGATGGAGGTGCTTGCCGGGGCGCGTACCGACGCGCGAGAGGATGACCTGCGTCGCCTGCTGCTGCGCGCGGGACTACTTCATTTCGAAGCGGCCACCGATTTCGATGCTGCCGCGCGGATCTACCGACGCTGCCGCAGCTCAGGAGTCACCCCCCGCGGAATGATCGACTGCATGATCGCCGCGGTTGCCTGGCGTCGACGGGCCACGCTGCTGTCCTACGATCTCGACCTCGATCGGGTCGCGCACGTCATGGGCATCGACCTGGACGACGCCTCGCTACGCGCATAGCGGTCGGTGACTCCACGTTGCCCGCACCGATGCTGGAGCCGCGCCAGCATCTGGACCGTCAAAGCGCTCGCCGACTTCTTCGGCCAGCCAATCGACTACTTCACCGACCCCGCCGCGGCGCCGGTCACCGCGCAGACCAGACGGAGCAGCCGAATGGCACTGCTCCTCAGCCTGATCCGCGACCCCGACGACCAAACCCTCGACCTCGCGCGGCTCGCTCGCGAGGCCGAAGCCATCGGCGCGCACGTCACCGAGGACGACCTACGAGCGGTCCGAGACGGATCAGTCGCCAGCCTGCCCGTCACAAGAACCGACGAGCTGGCCCGCTACTTCGGACTTCCACCCGCGGCGCTGGCCGAGGAGATAGCCGGACACACCTGGGCCGAGCAGCTGCCCGAAAGCCACGTCCTGGCAGACGAGGGCGTCCGCAAGATCGCGTTCCGCGCACACGCACTCTCCCCGGCAGACCGCGAAATCATCAACCGCCTACTCGACCGACTCAGCCGCGAAGAAGGCCTCTCTCCCGACGACCTGCCCTTCTAGCAGTCGCCGCAGCAGCTGAGCGAACCTAATTGTTGCCGGGTGACTCCGTGCCCGGAAGCGGATTCCGTAGAGCGGGTCACCGGATCGTCCGCGCGGCCGGGTCGACTACCAGGTCAGTGAATCCACCGAGCTCACCTACCGGCAGGAACGCCGCGGCCGCTCCGGCGAGAGGACCCGCTACCGGCGCAACGAGAGAACCGTCTTCGGCGTCACAGCAGAAGTCAACGCCGCCACCATCGCCTACGACGCGGTCACCGATGATGGCTGCTTCCCGACGATCACCAACGACCGCACGATGACTCCGCCGAGGTCCTTGCCGCCTACCGCTACCACCCAACCTCGAACGCCGCAACCACATCCTCAAAGGACCGCAGCAGGTCGCGCTCGTCTGGCTCGAAACCGCGCACCGCATCGAAGCGCTGCTGCTGTGCCACTTCCTGGCACATCGTGCAGACCTTCGAACGGGACTGCTCCCGGTTCGGTTGACTCCTTGCCTGTGAGGATTTGTCCTCGCTGGAAGGATCAGCACCATGCCCAAGGCGTTTCCTATCGAGTTCCGTCGTGACGTGGTCGCGGTCGCCCGCAAGGGCGAGGCGCCGCTGGCGCAGATCGCGAAGGACTTCGGTGTCTCGGAGTCGTGTCTGCACCGCTGGTTGAACCTGGCCGACATCGAGGACGGCCGTCGGCCCGGTGTCACTGCGTCGGCGTCGGCCGAGCTGCGCGAGGCCCGTAAGCGGGTCCGGGTGCTGGAGCAGGAGGTGGAGATCCTGCGCCGGGCGGCGGCCTACTTCGCCAAGGACCTATCCCCAAAATGAGGTACCCGCTGGTCCGTGACCTTGCCGCTGACGGGATCCCCGTCGCGGTGACCTGCCGGGTGCTGAAGTTCAGCAAGCAAGCCTTCTATGCCTGGCGCGCGCAGCCGGTGTCGCGGCGGGACTGGGATGACGCGCACCTGCTCAACGCCGCAGTCGACATCCATTGGGGTGACCCGGAGTTCGGGTATCGGTTCATCGCCGACGAGCTCACCGCCGAGCACGGCATTCGTGCTGGGGAGAATCGGGTGCAGCGGTTGTGCTCGGTGCAGCGGCTGTGGTCGGTGCACTCGAAGAAGCGCGGCCTGAACCGCAAGGCCGGCCCGCCGGTCCACGACGACCTCGTCGGACGCAAGTTCGTCGCGACCAGACCGAACCAGCTGTGGCGCACCGACTTGACCGAGCATCGCACCGCCGAAGGAAAGCTGTATGTCTGCGCGATCCGGGACGACTTCTCGAACAAGATCGTCGGCTACGCCATCGGCGACCGGATGAAAGCAAGCTTGGCCGTGCGGGCGCTGCGCAACGCCATCGCGCTGCGCCGGCCGGTCGGCACCCTGGTTCATTCAGACAGGGGCAGCCAATTTCGTTCACGGGCGTTCGTGCGCACCCTGGCCGCCAATGGCCTGGTCGGCTCGATGGGGCGCGTCGGCGCCTGCGGGGATAACGCCGCGATGGAGTCGTTCTTCGCGCTGCTACAAAAGAACGTCCTGGACCGCCGCTACTGGCACACCCGAGACCAGCTGCGCCTCGCCATTGTGACCTGGATCGAACGCACCTACCACCGCCGCCGACGCCAACGCGCCCTCGGCAAACTCACGCGCATAGAGTTCGAACTGCTCCACCATCAGCTCGCAACCGCGGCCTGATGCTCCACACTCCACGAGTCAACTGAACTCGGGGCAGTCCCGAGGAGATGCAGATCGTCTTCGGCCGCCACGTCCAGACAGCTCCCGATGCGGGCTACCGGACCCGGCTGCTGCGCTCCGGTGACCAGGTCACCCTCAACGCCTACTTCCGGCACTCCCGGGTCAAGAGCTATCTCAAAGAAGGCCGGGCGTTCCGGATCGAAACCGTGATCAACGACCCCGGTGACCTCGGGGTCGCCCGCCGGCTGGAGCACCTCGACGAACTGTTCGCCAAGGCCCGTGACGTCAACCGGCGGATGGTCGACACTTTCCGTGTCGGCCAGGGCTGTGTCCTTGCGAGCCCAGCCTTTGAGCGGGCCGCGCGACCAACCGTCGAGGACGGTCGGAGGGCCCCAGCCCTGCGGTTCGGCGACCCTCGGGTCATGGCCCTTTCGGCGTATTGTGCGCGAGCGTGCACGGAATTTGTCAACCTGTATGAGGCACCGGTTCACGGCTATTACTGAGCGATGGCCTCCGTCTCGTTGGGTGGGTTGATCCACGAGCCGG
>QHCD01000070.1 GCA_003244255.1 Pseudonocardiales bacterium | reverse complement strand
CGGCTCGTCCATCAGGAAGACGCTGGGCTCCCGCACGATCGCCCGGCCCATGGCGACGCGCTGCCGCTGACCGCCGGAGAGCGCCTTGGGCTTGCGGTCGAGGTAGGGCTCGAGGTCGAGCAGCCGGGCCGCCTCCTTGACCCGCTCCAGGCGCTGGTCCTTCGAGACGTGCTTGAGCTTCAGCGCGAAGCCCATGTTCTCGGCCACCGTCATGTGCGGGTAGAGCGCGTAGTTCTGGAAGACCATCGCGATGTCGCGGTCTTTCGGCGGCTTGTTCGTCACGTCCTCCCCGCCGATGCGCACCTCGCCCTCGTCGACGTCCTCGAGACCGGCGAGCATCCGCAGCGCGGTGGTCTTGCCGGATCCCGACGGCCCGACGAGGACCATGAACTCGCCGTCGTTGACGTCGAGGTCGAGTCTGTTGACTGCGGGGATGGGGTTGCCCGGATAGAGACGGGTCGCCTCGACGTACTTGACATCAGCCACGTTTGCACCCTTCGAGTGTCGGGTGACCGCACCGGATGCGGGTCGCGGTCAGGTGCGCTGGCTGTGCGCTCCTGCCGCGGCCTCACGGCTTTCCGGGCGCCGACGGCGATCCGTCCCACCGCGTGCCCGACGAAGGGACCGGTGATGGGTACGGCGCCGACGACCGGCGTAGCGGTCGGGACACGGTCATTGTGCCCGGGCCGCCCGACGTGCCGTCAAGGTGCGTGCACGATCGACGCCGCGCCGGTGGGTACCCAGAACCGGAGCTTCCTGCCGCGTTGGTCGTCGAAGCGCTACCGAACCCCGGCCGCCTGGTGCCTCGCAATCGATTATTTCGCCGCGGCGTAGTCGGGTACGACCGTCGCGGGCATCGGGAAGCTGACGTCGGTGCTGCCGAACACCAGCCGGGTGGCCTCGTCAGCGGCCGCGTCGATCGCTGCGGCGACCTCGCCGGCGAGGGCTTGGGGAGCGTGCACGACGACCTCGTCGTGCTGGAAGAACACCAGCCGGGCGGCGTCGTCGATGCCCGCCAGCCGGCCGCGCAGTACGGCGAGTAACACCCCCGCCCAGTCGGCCGCCGACGCCTGGATCACGAAGTTGCGGGTGAACCGGCCACGGTCGCGGGACCGGCGCAGCGCCTGCGCCTCGACGTCGTCGGTCTCGCTCGTCGTCCCGGCAGGTGCGACCCCTGCGTATGGGCAGGTGCGGCCGAGCACCGAGCGCACCAGTCCGCCGGCCTCGCCAACCCGCGCGGCCGCCTCCACGAGGCCGAGCGCCCGTGGATACCGGCGCCGGAACGTCGCGAGTGCGACGGCGCTGCTGCCACCGCCCGTCCCGCCGCCGTACATCGCCGAGAGGATCGCGATCTTGGCCGTTGCGCGGTCGCCGGCGAAGGCCTCGGTGGCCATCGCGTCGTAGAGGTCGCCGGAGCGCGCGGCGTCGATCAGGCCGGCATCGACAGACAGCGCGGCCAGCACCCGTGGCTCGAGCTGGCGGGCGTCCGCCACCACGAGCACATGCCCGGGATCGGCGACGACGGCGGCGCGTACGGCGCGCGGGATCTGCAGCGCCCCGCCGCCGCGACTCGCCCATCGACCGGACACCACGCCCGCCGGCACGTACTCCGGCCGGAAGCGGCCGTCGCGCACCCACTCGTCCGACCAGGCCCAGCCGTGCGCGGCGTGCAACCGCGCCAGCGCCTTGTACTCCAGCAGCGGCTCGATCGCGGGGTGATCGAGGCGGCGCAGCGCGAAGCTCCGGGTGGAGGTGAGCAGGATCCCGGCGTGCCGGAACGCCGTCGTGATCTCGGCGGCGGAATCGGGGTTCAGCCGCGGCACATCCAGCAGCGCGGCGATCCGCTCGGCCAGGGCCTGCAGCCTCGGTGGCCGGCCGCCGTGGCGTGGTCGCGGCCCGAGCGCCTCGGTGAGTAGTCGGTCGTGGACGTCGATTCGCCACGGCACACCGTCGTGACCCATCTCGGCGGCGACCAGCCCGCAGGCGGAATCGGTGGCGGCGAGCAACCGCAGCCGCGCCGCCGTCACCGGCGCCGGCTCCCAGGCGTCGGGTCCATCCGGGCTCGCGAGCTGTGCGCACTGCGCGGCGTGCACGGCGACGGCGTCGTCGAGCGGTCGCGGCGTGGTGTCGTCGAAGAGCCCGGGTTGGGTGGCGGTCGGTCGGGCCGGTTCATCCGGTGGCACCGGCTCGTTGCGCAGCCGGGCCGCGGCTGCCGCCAGCCGGGATGACTCGCCGAACCGGCCGGCGTAGCCGAGCAGCGCTGCTTCGACCAGCGCGAGGTCGTGACTGCGCTCGACCAGCACCCCGGCGCCGAGCAGAGCGGCGTAGTCGGTGGCGGCGGATTCCCAGACCCAGCGCGGATGTTCGCTCGCTTCGAGCTCGCCCATCGCGACCGCGAGGTCGGCCACGACCGCAGGAGAGGCGCCCGGATCGCCGTGCTCGTCGACCCGCTGCATCGAGCCGCCGCGGCCCGGCCCGCGAGCAACAACGATGCGGCCCACGTGTCGATTCTCTCCCAGGCCGTATCCCAGCGATTCCCCCAGTGCTCAGCCGTGCAGCCAATCCAGCATGTCGGCCGGCGCCATCGCGGCGACTCGTACATGATAATGCGCGAGCTCGTCGTCGGTAAGAACCTCGGCACCGTTGCCCGATGAACCGCGACGGAAGAACGCCGCCGTCGACTTCATGACGCCGGACGGATTCGGCGTCAGCCGGTCTGCGTTGGAACGCATGCTGTCGAACGACGCCGCAGCAACCAGCTGCGGCCAGAGCGATTCCGGAACGTCGATATGCAACCATTGCGCGATCGCGCGCATCTCGTCGTCGAGGTTGTGACCGAGATCGCTGTAGCGGACCAGCCGGACGTTCTGCTGTTCGCGCCGCGCCCATGCGTCGGACAGATGCCACATCACACCGGGCAGCGAATCCATGGAGTCCAGGTGAGACGCGTCGTCGTCGATCCAGCTCACGAGCCAGTCGTGCAGCTCGCGTCGGGGCGGCGCCGGATCGGTGGGTTCGGGCAGCCCGATCACCTCTCGCATCTTCTTCCTGTCGAGGTTGTCGCCCTGGTGATACAGCGAGACGGCCATGTCCAGCGGGTGTCTGGCGGCCACGAGGTAGCTCGCCCGAGGGTCCACGGGGACGCCGTCGAGCGGTGTGTGTGTCTTGACGAAGCGGCGATGGGGTTGTGCTTCGAGCCTGGACATGACTCGATCCAGCGGCGTCAGCAACATGTCCAGCCAGGGCGAGAGCCTGGTCAGCGACTCCGGCAGTTCCGGTGTCTGGAAGACGAGCAGCGCACAGATCATCTGCAGCCAGGTAGTGCCGCTCTTGGATCTGGTGCTGATGACGACGTCGCCATCCCGGAAGGGGAATCCGTCCCAGCGACCGCTGTCTTCGTCGACGGATCGATAGCGAACCGGCAGGCCGCCGCGTACCCGAATCCGACGTGCGCGCAGCACCGCGTCGTGGACGGTGACGGTCTTTCCATGGCGGTCCGTGCCGTCGCGGCCGCGGGCTTGCGCGGCTTGGATCTCCCAATCGCGCGGCTCGAGCGACGCCGCGAGCTCGGCGGCTGAGTAGAACAGTTCAGGCATCGGCGGGCGGGCGACGTCGAGCTCGAGGTCTGACGGGTCGTGGCCGACGATGAGCAGTAACCCGCCGCCGCGCACCCGATCGGCGAGCATGGTGAACAGTCGCTGTCGCGGCTCCTCAGGCAGCTGCATGAACTGCGCTGTCACCAGGTCGAACTCATTCAGGCCGGCCGCGTCCGCGAGCAGGTCGCGCTGCTGCCAGTCGATGCGGGTGGCGACGTCGGACTTGTCAGCATGCTCGCGGCCGCGTTGCAGAGCGACGGCGGAGAGATCGACCGCGGTCACCTGCCACCCACGCGTGGCCAGCCAGATCGCGTCGGCACCTTCGCCGCAGCCGGCGTCGAGCGCGCGCCCCGGTGGCAGATCCGCGACGTCGCAGACGAGCCCTTCGTTGGGTTGACCACTCCACAGGCGATCTGCGCCGCTGTATCGCTCGTTCCAGAACGCGGCGCCGAACGGCTCGCTCACGATGTTGTCCCTCCGCACTCCACCGCTGGCAAACCTACCGAGGCAGCGCCCCGACAACGGCAGGCACGCTGCTCGGGCGGCGTCAGAATGGCGGCGGCAGATCTTCGCTGGGACGTTTCGGTGGATGCTCGGGCGGCTGCGTCGATTCCGCGGTGGTGACCCGCACGATGGCGTCGTCGTCGGAGTCGCGGTGGATGGTGTAGACGCGTCCGACGGGTGTGGTCCAGGTGATCGCGCCGTCCCGGCGGAGCGCACACGACCAGCCTGCGCTGCCGTCCTTGACGCTGTGGTGCCGACCGCACAGCGGCCACAGGTTCTGCGCATTCGTGGCGCCGCCGGCCGACCACGGGCGCCGATGGTCGAGGTCACACCGAGCGGCCGGCTGCTGGCAGGTCGGGAACGCGCATGCTCGGCCGCGAGCCCGCACCAGGTCGGCCAGCGCGGCGGGCGGTCGGTAGCGGGTCCGTCCGACGTCGGTGATCGTGCCGGTTGCGGGGTCCGTGAGCAGTCGCTGCCAAGCACCGGTGGCCACGATCTCGCGGGCGAGGTCGTGGTCGATCGGTCCGTACCCGACGAGCTCGGCCGGCGGAGCCGCATCGTCGGTGACGGCGTCGGCGGGGAGCACGATCTGTACCAGCGGCCGGCTCGCTCGCACAACGCCGCCGCCGATGGCCTGCACGAGCAGGTCGGCGCGGAGCTGATCCAGCGTGCGTTGGTCGCCCGCCGTCCTTGCCGCGCGGGCGGACCGGTCGAGCAGTTCATAGATGCCGACGGCGTCGGCGGCGCACAGGCTGGCGCCGAGAGTGGCCATGCCGCACGCGTCCGGTTCGACCCAAACCGCTCGTCCGGTCTCCGCCTGCTTCCGGCGCCGGGCGGCGGCTTCGGCATCGATCCGGATGGCCGCACGCGCGGCCCGCCGGCGCAGCTGACCCGGCGTCATGTCGGCCGCGCCCTCGATCACGGCGGACTCGACCGCGGCGGCATCGGCCGCCGAGAGCTGGTCGGTCTCCTCCAACAGCACGCGAGCCTTCGACAGCGTGGCTCGACCGCGGCCCATCGCCGACAGCGTGGCCGGCAGCCGCTCGGTCAGCTGCACCGCGACGTCGACGCGCCGATCGGCGGTGCGTGGAGCGATTCGCAGTGCGAGCGCCACCTCGTCGCCGACGTCGGCGCCGCAGCGGTCGGCGTGGCTCACTCTCGCGCGGCGTCGGGCAAAGTCGGCCAGCGCGACGGACTGCTCCGCGTCGAGCAGTGATCGGATCCGCTCCAGGGCTTCGATCCGGTCCAGCACGCCGTCGTCGTCCAGCGACGCCAGCGGCTCCACGCAGAGGAGGTCGAGAATCCAGCCACCCGGTTCGAATCCCGCCCACGCGATCGGCTCGTCCAGCTCTGCGACGTGGCCGCTAGTGTCGAACATGTGTTCGATGATAGTCCATTCCGCTCGCCCGCGCAAGTGACAATCCCTTATGCCGCAGGTGAATTCGCCACCGTGGCCCAAGCCGGCGAACCGACCCCGCAACCGTTCTGCGACGGTTTCCGCGAGCAGGACGGGTCTGCTGCCGATCGCTACCCTTGACCGGCACGTCGCCGGCGTGGCGCAACTGGCAGCGCACCCGACTTGTAATCGGGCGGTTCTCGGTTCGAGTCCGAGCGCCGGCTCTTCCCTCGTGTATTAGTGCGCCTGATGCGGAGAGCCCGGGCGACTCTCGGCTCACGATTTCCGTGGATGGAGATTGGAACCCACCAGCGGCTGGCCGGACATAGGGGAGCGTGAGGGCGAGCGCCTTGCAGGAGGTCAGCGACGGCAAGCTGTGGGAGCTTGCGGCCGGCAACGATCCGGCCGCGGTTGGAGTGCTGTTTCAGCGGCACGCCAACTCGGTCTATACGCACTGCTTCCGCCGGACAGCTTCGTGGAGTGCTGCTGAGGACCTGACGTCGGTGGTGTTCTTGGAGGCGTGGCGGTGCTCGGCGGCGGGAGCGCCGCTGCGTACGTGACGCTGAAGCCAGCCCCAGCGACGGACACAAGTCAGGTGCACTGCTACGCCAGGGCCAGCCTCAGTTCGGATGGACAAGGGGCCAACGGAACTGAGATCGGACCTGGCACTGCGCTGAGTCCTGGGCTGGTGCCCATCCGGGACGCCGTGGCGGCCTGCGCGGCCATGTGGCGAATCGGCGTGCTACCCGACCCGCGCCACTACACCCAGCCCGATGCAGCTCATCCGGTGCCGGCTCTTGTGGGATGCGTCTTGCCTGAGGGCACCGCTGCGATCTTTCCCGGGCCGGCGGACACGTGCGCCCGCCTCGGCCTGCCGCGCCTAACTTCGGCGAGAAGGTCCACGCGTTGACCCTGTGATCGGCGCCTAGGAGGGCATGCCCTGCCGGCCGACCCGCCACGTGCGGGTTGGACGAGACTCAGCGGGATGCGAACCCTCCCGCTCTTGCTGAAAGTCGACGCCGTCACCGTCCCGGTTCCCGACATCGACAGCGGTCTGCATTTCTATCGTGACCACCTCGGACACGCATTGCTGTGGCGGGATGACGCGACCGAGCAGGCCGGGCTCGGGCTACCCGACAGCGATACCGAGATCGTCCTCACGACCGCGCATGACTACGCGCCGAACTGGTTGGTCGCGTCGGTGGACGAGGCTGCCGGCACCGTCATAGCGGCTGGCGGTCGAGTGATGGCGGGACCGTTCGACATCCCGGTCGGTCGCGTCGCCGTCGTAGCCGATCCGTTTGACAACGTCCTTGTCCTGCTCGACCTGTCGAAGGGGCGATACGCGACCGACGACACCGGATCGGTGACGGGAGTGGCTGTTCCGGACGCCGGTAGCTGCTTGAATGCCGGTATGTCCGTAGACGACGAAGACGGTGAGTACGCACCGAGTCCGAGCCAGCGCTCCGCCGACCAGGTGGCCGAGTACGAAGGTTCCGGCGGCACCAGCGGCACGACGATGCGCGGCTATCCGGTCATCGTGTTGACCAGCCGCGGCGCCCGTACCGGCAAGCTCCGCAAGACGCCCCTGATGCGGGTCGAGCACGAGGGCCGATACGCCGTCGTAGCGTCGTTGGGTGGCGCCCCGAAGCATCCGGTCTGGTACCACAACCTCAAGGCCGATCCGCACGTGCAGTTGCAGGACGGCCCGCAGAAGTGGGACCTGACCGCGCGCGAGCTCTCCGGTGCGGAGAAGGCGTTGTGGTGGGCTCGCGCGGTCGAGGCGTTCCCCGATTACGCCGGCTACCAGGCCAAGACCGCCCGCGAGATCCCGGTCTTCCTCCTCGAGCCCGGGGCCTGACCGGCGTGCCACAATTCGGCCCATGGCGCCGTCGTCGAAGGACCCAGGTGCCTCCGTCGCGGTGCAGGACTACGCGAAGACGATCTATGTCCTGACCGAGCACGACGGCGGCGCGGTGGGAACCACCCTGCTCGCCGAACGGCTCGGCGTCAGCGCGTCGTCGGCGTCGGGGATGATCCGCAGGCTCGACGAGCTGGGACTGGTCGAGCACGTGCCGTACCGCGGGGTCCGGCTCTCGCCCGCCGGTCGCGAGCTGGCGCTGAAGATGGTGCGCCGCCACCGGCTGCTCGAGCTCTACCTGGTGAAGGCGCTGGATCTGCCGTGGGACCAGGTGCACGCCGAGGCCGAGGTGCTAGAGCACGCGCTCTCGGATCAGCTCGAGGATGCCATTGCCAAGAAGCTCGGTCAGCCCGAGCTCGACCCGCACGGCGATCCGATCCCGACCCGCGACGGTCGGGTGTCCGACGCTGCGACAGTACGGCTGGACGAGGCCGCGCCCGGCACGGTCGGCGAACTCGTCCGGGTCAGCGACACCGATCCGGCGATGCTCCGGTACCTGGCCGAGCACGCGATCAGCTTGGGGGACCGGATCGAGGTGATCGACCGGGTGGCCTTCGGGGGCACGGTCGCGGTGCGGGTCGGCGTCGCGCCGGACGACGTCTTCGAGCAGCTCGGCGAGTCACTCGCGGCGGCAATGCGGATCAGGGTCGGCGCGGCGTCGACCGATCAGCCGGCGACTGTGGTGTAGACCAGCGCGGCGTCCAGCGCGCAGATGACGACGGTGATCGCGACGACGGCCGCCGTCGTAGCGGCCCGGTTGACCAGTTCACCCATCACCGCGCGGTTGCGGGTCAGCCGCACCAGCGGCACCAGCGCGAACGGAATGCCGAAACACAAGGCGACCTGGGACGCGACGAGCACGGCGCCGAGGTTGGCGCCGATGCCGAGTACCAACAACGCCGGGGCCATCGTCACGGCGCGCCGCACGAGCAGCGGGATGCGCCAACCGGTGAAGCCGGCCATCACCACCTGGCCGGCGTAGGTGCCGACACCCGAGGAGGCGAAACCCGATGCCATCAGCGCGACGCCGAAGACCAGCGCCGCGCTACCGCCGGCGAGGCGGGTGAGTTCGGCATGCGCCGTCGTGAAGTCGCCGAGCCCGTTGACGTGGTGGCCCGCGAAGATCTCGGCCGCGACACAGAGCATCGCGACGTTGACGATGCCCGCGGCACCGAGTCCGGCGATGCAGTCGAACCGGTTGAACCGCAGCAGGGTGCGGGCCTCGGCGTCGTCGGCCGGGCGGATCCGCCGGCTCTGCATCGCCGAGTGCAGGTAGATCGCGTGTGGCATCACGGTTGCGCCGACGATCCCGACGGCGAGGGTCAGCCCGTCACCGCCGGGCAGCCGTGGGATCAGCCCCGACGCGACACCGCCGTAGGACGGATGACCGCCGGCGAGGAAGAGATAACCGAAGCCGGCCGCGACCAGCGCGAGCATCGCGATCACCGCGATCTCGAACCGGCGGTATCCCCGACGCTGCAGGCCGAGCAGCGCGAACGCGACGACGCCGGTAACGACGCCGGCCGGTAGCAACGACATGCCGAAGACCAGATGCAGGCCGAGCGCCGCGCCGACGAACTCCGCGATGTCCGTCGCGATCGCCACCAGTTCCGCCTGCACCCACAGCACCAGGTTCGTCCCGCGCCCGTAGCGGTCACGGCAGAGCTCGGGCAGGCTCTGGCCGGTCGCGAGTCCGGCCTTCGAGCTCAGGTACTGAACGAGCACCGCCATCGCGCTCGCCGCCGCTACCACCCACACGAGCAGGTATCCGTGCCGGGCACCGGCGGCGACGTTGGTGGCGATGTTGCCCGGATCGACGTAGGCCGCCGCCGCCACGAACGCGGGGCCGAGCAGCGCCACCGATCGGCGCACCCGGTTCGCCCGGGCAAGGCTCGAGAGCGTGATCGCGCCCGTGTGCTCGGGGCCGCCTGCCGATCGCGTCGGCGCCGGGCCGGCGATCGGCGGCGGCGGCCCGCCGGCCCGAACCTGTGTCGAGGTCACACGCAACCTTCGCCGCGCCGAAGAACTCGGTTCGGGCTCAGGTCACCGTGGTAGCCGGGATCGGCGATTCGAAGTTCGGCACAAACCGGACTCGGGCAGCTACATCGAGTAGCTAGATAATTTCGAGGTGTGTTCGTCGCCTCGTGAACCGCCCTGCGTGGAGGCCCGAACGATCATGCGAGCCGTGCCACACGCATCGCCGAGTTGAGAGGTGCTCACGGAATGAGTACAGAAAAGTTGTTCGAGGGGAAGCCCGTTCTAGCGTTCGACAGTGAGTCGAGCCGACGGTCCTTCCTGCGCTGGGCCGGCCTGGTCGGTGTCGGCAGCGCGTTCGCGGTCGGCGGAGGCCTCTCCATGGCATCCAGCGCGTCCGCAGCACCGGCCGCCAGCTCAACGGGTGACCTGGGCATCCTGAACTACGCCCTGACCCTGGAGTACCTGGAGGCAACGTTCTACGCCATGGGCGTGAGCGCGGGCATCCTGTCCGGACGTGAGGCGGCGCTGATCGCGCCCATCGCGGTACACGAGGCTGGGCACGTCGCTGCCATCACCGCTGCGGTCACGCAGGCGGGTGGCACGCCGGTCGCCAAGCCGAGCATCCACTTCCCATCCGGGACGTTCACCTCGAAGGACACGTTCTTGAAGACGGCGTCGACCTTCGAGGAGCTGGGCGTGGTGGCCTACCACGGTCAGGTCCCGCTGGTGAAGAGCGCAGCCGTTCTTGGCGCCGCGGCGTCAATTGCGGGGGTCGAGTCGAGGCACGCCGCGATCATCGCGACGTTGATCGGCGGCCAGCCTTTCCCGCACCCGATCGAGGCCCACGAGCCGATGAGCTACGTGCTTCCGAAGGTCAAGCCTTACATCAGCTAAGCCCGAACTCAGCTAGCTAGGAGAGATTCATGTCCCGACGCGATTTTGTGAGAGGTCAGGTCACCGACGTCTCCGCACCGCTGGCTCTGGGCGCCCTGAACAACCGGTGGGCCTGGGCTGCGGCTGGCGACTTCACCAGTGACGTCGACGTGCTGAACTACGCGTTGACGCTCGAGTACCTGGAGTCGGCGTTCTACCAGAAGGGCAACGCTGCCGGACTGCTGTCTGGCGACGAGAAGACGTACCTGGAGAAGATCGGCAGTGACGAGGCCTTCCACGTCACCGCCATCACCGCCACGATCAAGCAGCTCGGCGGAACTCCGGTCAAGGCGCCGGGTGTCGACTTCGGCACCTCGTTCGACAGCCGGACGAACTTCCTCACCACCAGCCACACGTTCGAGAACGTCGGCGTCGGCGCCTACCTCGGTGCTGCCGGCTACATCCAGAACAAGGCAGTGCTGCAGGCAGCGGCCGGTATCTTCGGTGTCGAGGCGCGGCACGCCGCCGTCGTCGGCAACCTGCTCGGGCTCACCCCCGAGGGTGGCGTCTACATGGGCGCTTTCGAGAAGCCGATCGACAAGGCGACCGTGCTCAAGGACGTCACGCCGTTCCTGGCCCAGATGGGCCCGATGCCTCCTGGTGGCGGCGTCAACACCGGTGGCGGCAGCACGGCAGGAACCGAGGACAAGAAGCTGTTCGGCGCGGGCGGGATCGCCCTGCTCGGTGCCGGTACGGCGGCTTACCTCGCCAGCCGTCGCAGCACCAGCGAGCCGGCAACGGTGAGCGCCTCGAACGACGACTGATCTACCGAACAGCTGAAACCGGCGACACGCCACGACGGGTGTCGCCGGTTTCGTCGTCTCGAACGCCGGCTGGGGCGGTACCGCCGTGACGGGCGGTCCCGCCGCGGCGGAGGATGTCGTGCGTGCAGGCATCGGTGATCGACGTCCCGCTCGCGGTCGACTGGATCCGGCGCACCGCCGACTCGGTGGCCGCGCGGCGCGAACACCTCACCCAGCTCGACCGCGCGATCGGCGACGGCGACCACGGGGCCAATCTCGATCGCGGGTTTACCGCGGTCATCGCCGCGCTGGACGCCGAACCGCCGCAGACTGCGGGCGGCGTGCTGGTGCTCGCCGGTCGGTCTCTGGTCTCGATGGTCGGTGGCGCGTCGGGGCCGCTCTATGGCATGGCGTTGCGCGCCATGGGACGGTCATTGGACGCCGGATCGGCTGATGCACAAGGGATTTCGGCTGCGTTGAGTGAGGCGTTCGCGGCGATCGGCCAGCTTGGCAAGGCAGAGCCGGGCGAGAAGACGATGGTCGACGCGTTCGGCCCCGCGGTCGCCGCCTTTGATGACGCCGTCCGCGCGCACCGGTCGCTCGCCGATGCCGCGACGGATGCCGCCCGGGCGGCGGCGCGAGGTGCCGACGCGACCACCGCGATGGTCGCCCGCAAGGGCCGGGCGTCGCAGCTCGGTGAGCGCAGCGTGGGTCATCAGGACCCGGGCGCGACGTCGACCGCGCTGCTGTTCCACGCGTTGGCAGAGACCGTGCGCGAGCCCGCGCGGGAGGCATGAATGGTCTCGGAGCTGTTCGACGACGCCGCGTGGCGGGTCGTCGAGGGATTCGACTTCGCCGACATCACCTACCATCGCGCGGTCGCGTCCGGCACGGTGCGCATCGCGTTCGACCGCCCCGAGGTGCGCAACGCGTTCCGCCCGCGCACGGTCGACGAGCTCTACACCGCGCTCGACCACGCCCGCCGGTCGAGCGACGTCGGCGCCGTGCTGCTGACCGGCAACGGGCCGTCCCAGAACGACGGCGGCTGGGCATTCTGCTCCGGCGGCGATCAGCGCATCCGGGGCCGCACGGGTTACCAGTACGCCGACGACGGCGCGGCGCCGGATCCCGCAGCGCTCGGCAGGCTGCACATCCTCGAGGTGCAGCGGCTGATCCGCACCATGCCGAAGGTCGTCATCGCCGTCGTTCCCGGCTGGGCGGCCGGCGGCGGACACAGCCTGCACGTCGTCTGCGACCTCACCATTGCCAGCCGCGAGCACGCGCGGTTCAAGCAGACCGACGCCGACGTCGCGAGCTTCGACGGCGGATACGGCTCGGCGTACCTCGCTCGCCAGGTAGGGCAGAAGCGTGCTCGCGAGATCTTCTTCCTGGGCCGCACCTACGACGCCGGCGAGGCGCACCGGATGGGCATGGTGAACGCCGTCGTCGAGCACGCCGCGCTGGAGGCGACCGCACTGGAGTGGGCGGCGGAGGTGAACGGAAAGTCACCGACGGCCCAGCGCATGCTCAAGTTCGCATTCAACATGATCGACGACGGCCTCGTCGGGCAGCAGGTTTTCGCCGGCGAGGCGACTCGGCTCGCCTACATGACCGACGAGGCCGCGGAGGGCCGGGACGCGTTCCTGCAGCACCGGGATCCCGACTGGTCGCCGTATCCGTGGCACTACTGAGGCACTACTGAGGCCGACGAGCGCACGTTTGCCCCGAACGGGTGGTGCCCGTGTTGACACGTCTGTTTAGGTACGAAATGCTTCCAGGCGGCCGATGACGAGTCATCGGCGATTCACCGTGGGACGGGGGGACGATGCGACGCCGTGCAGGCGTGGTTTCCCCATTTGGGCTCGGTCGAGTCCGTTCCGGTTCTACGGTGGACCCGGTGAGGCGCGATGTGCGACGCTCACTGATGGTTGCTCCATCGGCACTCGCCGTGGGCACCGCAGTCAACCGTTACTCGAAGGGATAAGGCTCTCGATGCGACGACGTCTTCGCTACGGCCTGAGTGCCGTCGCCGGCACCGCATTGGCGGCGGGCGTACTCGCCCTGCCCGCCGCGGCGCACCCGGCACCGCAGGCGTCGAGTCTCGCCGTCACCGGCAGTGTTCCCGCCTGGGCAACTCCAGGCGCCACTGCAGGCTCGGTGAGCTCGACTCAGCAGATCCACATCAGCGTTGCTCTCGCGTTGCGGGATCAGGCCGGAGCTACGCGGTTCGCCGCTGCCGTGTCCGACCCCTCGAACGCGCAGTACGGCCACTTCCTGACCCCTGCCGCGTTCCGGGCGCAGTACTACCCGACGGCAGCGCAGGCCAAGGCCGTCGCGAACTGGATGTCGGCCAAGGGCCTGCACGCCGCGGTCGGTGAGTACAACCGCACCGTCGAGGCGACGGCGTCGGCCGGTGCGCTGCAGAGCGCGTTCGGCACGACCCTGAGGACCTTCCACGTCGGCACGCAGGTGCTGCGCGCGCCCGCCTCGGCAGTCAAGCTCCCCGCATCGATCGCGCGCAGCGTTGTGGATGTCGGCGGCCTCGCCCAGATTCCGCTGCGTAGCTTCACCGCGAGGACGATGACTCACCGCAGCCCGGCACTGAACGGCGGCGCACCCGCCCGCCAGGGCGGGTACGGACTGAACCCGCGCGGCCAGGCCGCGCCGAACTCGGCGAACAACCAGAACTGCTCGCACTACTACAACGAGAACCTTTACACGGGCGTGCCGAAGAAGTACACGATCGAGACGAACTACATCTGCGGCTACGTCGGCAGCCAGATCAACAAGATGTACGGCATGGGCACCAGCACGGCGTCGAACGGCACCGGCCAGACGATCGCCATCGTTGACGCCTACAAGTCCGCGACGCAGCCCGCCGACGCGAACCGGTACTTCGCTGGGCACGGTGTGGCGCCGTTCACGCCGGGCCAGTACACCGACGGCTCGTTCGCCCCAATGGTCACCAACCAGTGCCAGGCGCCGTCGGCCTGGGCCGGTGAGGAGGCGCTCGATATCGAGGCCGCCCACACGCTGGCACCAGGCGCCAAGCAGTACTACGTGGGTGCGGCGAACTGCCTCGATGCAAACCTGCAGGCGGCGGTTACCAAGGCCGCGAACAACGCCAACGTCTCGATCATCAGCAACTCCTACGGTGGTCCCGAGTCTCAGGAGAGCCTCACCTCGCTGCGGAGCTGGAACAACGTGCTCGTCCAGGCGGCGGCGCAGGGCCAGAGCGTCTTCTTCTCCAGCGGCGACTCGGGTGACTTCACCGACAACGGCCTGTCCTCGCCGACGTCCTCGTTCCCGGCAACGAGCCCGTGGGTGACCGCCGTCGGCGGCACCAGCGTGCTGGAGACCAACACCGGAACGCTCGCGGCCGAGACCGGCTGGGAGAGCAACGCCTACGTCTACTCCGGCGGCGGCTACCAGGACTTCGGCTTCCAGGGCGGTGCTGGCGGCGGACCGTCGCACACGCAGACTGAGCCGTCGTGGCAGAAGAACGTCGTACCGGCGCAGTACACCGGTGGCGGTCACCGGGCCACGCCGGACATCGGCGCCCTCGCCGATCCCTACACCGGTTTCCTGATTGGCTACAACCCGGGTGACGGATCGGGCTACGCCGAGAGTGACATCGGTGGCACCAGCCTCGCCAGCCCGCTGCTCGCGGCGGCGACCGCCGACGCGCAGCAGGTCCAGCGCAAGCGCCTCGGCCTGCTGACCCCGGCGATCTACACGAGGTACAGGACCGCGCTGCGGGACGTCAAGCACGTCGCGTCCGGCGAGTACTTCCCGGCGGCGGACAGTCAGGGCAACCCGCTCAACGCCGTGATCGGCAACGACGTCAAGTCGCAGACCCTGCAGGCAGCGGTCGGCTACGACAACGTCACCGGCATGGGTTCGCCGAACGGAGCCGCCTGGCTCACCGGAATCTGAGCCAGTCACCGTTTCCACAGCAGTGACCGACGGCCGGGCGCCGTACTCTGACGAGTGCGGCGCCCGGCCGCTGAACGGGGAGAGATGACCCAGCCGCCCGAGCACGGAGATCGGCCGCGCCGCGGTCATCGCCGTGGCGGCAACGTGCGGGTTGGGCGCCTCGTCATCGTGGTGTCGGCGGCCGTCGTCGGCGTGCTGATCGGCGCCGTGATCGCGCTCACGCAGAGTGGTTCGGCGTCGGACAAGGCCGCACCACCCGGCACGGCGCAGCACAGCATCGCAACCACGAGCGCAGCACCCACGACAGTGCCGCCGACGACTGCACGGACGTCGCAGTCACCGGCGCCGCCGCCGAGCCCGACCCCGCCGCCGATCGTGGCCCCGGTGCCGGTGACGAGCGCCCAGGCGGCCTCGCTTCCGCAGGCCACGACGTGGGGCAGGGTGACCGGCGGCGTCCAGGATCCCGCTCCGACGACGTCGACCGACGGCACCGTGGTGCACCCCGAACACGCCGTTCCGGTCTACGCCGCACCCGGCGGCGCCGCGATCGCGATGCTGCCCGACGTCCAGGTGGGCACGCCCACCTGGCTGCCGGTTATCGCTCGCGCACCGGGCTGGGACCGGGTGCTGCTGCCGGCTAAGCCCAACGGGGTCACCGGCTGGCTCTACGACGCCGGCGGAGCCCTGAGCACCGCGCACACGCCGTGGGAGATCCACGTCGATCTGGCGAGCTTCCGGCTCACGGTCTACAAGGACGGCCGGGAGGAGGGCAGCTGGTCGGCCGGCTTCGGGCTGCCGGACAATCCGACCCCGCCGTCGCGGACGTTCATCCTGTCCTCGTTCACCGACCCGGACCAGACCTACAGCCCGGTGATCGTTCCGCTCGGAGTGCACTCGGCGGCGCTTGACACGTTCGGGGGGGGCCCGGGTACGGTCGCCATCCATACCTGGCCCAGTTCGGATGTTTTCGGCACATTGTCCAGTAATGGCTGTATCAGGATCCCTGCGGACGGCCTGGATCTGGTGGAGAAAGTGCCATTTGGTTCAATCGTCATCATCCAATGACGGGTAATCCGTACCCCACGGTCTAGGCTCTGGTGTCGCACCCATCGGAGCACCGTCCGACTCACCCGAAGGAAAGGCAGACGTAATGCAGAAGTCCAGGAGTACTGCGCTGACGGCCGGCGGTGCTGTCGTCGCTGGTGGCGCGATCGCTGCCGTCGTGTTCAGCCTGATGCCGGCGTCGGCAGCCACCTACGACGATAACGCGTTCGGTGCCGGCGCCTCGGGCGCTGTCCCGGTCACCCCGACCCCCTCCGTAGCCTCGACCGACGGATCGCCCAAGAGCGCATCGCTTGCCACCCTGCAGTCGCCGGACCAGGGTGCGCTGTTCACCCTGAACGGCCTGAAGGTCAGCGCTGCGGCCAACAAGGCGTCGGCCTCGGTCGCCAGCGGCACCATCCTCGGTGGCAGTGTGCAGCTGCCAGGTGCGTTCGTCGCGAACTGCAGCAACGCCAAGGGTAGCGTCACGGTCGCGGGCCGCTCGGTGACGCCGGGCACCGTCGTCAAGCTCGGCGCGGCCGCCAGCCTCACCGAGAATGTGCAGCAGCGGAAGCCAGACGGGGCCCTCATCGTGGTGGCGGGCGTGCTCACGATCAACACGCCCGGCGGTCCCGCCGAGATCGTGAACCTGGCCTCGGCCACCTGCGACCGTGCCGTCGTGCCGTCGAGCAGCCCGCCGACGAGCTCGCCGGCGCCGTCGCCGTCGACGTCGCCGTCGACGTCACCATCGCCGTCGTCGCCCTCGCCCACGAGCAGCGGGACGCCCACCGCCCCGCCGCCCACCCCGACGACCACGCACCTGCCGGTCACCGGCTGAGCGATCCCACGTTCGACCGTGCCCCGGACCCGCGAGAGTTCCGGGGCACGGTCATGTCGGCCGCGCTCGTGCGCCGCGCCGGTTCCTACCGGGCCGAGCCGACCCGACATGGTGTAATGGCTTGGAATGACATCCGTGTGATTCAGCTGGAGTGGGGCATGGGTAGCGATCGCAGCGCCGCGCACGCGTGTGCGTCCGACGACGTCGAGGACGGCCTGTCCAGGCGCGACCGCGAGATCCTCGCCTTCGAGCGGCAGTGGTGGAAGTACGCCGGCGCGAAGGAGCAGGCGATCCGCGACCTGTTCGACATGTCCGCGACGCGCTACTACCAGGTGCTCAACGCGCTGATCGACCAGCAGCCCGCGCTCGCCGCCGACCCGATGCTGGTGAAGCGGCTGCGCCGGCTGCGCGCCAGCCGGCAGCGGGCCCGCTCGGCCCGGCGGCTTGGCATCGAGGTCTGAGTTCTCGTGAGCACCACGGGCGGCGATGACCGCGAGCCGAAGAAGTTCTTCTTCGACGACCTGTCGAGTTCGCCGCAGACGGCTCGCCCGGCCGAGACTCGTTCGGTGCCGCCGGATGAGCCGGACGATTCGCAGCGCTGGATCGACCGACGCGGCGGCGGCACACTGGCCGGCCGCAACCGGTGGTATGGCCGGGTCGCCGTGCTGCTGGTCGCGCTGGTAGCGGCCGGCCTGCTCGTCGGCCTCGGGCTCGCGCGCCAGCACGGGAAGACGACGACGGCCGACCCCGGCACCCAGCCGGTGGCCACCGCCACGCACCCGACCTCGCATCCCGCCGCGCCGACAACGGTCGGCCCGCGACCCTCGCCGTCCTCGCCGCCGTCACGGACCTCGGCGCATCCGCGGACGAGCGTGCCCCCCACCGCCCTGGCCGAGCCGGTGACGGTGCTGAACAACACGACCGTCTCGGGTCTGGCCTCCCGGGCGTCCGAGCAGCTTCGTGGGCGGGGATGGAAGATCGCCAGCGTCGGCAACTTCACCGGCAGCCTGCCGACGTCGACGGCGTTCTACGACGCCAGCAGCCAGGCCCAGCGGCTAGCGGCGTCCGCGCTGGCCAAGCAGTTTCCCCAGATCACCGCGGTGCAGCCGCGCGTCGCGGGCCTTCCCGGCAGCGGCCTGACCGTCGTCGTCGCTCCGAATTGGCCGAGCTGACGCTGAGCGCCAGCGTTCCTGGGTACCGGGAACTGCGTGGCCTCGGCGACTGAGTAGAAACCGACGGGTTTGAGGCGTGCGACCGGTCGATCTGTACTCAGTCGGCGGCTTCGGGACCGGCGCGGCGGGAGGTGATTCGCACGAAGTCGATGTGCGACCATTGCGGATCGGTCATCGCAGCGCGGAAGCGTTCGCGGTACACCGTGTGCTGCATCCACGCCCAGCGCAGGATCGATTCGTCGCGGTGTAACGCCAGCGCGTTGCGCCACGACTCGCGGTTGCCGTTCCAGAGCTCCGCGCCGGTGGTGGCTCGCCGCGCGGTCCGCCAGCCGACCTGGCGCATCACCATCCGCCGCGGCAGGTCGAAGAACACCACGGTGTCGGCGCGCGCCCAGATCAGGTCCCGCACCGCGCTGTAGTTGCCGTCGATCACCCAGGCGTCCGCGGCGACGATCGCGGCGACGGCGGCGCGGAGCTGCGGTACCGGCAGCGGCTCCCAGTTCGGCTGGTGAAAGATCGAGTCGAGCTCGACGAAGCGTGCCACAACCTCGGTGACTGAGTAGAGACCGACGGGTTCGAGGCGTGCGACCGGTCGATCTCTACTCAGTCGGTGGTGAACCGCCCCGGCTTTTCCGGAGGCTCGGTTTGGTGGAACCGGCCTCAGGCTGAGGGCCGGTGTTGACGGTAGTACGCCTGCTCGAGCTCGACCGGCGGGATGTCGCAGTTCTCCTCGTAGAGCCTGCTGTTGTTGAACCAGTCGACGTAGTGCAGGGTGGCGATCTCGACTTGATCAACGGTCTTCCATGGCCGATTCGGGTTGATCAACTCTGTCTTGAACAGCCCGATCACCGTCTCGGCCAGCGCGTTGTCGAACGCGTCGCCGACCGTGCCGGTCGACGGTGAGACGCCGGCCTCGGCGAGGCGTTCGGTGAACGCGATCGAGGTGTACTGGCTGCCGGCGTCGGTGTGATGGATGAGCCCGGGCAGGCTGTGGACACCGTCGCGGCGACGCACCCAGACGGCCTGCTCGAGCGCGTCGAGCACCAGCTGGGTGCGCATGCCCGTCGCCGCCCGCCAGCCCAGGATGCGGCGGGAGTAGGCGTCGATGACGAACGCGACGTAGACCACGCCGGCCCAGGTCGCGACGTAGGTGAAGTCGGCTACCCACAACGCGTTCGGGTGCAGCGGGTTGAACCGGCGCTTGACCATGTCCGGCGACCGCTCTGCGGTCAGGTCCGGGATCGTGGTCTTCCACTGCTTGCCGCGGCGAATCCCTTGCAGGCCAAGGGATCCCATCAACCGCTCGACGGTGCAGCGGGCCACCTCGATGCCCTCCCGGTTGAGCTGCAACCACACCTTCCGTGGTCCGTAGACGCCGTAGTTCTCGCCGTGCACCCGGGCGATCTCGATCTTCAGCTCGTCGTCGCGCAGCGCGCGCTTCGAGCTCGGTCCGGACTTGGCGTCGTAGTAGGTGGACGGGGCGATCGTGATCCCGTGCTCCGTGAGCACGCGGCAGATCGGCGCGACCCCGAACCGGCCCTTGTGGCCGTCGATGAACTTCACGAGAACCGGTGTGGGCGGTCGAGCTCCGCCGCGAAGAAAGTCGAGGCCGCCTTGAGGATCTCGTTCGCTCGGCGCAGCTCAGCGTTCTCCCGCTTGAGCTGCTTGATCTCGGTTCGCTCCTCGCTCGTGATGCCCGGCCGCTCACCGGCGTCGACCTCGGCCCGGCGCACCCACTTACGCAGCGTCTCCGCGCTGCCGATGCCCAGCTTGGACGCGACCGCGGTGATCGCCGCCCACTGCGACGGGTAGTCGGCTTGAACTTCGCCGACCATCCGGACTGCACGCTCCCGCACCTCCGGCGGGTAGTTGCTCCCATGACGTGACATGACCCCAGTCTCCTTCTCAAGAGCTGGAGCCTCCGGACACGCCGGGGCGGTTCGGTGGCTCCGCGGGTGGGGACGGGGGTAGGGAACGTCGAGGCGGCGACACCGCGAGCGGTACGCTCGGCCCACAACTGCACAGCACAGCTCATCTCGAGGGGCAGAGGGATACGGCCCGGTGAAGCCCCGGCAACCATCGCGTGAGTCACGTCCGAGACATCGGCGAGGCCGCGCGCGACAGGTGCCAACTCCGTCCCGCACCGCGCGGGAAAGATGAGGAGGAAGGCCTCGCCGCATGTCCACGATCACTCTCGGCGCCACCACTCCGGCGGATTGCCTGCGCTGCCGCAACTGCGGCGCCACCGTCGAACTCGGCCCCGTCCATGCCTGCGTCGAATGCTTCGGTCCCCTGGAAGTCGGCTACGACGACGCCGCGCTGGCGCGGGTGACCCGCGCGCAGATCGAGGCCGGACCGGACAACATCTGGCGGTACGCGCCGCTGCTGCCGGTGGGCCACGACCCCGCATCGCGGGTCACCCTCGATCCGGGGCTCACCCCGCTGATCCGGGCCGACCGGCTGGCAGCGGTACTCGGCATGCGCGCCCTGTGGGTCAAGGACGACTCCGCCAACCCCACGCACTCGTTCAAGGACCGCGTGGTGTCCCTGGCCGCCACGGCCGCGAAGGCGCTCGGGCTCGACCGGCTCGCCTGCGCGTCCACCGGCAACCTCGCCAACTCCGTGGCCGCGCACGCCGCGCGCGCCGGCATGGAGTCGATCGTGTTCGTCCCGGCCGACCTGGAGACCGCCAAGATCGTGCAGACCGCCATCTACGGGTGCACCCTGATCGCCGTCGAGGGCTGCTACGACGACGTCAACCGGCTCACCTCCGAGCTCTGCGAGCTCGACGAGTTCGCGACGACGGCGTTCGTGAACCAGAACGTGCGTCCGTACTACGCGGAGGGTTCGAAGACCCTCGGCTTCGAGGTTGCCGAGCAGCTCGGCTGGCGGCTCCCGGCGCAGGTCGTCGTGCCGATGGCATCGGGCTCGCAGTTCACCAAGATCGACAAGGCGTTCACCGAGCTCGTCGCGATCGGGCTGGTCGAGGACCGCACCGTGCGGATGTGCGGCGCGCAATCGGCCGGCTGCTCGCCGATCGCGGACGCGTTCGCCGACGGAAGCGACGTCGTCACGCCGGTGCGGCCGACCGGCATTGCGAAGTCGCTCAACATCGGCACCCCCGCAGACGGCCCGTACGCCCTCGACGTCGCCCGCCGGACCGGAGGTGCGATTGCGTCCGTGGGCGATGATGAGATCCGCGCCGGCATCGCGCTGCTCGCCCGCACGACCGGCATCTTCGCCGAGACGGCCGGGGGCGTGACCGTAGCTGTGCTGCAGCGGTTGCTGGCGCAGGGTCGAGTCGACCCCGACGCCGAGACGGTGATCTTCTGCACCGGCGACGGCCTGAAGACGCTCGACGCCGTCGCCTCCACCGCCGTTCCGAGCGCGACCATCCGGCCGTCGTTGGCAGCCGCGATGGACGCGCTGTCCACGTGACCCTGGGCAGAGATGTTCACCTGGTGGTGACGACCGGAAGTTTGTCCAGGGTCTGCCGGGCTCAGATGGCGCCTCGCGTCGTGTGTCGCTGGTCGGCCAGGCGTTCGCCTGGCCGCCAATGTCTCTCATTCGCCAGTAGCGCTGCTACTGGCTCCTCCTCCGCCTTGCGATGCATCCATCTGATCTCCGGCATCCCCCGAACAACTTCCGGTCGGCACCACTAGCTAGGCGGCACCGGCGAGCCGCCTAATCAGCAGCAAGCCTTGAGGCGTGCCCGGCCAGTGCCGCTCGAGCGCGTCGGCGCCGGCGCGCCGGACGACCGAGCGCAGGGTGAGCGCGACGAGGATCGCGTCGTCGGCGTAGCCGATCACCGGGATCACGTCGGGGATGAGGTCGATCGGCGAGGCGAGATAGACCAGCAGCAGGCCGAGGCGGATCCGCACGCCGCGCGGCACGGTGGCGTCCGCGGCGAGCCGGCGGACCAGCCGCAGGACGTCGGGCAGGATCCGCATGGCCTCGCGCGAGCCGAGAGCCTCGTCGTGCCGGCGCGCAAACCGCCAGAGCGCAGCGAGCAGCGCGGCGTAGAGGAGCACCAAGCCGGCCGCGATACCGATCAGCAGCTGCCACCACATCTGGTGATTGTGACGCCGTCGGCCGCGCGAGCGCAGCGGGTATCGTTCCCGGCGAGGTGAGGCGATGACGACACCGCCGACGGGGCCGCCGGACCAACCGCCCGAGAATCCGGGCGGGCCGCCGCACGAACCGGGCGGCCCCCACAACTGGCCGCCGCAGGAACCGAGCGGCCCGTTCAACTGGCCGCCACCGCAACAACCGCCTCAGCAACCCCCCGCGGGCGGGCCGCCGAACCAGCCGCCACAACCACCGGGCTGGCAGCCGCCCGGCTGGGGGCAGCGACCGCCGCCGGACCCGATCGTCGCCACCGACTTCGAAGAGTGGTTCGGCCGCATGTTCGGCGTCGCGAAGCGCAGCTTCGGCTGGCTGGTCGCGCTGAACACGATCGTCGCGATACCCACCGGCTTCTATGTCTACTACTTCGCCAGGCTGGGCCTCCGGTTACGCAGCGCCCAGGACTCCAACGGAAAGATCGAGCACCTCCCGCACGTCGCGGATGTGCTGGGTCCGGCCGCCGTCGCGATCTGTATCGCCGTCCTGCTGGGGGTCATCGTGCAACCGATGTCGCTCTGGATCGCCGTCTCGCAGGCCGCCGGCCGACGAGTCGATCCTGCCGTGGCGCTGCGGTTCGCCGTTCGACGGGCGCTGCCGTTGCTTGGCTGGCAGCTCGTGGCGGGGCTGATGGTGGCGGTCGGGTTCGTGCTGCTCGCCGTGCCCGGTATCTACCTGCTAGTCGTGGTCCTTCCGACCATCGCGCCGGTCGTGGTGATCGAGCGCGGTGGCATCGGCCGCTGCTTCGCCCTGATCCGACGACGATGGTGGGCGACGCTCGGGCGGGTCGTCGTCTTCGCGCTGATCCTGCTCGCCTATTCCGAGCTGTGCCAGCTCATCGCCCAGCTCATCGCGGGTTCCGACCCGACCGCGAAGGTCGGTGGCGCGGTGTTGATCACCATTTTCACGCTGCCGATTGCCGCGGCGAGCATCGGGTTCCTGCTGGCGACGTATGCCGAGCTGCGCGGGCGCAAGGAGCCGGTCACCACCCCGCAGCTGGTGGCGGAACTGGAGCGCTGAGCCCTCCAACCAGCTTGACAACAGGTCTTTCGAAAGCGATGCTTCGAAACATGCCTTCCGAAGGACCGGCTGCCGAGAACCGATTTCCGTTGCGTGAGGTCACTGACGCAATGACGATGCGCGCGATGGCGCACCCGATGCGGCTGCGGCTGCTGGCCCTGCTGATGGCACAGGGCCCGCTCACCGCGACCGAGGCCGGCGAAGTCGTCAACGAGAGCGCGGCCAACTGCTCGTTCCACCTCCGCACCCTGGCGAAGTACGGTTTCGTCGAGGAGGCATCCGGCGGCACGGGTCGACGTCGCCCGTGGCGCGTGGTTCCGCAGCGAACCGCCGTCCACCGGGACGACCTCGACGCCGAGGGCCTGCTGGCCAGCCACTCGTTGAGCCGGTCGCTGCGCGCGCTGGCGGCCGAGGAGCAGGCCGCCTGGTCCGCCGCCCGCAGCGGGTTTCCCAAGACGTGGCGCACCGCCGCGTTCGAGAACCATTCGGCCGTCGCCGTCACCGCCCCGGAACTGCGCCAGATCCGCGATGGCATCGAGGCGCTGCTGGCGCCGTTCGAGTCCCGCATCGCCGACCCGTCGCGGCGCCCGGCTGGAGCCCTGCCCGTGATGTTCACCGCCGCCGGAATCCCGATGGGTGCACCGCCGGCAGCCGAGGGGGACCGATGAGGACCGCCGAGCCGATTCGTACCGGCGAGGCGGCATGAGGACCGCCGAGCCGATTCGTACCGGCGAGGCGGAATGAGGGCAGCACTGCGCCGCCCCGACCTGCGGCTCGCGCTGATCGGCCGCACCGTCTCGATGTTCGGCGACCAGGCGCTCTGGCTGGCCATGGGCATCTGGGTGCGGCAGCTCACCGGCAGCAACGGCGCCGCCGGGCTGGTGTTCTTCTTCTACGGCGTGCCCTCACTGCTCGCCCCGCTGTCGGGGCTGCTCGTCGATCGGGTCCGCCGGCGCCCACTTCTGGTGTGCACCGAGGGCCTGCTCGGCGTCGCCGTGCTGTCGCTGCTCTTCGTCCGCGGTGCCGGTCAGGTGTGGCTGATCTACGCCGTCACCTTCGTCTACGGCTGCGCGGGCACGATCACGGCGTCAGCGCGCTCGGCGCTGTTCCGCACCCTGCTGCCCGACGACGACGAGCTCGCCTCGATCAACGGCCTGATGCAGACGGCACAGGAAGGGCTGCGGCTGGTCGCGCCGATCGTCGGTGCCGGCATCTACAGCTGGGCGGGCGGGCCCGCCGTCGCGATTCTCGACGCCGCGACGTTCGCCGTCGTCGTCACCACCTTCTCGCTGTTGAAGGTGACCGAACCGGCGCCGCATCCGAGGACCTCGCACTGGCGGGCCGAGGTTGGTGCGGGCGTGCAGCACCTGTGGCGGGTCGTCACACTGCGCCAGATGACCATGGCCGTCGGCGTCGCGCTGCTCGTCGTCGGGTTCGGTGAGACGCTGGTCTTCGCCGTCACGACCGACGGCCTGCACCGCGCGGCGTCGTTCGTCGGCGTGCTGTTGACGGCGCAGGGGGTCGGCGCCATCGGGGGCGGCCTGACGGCGGCGCGCGCGATGCGCCGGTTCGGCGAGGCGCGGACCGTCGCCTGCGGGCTGGCGCTGTTCGCGATCGGCGTCGCAGGGCTGCTGGTGGCGAACCTGTGGCCGGTACTGGTGGGCATCGCGGTAGCGGGAGCAGGCGTGCCGTGGCTGATCGTCGCCCTCTTCACCGCGCTGCAACGCCTTACCCCGAACGAATTGCAGGGACGCACCTTCTCCGCGGTCGACGTGCTGGTGACCACACCGCAGACCATCTCGATCGGCGTCGGAGCCGGTCTGGTCTCCGTCGTCGACTACCGCGTGCTGGTCGCGATCATGGTGGTAGTGATCGCGGCATGTGCCGGCTGGCTGATCACCCGGAGCGCGTCATCGGCGCAGCCGCCGCCGGCCGTCTCTCGGCCGATCGCGGGGGATGATTCTGCTCACGCCGTCGTGTAGCGTCCGCGGTGGTCTGAAGTTGCGTGTTCGGGTACGACGAAGAACCACGTTCTGCCTTGCTGGCGGCGTGAGCCTCACGTGCGGGACCGGTGACCAGAGGACCCGGAGCCCGCGGGGTGCGGGTTCGACCGCACGAGCTAGGAGTGCACGTGGCACAAGGCACGGTCAAATGGTTCAACGCCGAGAAGGGCTACGGCTTCATCGCCGTCGACGGCGGCGAGGACGTCTTCGTCCACTACACGGCCATCCAGGCCGATGGTTACCGGTCCCTCGACGAGGGCCAGCGGGTCGAGTTCGAGGTGGCGCAGGGCAGCAAGGGGCCGCAGGCGGACCAGGTCCGCATCGTCGTCGACGGCGGCTGACCGCCTCGGCTGGCCGCCCGGCTTGCGCGACGCGCACGACGGCAGGTCGGACATGAGCCATCGCCGGCCCGGTTTCGCTACGGCGGGACCGGGCCGGTTGCTGTCGTGGGCCGGCATTGCTGCGACGACGGTGCTCGCCGTCGTAGCGGCCGAGGCGGTGCTCGAGCCGCGACGGTTGATCACCCGCGAGGTCGCGCTCCGGCTGCCGCGCTGGCCGGCTACCTTCGACGGCCTGCGCGTCGCCGTCGTGGCCGACCTGCACGTGGGATCGCCCGGCGTGCCGCTGGCCAGGGTCGCCGAGGTGGTGCGTCGGGTGCGCGCCGCCCGGCCCGAGCTGGTGCTGCTGCTCGGGGACTACCTGGCCGACGTCCGCCACGGCCCAAACATCGACCCCGGCGCCGTCGCCGGCGCGCTCGCCCCGCTGCTCGACGTCGCGCCCCATGCCGCCGTGCTCGGCAACCACGACTGGTACGCCGGCGGCTACCGGGTCCGGGCGGCGTTCGAGGACGCCGGGTTCACCGTGCTCGAGGAGTCGTCGTGCGTCGTCGACGTGCGCGGGCGGCCGCTGTATCTGGCCGGCGTCGCCGACCTGTGGGAACGCCGGCCCGACGTCGCCGCGGCGCTCACCGACGTGCCAGACACGGCGCCGGTCCTGCTGCTCTCGCACAATCCCGACTGCGTGCTCGACGCACCGCCCCGGATCGCGCTGACCGTCTCCGGGCACACCCACGCGGGGCAGGTGGCACCGTTTCGCCGCCCGCTCTACACCATCTCGCCGACGACGGGGAACCGCTTCGTCCGCGGCCGTTACGACGTGCCCGCGGGCGGGCCGGCCGGCGACTTGGCCGTGCGGCCGCTCTACGTCAGCCCGGGGGTCGGCACCTCGACCCTCCCCTGGCGGGTCGGCGTGGTGCCGGAGATCACCGTGCTGCGGCTGTGGGCGCCGCTCGCAGCTTGCACTCCCCCGGGGTGAGTGCTAAACCTGTACTAGCACTCGACATCGATGAGTGCCAGCATCGTCGGGCCGGCGAGGTCTCCGCCAGGAGGTCGTCCGTCGCGGGCGCCAGGGCCCGTACTCCACAGTCCACACAAGCCCATTTCGGAGGCAGGTACCGCATGGCCAAGATGATCGCGTTCAACGAGGAGGCACGCCGCGGCCTCGAGCGGGGGATGAACACCCTCGCCGACGTCGTGAAGGTGACGCTCGGGCCCAGGGGCCGCAACGTCGTGCTGGAGAAGAAGTGGGGCGCGCCGACGATCACCAACGACGGCGTGTCCATCGCCAAGGAGATCGAGCTCGACGAGCCGTGGGAGAAGATCGGCGCCGAGCTGGTCAAGGAAGTCGCCAAGAAGACCGACGACGTCGCTGGCGACGGCACGACGACGGCCACCGTGCTCGCGCAGGCGCTGGTCCGCGAGGGCCTGCGCAACGTCGCGGCCGGCGCCAACCCGATGGCGCTCAAGCGCGGCATCGAGAAGGCCGTCGAGGCCGTCATCGAGCAGCTGGCCAATGCCAGCAAGGACATCGAGACCAAGGAGCAGATCGCCTCGACCGCGTCGGTCTCCGCCGGTGGTGACACCAGCGTCGGCGAGATCATCGCCGAGGCGATGGACAAGGTCGGCAAGGAAGGCGTCATCACCGTCGAGGAGAGCAACACCTTCGGCCTCGAGCTCGAGCT
>QHCD01000069.1:15754-22524 GCA_003244255.1 Pseudonocardiales bacterium | reverse complement strand
ACCAGCCAGGTAGGACACTCACAGATCGCTTCGGTGCCGCCGTTGCTGACCCCTTGGGTGTGGAAGTAGGCCAGGATCTGCCGCCGCCAGGCCGGCAGGGTCCGCCCGAGGCGGGCGACTTCGGTGATCGGGCAGCTGGGCAGGCTGCCGATCACCTGCTCGGCCGGCCGCCGTCCTTCGGCGGGGTTCGGGGCGTGGTAGATCGAGCGGAGTTGCTGGTAGCACTGCCAGGCCACGGTGACCTTCCCAGCTCGGATCGCCGGCGGTCAGTCCAGCGTCCAGGCGGACGACATGACGCGGGCTCAGGTTCTCCACGCCGTGCCGGAGCAGCCCGCGGATCTTGTAGAGCGGATCGTCGCGGTGCCCGCGCCGGTGCAGGGTGTCTTGCTGGACGCGGCGGCGGACCTCATCGACGACCTGGGTACCGAGCTTCACCACATGGAAGGCATCCAGCACGGCCACGGCGTCACCGAGTGAGTCGCGTAGGGCGTTGGCGTAGCCCCGGAACGGGTCCAGCGCGGCGTGTTTCACCCCGACCCGGAACTGCGGTGTCTGGGTGTCCAGCCAGGTCTTGTAGGCGGTGCCGGAGCGGCCCGGGACGACGTCGAGCAGCCGTGACCGTAGCCGTCCGTCGGCCCCGCGGGTCAGGTCGACCATCACCGTGACATCGCGGTCCGCGCCGTAGCGGCCGGGTCGCCACACGTGCTCGTCCACGCCCAAGGCGACGACACCGTGCAGCCGCCCGGGTTGGGCGACCCGGCGGGCAGCCTCGACCCGCACGGCCCGCCATAGGGTGTGCCAGCCCATACCGAGGCGGCGGGCCAGCGCGGATACCGTCGTGTCATCGCAGGTCAGGGCGTCGGTGGCCCAGCTGATCGCCCGCGCCGTCAACGCCGCCCGGGCGGCCGCGAGCGGGTGTTCCTCGAAGAACGTGGTCACCGGGCACGCCGCCTCGTCACAGCGGAAGACCCGCTTACGCCACATCAGCACCACCGGCCGGTGACCGAACGGGGCATCGCGCAGCAGATGCTCCCGCCGCCGATGAGCGGCGGCGACGACGCCGCACCAGCGGCACCCGTCGACTCGATCCGTCGTCTCTACCAGAAGGTGCAGCTCCCCACCGACCTCACCGGCGCTGAGCACCGCGATCCCAGGCACGCCGAACATCACCGCAGCCGTCGAGCAGCCGCCATCTCTACAGTCCATGTCACCGGGGCCTTCATCGGATCCGCTTCTTGGTCGTTGCGAATCCTGAAGGCCCCGGCCCTCACAACCGGCGAACCGCCAACCCTCGGCGCGTCACCCAACCACCCTCAGCGACGAAGACCCGTTTTGAGGCGGTATCCACACATATCGCCTCGCCGACTCCACCGGGCAAGGATTATCGGAGCGGTACTTTTCGGCGAGCCGACGCGTCTTAGGGGTAGCGAAGACTTCGAGCCGTCCAACGCAGGGAGTCCCGGGTGTCACGGTCCAGCCGCGATCAGCAGTTCGAGAGCTTCGCGAAGGCGTGTTATCCGTCGTTGCTTCGCACGGCTCAGCTTCTCTGGGGCGGTGACCGTGCAGCAGGCGAAGATCTGCTTCAGACGGCGTTGCTGAAGACGTACCTAAGCTGGCGCAGACTTCGAGATAAACAAAACGCTAACGCCTACGCACGTACCACAATGATTCGAACCCTGATTAGCGAACATCGTCGGCCATCAACTAGCGAAATTGCGATCGGTGATGTATCAGATGTTTCGGAATCCGCAAGCGGCGAACGTGAGTATGACACGGCAGTCGACCGGCTCGATGCAATGGCAGCACTTCGTACGCTACCCACGAGACAGCGCGCGGCCATAGTGCTGCGGTACTACGTTGGGATGAGCGAAGCCGAGACGGCAAACCACCTTGCTTGCTCAGTGCCTTCAGTGGAGCAACTGACGGCAAGAGGAATCGCCAAGATCAGATCCGGAAACAAATCAGTCGCGAACGAATGGCATGAGGAGAAGCTGTGAACGATAGTAACGGTGAACTGTTAAGGCACCTCGCCGACGACTCGGGAGAGCTGCCCACGGACGCGAATACAGCGATCGCGGATGTGATAGCACAGGGTCGGTCCAGATTGCTGCGGCGCCGGGCAGGCCTGATGGCGGGCGCGGTGGTCGCGGTCGCTATTGTGCTGCCTGTTTCGCTAGCGGGTGGGTCATCCGGCCAGGCGCCGTCACTTTCGGCCGGTGCGCATCACATGCGCTCACAAGTTTCTGCACCGCAGCAACCCAACATTATGGCGCCCGGGTCGCCGTCTGCCCCTCCTCCCGCCGTCGCCGCAGCCCAGCAGGCACAACAGTCCGCCTTCTTTTCGGCGATTTCAGCGTTGGGTGGCGCTAGTGGTGGACTCTTGTTGAACGCCACTGCGACTACTATGCATCTTCAGGTCGGTGGTGAGGTCACGCTGAATGGCAACACGGGGCTGGTGAGAATTACCGTCTACAGCGACACCAGCGCGTTTAACGTCTCAGACCCGTGCAGCTCACTGCAGGGAAGTAGCGAATGGGCGCCACCGACATGCCAAGAGACAGTCGAGGCTGACGGTTCACATACGTGGTCATACGAGCTCACGTCGACACTCGGCGATGGCGAGGTCGTCGTGAATGCTGTGAATTTCCGGACTAACGGGCAAGCAGTATTCGTCCAGGCGGACAACACGAATAGTGCTGGCGGATCTGTCGGTGACACGGCTCTAGACCAGTCTGAGGCAAACAACCTGTCACTGTTGCCAGCGTTTGTGTTCCCCGGCTGAGGTAGCGAGGTTACCCGCGGGAGTTGAGTCCCGCGGGTAACCTCGCCCTCTCACTGCGTCCGTGGTGGTGAGCGACGCAGTCAGGCTGATATCCGCGAGTGGTTGCCCACCGAGCGGGGCCCGTGTCTAGGGTCGGTGTGGCCGAAGGTGTTCAGCCGGTTGCTGATAGCTTTGGGTACCGCGTCCTTTCCCATGACCACGGTTCGAACGTGGTCTGTCTCGTGGAGGTGGCGGGAATCGAACCCGCGTCCTCCGGCGGTAAGACAGGGCTTCTCCGGGCGCAGTCCGCGGTGTCTCTACTCGGCCCCACCGGTCACGCGAACAAGCCGGTGTGACAGGCCCAGCCGCTGTTTGATGTCTCGCCGGACCCCGCGGCCGGGTCCGGCGGTGAGCCTTCTAAACGGTGCCAGGGTCCGGAGCGAAGGCATCCCCGGTCTGACAGAGTTCACGCTCGCTTAGGCAGCGAGGGCGAACTCGCGCTGACTATTGTCGGCGCTTGATTGGTTGCGACGCGTGGTTTTCGAGATCATCGTCGCCTTCCTCGGCCCGCTTCCCCTGCCTCGACGTCCGGAGTCGAGACCATTCACCCCCTGGTCGGTGATCCGTGCTGATCGCCTCAAGGGTAGTGGCCGCGGCCGATGAGCGCACCCTGAGCGCAGGACCCGGCGTCGGGCTGCCACCTCGGCGGTGGTCTGATCGGAGCCGACGACAGCACCTGCGCGAGAGGTGAACATGAGCGACACCATGCTGGGCGAGACCGTCGGCATCACCGGGGAGAACGGCGACGAGATCGAGGCCTACCTCGCCCGGCCGCTGAGTGCGGGCGACCACGGCGGCGTCGTCGTCATCCACCACCTGCCCGGCTACGACGACGCCACCAAGGAGATCGTGCGGCGCTTCGCCACGATGGGATACGCCGCGCTGATGCCGAACCTGTACTCCCGCCAGGCGCCGGGTAAGTCACCTGGCGAGGCCTCGGCCATCATCCGCGAGCTGCGCGGCGTGCCGGATGAGCAGCTCACCGGTGACGTCGCCGGCGCGGCCGCCGCCCTGCGGCGGCTCCCGACGTCGAACGGCAGAGTCGGCTGCATCGGCTACTGCTCCGGCGGCCGGCAGTCGATCCTCGCCGCGTGCACCGTCGATCTCGACGCCGCCGTCGACTGCTACGGCGCGCTGGTGGTCGGCACGGTCCCCGACGACTTCCCGCTGAACGTGACGCCGCTCTACGACCTGCTTCCCGGCCTCCGCTGCCCGGTCCTCGGCCTCTTCGGCGCCGACGATACGAACCCTTCGGTCGAACAGGACCATGAGCTCGACGGGCTGATGGTCCAGCACGGCAAGGACTTCCAGATGAAGGTCTACGACGGCGCCGGGCACGCGTTCTTCAACACCGGACGCGACTCCTTCCGGTCGGACGCCGCAGCGGACGGCTGGGGCCGAATCGAGGCCTTCTACCGACAACACCTGACCGGGTAGCGTGCGACCGGTCACCACCCCAGCCCTACGTCGAGTCGCGGGAGCCAACATGCGCGGTGCACGCCGAGTCCTGAGCGCGATCGCGGCCATCGCCATGACCGCCGGCGTCACCGCCGCCACCAGCGGCACCGCACACGCATCCGGCGGCGGTGCATCCGCCAGCGCCGCACCGAACGTCGTCGAGACCGACTACCAGAACCCGGTCGTCGCCGAGCCGCCCGTCTCGCGGCCGCCGACGAGGGCCTGCACCACCACGCTCGCGAACAACTTCCCCTCCAACGCCGCCGACGGCTCGCCGCAGAGCTTCGCCGGCACGCTCAGGCCTCCCGCGGGCTGCCGGGGGCCTTGGGCGAAGGTCGTCATGGACTGGACGACGAGCGGCGCCGGCCGGCAGTTCGACCGGTCCGCATCGCTCACGATCGGGACGACGCAGGTCTACTTCGGCACCACGGCCGAGCCCGACCCCGACGGCATCACCTACCACTTCGCCACCGACCTAACCCGCTATAGCGCCTTGCTGAAATCACCGCAGCCCTTCACCGGAGGCATCGGCAACTACGTCGACTCCACCTACGTCGGCGTCTACTACCAGACGGTGCGGATCACCTACTACACAGCCGATCGCGCGCACCCGTCGCCGGCCGAACCGGACCGCGTCGTCGGCCTCGGGGCACAGGACGTCAATGCGACGACGCCGAGCGCCGACTTCGCCATGAGCAACCTGCCGCGCAACATCACCCGCGCAGTGCTCGAGATCTCGATCAAGGGCAACGGCTGCGACGAGCAGTGGTTCGACGACGTGCCCGACGACGTGTCGGCGAAATATCCCGCCGCCGGGCTATGTGGCCACGGCCCGTACCGCGAGGTGCAGGCCGGCATCGACGGCACCAGAGCCGGTGTGGCGCAGTACTTCCCGTTCATCTACTCCGGCGGCATCGTTCCGACGCTGTGGCGCCCGATCGTGGCCCTCGGCACCTTCGACATGACCTACGAAGATCTCGACGTGACGCCGTTCGCCGGCCGGCTGGTCGATGGCAAGGCCCACATTCTTTCGCTCACGGTCGCCAACGCCGGCGATACCTGGAACCTCGCGGCCAACCTGCTGCTCTACACCGATCACCACGCAGCGCGCACCTCCGGTTCGCTGACCCGCAATACCATCGCGGCGAGCGCCGCCGTCACCACGACCGAGCAGGCTCTCGCGCACGACGACACCAAGGTGACGGTGACCGCCAACCGCAACAGCGTCCTTGCGGGATACGTGAACACCTCGGCCGGGCGCATCACCACGACCGTCGCCCAGCACGTCGCCTACCGCAACGTCGACACGGTTAGCGACGGCGGCCTGGTGCAGGACGTCGCGCAGGCCGACACCGGTCGCGACACGACAACGGCCGCCGCGGTCCGCGCCCCGAGTTCCGCCACCGAGCGCACGTGGTCGTGGCCCATCACGATCCACATCGCGGTACCGATCTACGTCGACGGCGACAACTACAAGCTCGCCGGCAACGTCGACATGAGCCGCATCGAGGGCACCGTCGCCCTGCGCGGGCAGCGCTGGACGAACGTCACCGGCGGCGCCGACCGGCTGCGCACGCAGGCCGTTCTTCAGCGCACCAACGGCGCGGTCGTGCAGGCCGATGGGAGTGCCACCGACCTGTTCGTCGGGCTGACCGACAACGGACGCCCGTACGCGCACTACATCGCCGCCGACCACGGCTACGTCACGCGCAACCGCGTCTACCGGCCGTAACGACGCTGGCCGCCGAAGGGACACCCACATGCGGCACCTGCTGCTCACGGGTGGCACTGGCTTCCTCGGCCAGGGGGTGCTCGAGCGCATCCTCACCGACCATCCCGACGTGCACGTGAGCGTGCTGATCCGCCCACGCGGCTCGAACTCGGGCGCCGATCGGTGCCGGGCGCTACTGCGCAAGCCGGTGTTCTCGGCCTGGCGGGAGCGGGTGGGTGCGGAGGTCGCCTGGGCTACGTTCGACGAACGGGTGCACGCCGTCGAGGGCGACGTCACCAGCGGCAGGCTGGTACTGCCGCGCGACGTCGACACCGTGGTCCACTGCGCGTCGACCGTCAGCTTCGACCCGCCCATCGACGAGGCGTTCACCACCAACCTCGGCGGCGTCACGGCGCTGTACGAGGCCGCACTCGCGCTGCCGCAGCCACCGCACATCGTGCACGTCTCGACCGCCTACGTCGCCGGCACCCGCAAGGGTGTGGTCCCCGAGGCGAGCCTCGACCACAACGTCGACTGGCGGGCGGAATACGCCGCCGCAACGGCAGCCCGAAGCGAGGCCGAGCAGGCGTCTCGCCGCCCCGAGGTGCTGCGCAAGCTGATGGCCGAGGCGACCGCGCTCTACGGCAAGGCCGGCCCGCAGACGACGGCGTCCGACACCGAGGCCCGCCGCCGGGCCTGGGTCGAGGACCGGCTGGTCGACTACGGCCGCCAGCGCGCGAAGAGCGTCGGCTGGCCCGACGTCTACACCTTCACCAAGGC
>QHCD01000069.1:0-15661 GCA_003244255.1 Pseudonocardiales bacterium | reverse complement strand
ATCGACGGCTTCAAGATGGCCGAGCCGCTGATCCTCGCCTACGGCCGCGGCATCCTGCCCGAGTTCCCCGGCGCACACGACGGCATCCTCGACGTCGTCCCGGTCGACATCGTCACCAACGCACTGCTCGCCATCGCCGAGAACCCCCCGCCCGCAGGCGATCCGGCGTATTACCACGTCGGTTCTGGGTGGCGGAACCCGCTGACGTTCGGTCAGCTCTACGACCTCGTGCACGAATACTTCTCCGACCATCCGCTGCCCGTCGCCGACCGCGGCACGGTCCTCGCGCCGGAGTGGACGTTCCCGGGTGCACGCAAGATCGAGCGCACGATGCGCACCGGGGAACGCGCGGTCGCGATCGCGGACAAGGCACTGATGCACATGCCGTCGACGGAGCGCACGCAGGGCTGGATGATGAAGAACCTGCGCCAGCAGCAACAGCTGGAGTTCCTCCGCCGGCACGCCGATCTCTACGGCATGTACACCGCCATCGAGGTCATCTATTCCGACGACCGGCTGCTGGAACTGCACCGTGCGCAAACCCCAGAACGCCAGCGCGACGCCGGATTCGACACCGCCGTCGTCGACTGGCATCACTACTTCTACGACGTCCACTTCCCCGCCGTCACCGCCGTGCTGCGCCGGCCGAGCGGCTCGCGCACCCCGCGGCCGACCCGCAAGCCGTTGCCCGCGGGCGAGAACGTTGCCGCCGTCTTCGACATGGAAGGCACCCTGCTCGCGGGGAACGTGATCGAGTCCTATCTCTGGGCTCGGCTCTCGCAGCTGCCGCGCACCCGCTGGCCGGTGGAGTTCGCCTCGCTCGCTCGGTCACTGCCGCGGTACTTCGCGGCCGACCGGCGCGACCGGGTCGACTTCCTGCGCATCTTCCTGCGCCGCTACGCCGGCGCCAGCGAGGCGGAGTTCGTGCGCTTCGTCGACGAGCGGCTCTCCGACCTGCTGCTGCGCCGCGCCGCCCCCGATGCGATCCGGCAGGTACGCCGGCACCGTGAGGCCGGCCACCACACCGTGCTGATCACCGGCACCATCGACCAGTTCGTCGCGCCCATGGCGACCCTCTTCGACACGGTCGTCGCAAGCACCCTGCAGGTGAAGGACGGCGTCTTCACCGGCTACCTGGAGGCGCCACCGCTGGTCGGCGAGGCGCGCGCGGCGTGGCTGCGCCGGTTCGCCTCCGACCACGGCACGGACCTGCCGGCCAGCTACGCCTACGGCGACAGCTTCGCCGACCGGCCACTGCTGGAGGCGGTCGGCCATCCGGTGGCGGTCAATCCCGATGCGCGGCTGTTCCGGCACGCCCGCACCAAGCACTGGCGGGTCGAGCACTGGGGCGAGCACACCCGCGGCGCCATCGAGACCATGCTCGAGGTCGCGAAGTGAGCATGACCGGCGAGGCGGCGTGATCACCGCCGAGCCGATCACTACCGGCGAGGCGGCGTGATCACCGCCGAGCCGATCACTACCGGCGAGGCGGCATGATCACCGCAGTCGAATACCACCGGTCGCCACTGCGGTTCGCCTCGGCGCGGGCCGCGAGCGGCCGGATCTCCGCGCGCCTTGGCGCGACGTTCTCCAGCGCCGTCACGGGATCGCTGGCGCCGTTGCGGCTGGTCACGCTGCCCGAGCCGCGCCGGCCCGGACCGGATTGGGCGCGGGTGCGGCCGCGGCTGTCCGGCATCTGCGGGAAGGATCTCGCACTGCTCGCCGCGCGCTCGTCGCCATACCTCTCGCCGCTGGTCTCGATGCCGTTCGTCCCCGGACACGAGGTGGTCGGCGAGCTGCTCGACGACGTCGACGGCCTCGCCGCCGGCACCCGGGTGGTGATCGACCCGGTGCTCTGCTGCGTCGCGCGCGACGTCGAGATGTGCGCGCACTGCGCGGCCGGGCACGAGAGCCGGTGCGATCACGTCACCGCAGGGACGGTGAGCGCGGGGCTGCAGACCGGCTTCTGCGGCGACACCGGCGGCGGCTGGAGCGGCATGCTGGTGGCGCACCGCCGCCAGATCCATGCGGTGCCCGAAACGCTGCCCGACCGCCGGGCGGTGCTGGTCGAGCCGATGGCCTGCGCCGTGCACACCGTGCGCCGGGCCGAGATCGCCGACGGCGCATCGGTAGTGATCGTCGGTGCCGGCACGGTGGGGCTGCTGGTGCTGCTGGCCCTGCGCGAGTTCGCCGCGCCCGGACAGGTGTACGTCGTCGCGAAGCACGCCCACCAGGCCGACCGCGCGCGCACCCTGGGCGCCACCGACGTCGTCGAACCGCGGCGTGCGGCGCGGGTGCTGCGCCGGGCCACCGGCGGCTCGCTGCAGACGCCGGAGCACGGCAGCGACTTCCTGCTGGGCGGCGTCGACGTAGCGATCGAGTGCACCGGCGGTTCGGGCCTGGATTCCGCGCTCCGCCTGGTGCGAGCCGGCGGGCGCGTCGTACTCGCCGGGATGCCGTCGTCGCGAGTCGATCTCACACCGCTGTGGTACCGCGAGCTGACTCTGGTCGGCGCCTATGCCTCGGACAGCGGCGGCGCCGACCGGCACGCCGACTTCGTCGACGCGATCAGCCTCGCCGACGCGGCGGCCCTGGACGGCTACGTCGACGCGGTGTACGCACTCGGGCAGTGGCGGGAGGCGATCGGCCATGCGCAGGAGGCCGGCCGGCTCGGCAGCGTCAAGGTCGCGTTCGATCCGACGAGGGACTGAGAAGATGGCCGACAACGACACACCGATGCGGCGTGCGACGACGGCGGTCCGGGAGTGGAGCCGATGAGCAGACCTGGATTCGTCCTCGAGGTCGACGAGCGCACGCCACCGGTGCTTATCCACCGCGGCGAGGGCTTCGGCGTCGAGCGCTTCCCGCTCGGAACGCACGTCGTCTACCCGCCGGACTCGCTGCCCGCCGTGCGCGATATCGACGCCGCGATCGCGCTCGCCCTGCAGCACCCGCACGGCACCGACCCGCTGCGGGAACTGCTCACGCCGTCGACCCGGCTGACCGTCGTCATCGACGACATCTGTACACCGGCGCCGTCAATGCGCGCACCAGACATCCGCCAGCGCGTCGTCGAAGCGGTGCTCGAGATCGCCGCCGAACAGCAGGTCGACGACGTCGAACTGGTTGCCGCCAACGGTTTGCAGCGGCGGATGACCGCGGCCGAGCTGCGGCACCTCGTCGGTGAGCGGGTCTACGGCTCGTTCACGCCTGACCGGCTGCACAACCATGATGCCGAGGACCGCGCCAACCTGGTCGGCATCGGGGCGACGGACGCGGGACACGACGTCGAGATCAACCGACGCGTCGCCGAATCAGACCTCGTCGTGCACGTCAGCGTCGTCACGTCGGCGATCGCCGGCAACTGCAGATCGCTGGCTGCGCGGATCGCATCGTATGCCACGGTACGGGATGAAAACGCTTACGCAACAGCACATCCCGGCTCTGACGACGCCCCGGCAGCCGACCGGCTGGGCGTCGTGCTCGAGCGGCAGGTGCCAATATTCGTCGTCGAGGCGACCCTCGATCACGGCGATTCCGCGCGGCAGCTCGCGTTCCTTGGCAAGCGGGAGTGGGAGTGGTCGCTGCGTGACCAGGCCGCGTACGTCGGCGTGAAGCGGTTGAACGACCTGGGACCGGGCCGGGTGCGGCACCGGATCTGGCAGCACGCGCAGGCGAGCTACGGCGTCACTGCTGTGTGCGCCGGGCGTCCGGCCGAGGTCCGTGCCCGCACCCTCGAGACACTGCACCGCCAGCAGCTGACCGAGGTGGACGGTCAGTCCGACGTCGTCGTCTTCGGCCTGCCGTCCGCGAGCGCGTCCTCCGTCAACTCGATCATGAACCCGATCCTGGCGATGTCACTCGGCCTGGGGGTGTACTTCAACAGCTTCCGTGGCAGGCCGTTGCTGCGTCCCGGTGGCGCCCTGATCCTCTACCACCCGATGCAGCAGCAGTTCCACCCCGTGCACCACCCCAGCTACATCGACTTCTTCGAGGAGGTGCTGGCCGAGACGACCGATCCGGCCACCATCGCCTCGAAGTACCAGGACCAGTTCGCCGGCGACGAGTGGTACCGCCACCTCTATCGCAACAGCTACGCGTTCCACGGCGCCCACCCGTTCCTGATGTGGTACCTCGGTGCGCGGGCGCTGGCACACGCCGGCGACATCATCTGTGTGGGCGCCGATCGCCCGACCGCATCGCGACTGGGGTTCCGGACCGCATCGACGCTCGCCGACGCGCTGGAGATGGCCAGCGGCAAGGTGGGCCGATCGCCGTCGATCGCCTACCTGCACGGAGCGCCGAACACGATCGCCGACGTGCGATGACCCCGCAAGCTGGGGCGTGAGGATGCCGTGGGGCTCGTCGACGAGGTCAAGATGGTCTCGCACGCGCGCGACTGGCGTGGCCGCTCCCGCACGCCGCGATCGGCCGAGCGGTGGGCGGCGCCGAAGGAACGGCGGGAGTTCCCGACCGCGTGGGCCCGCACCACTCCGGCCCGGCTGGCTCGCGCGGGAATCCAGCGCGGGCTGCTCGGCCCGTTGGTGTGGTCGCAGGTCAGCCCACGGGTCTACGGCGCCGACCGGCTCGACCGTGTGGACGGCCCGGTGGTTATCGTCGCCAACCACTCCAGCCATCTCGACACCCCGCTGCTGCTGCGAAGCCTTCCGCCGCGCTTGGCCCAGCACGTCGCCGTCGGCGCGGCCGCGGACTACTTCTTCGACGCCCGCTGGCGGGCCACCGTCTCTGCGCTGATGTTCAACGCGTTCCCGGTCGAGCGGCTCGGTAACCGGCGGATCAAGTCGATCGCACCTGAGCTGTTGGCCGAGGGCTGGAACTTGCTCCTGTTCCCGGAGGCCACTCGCTCCCCCGACGGCTGGATGCATCCGTTCCGGCTCGGCACGGCGCAATTGTGCTGCAACGCGGGCGTTCCCGCTGTTCCGGTGGCGATCCGCGGCGCCTACGCCGCGATGCCCCGCGGCCGCAACTGGCCGCGCCCCGGGCGCCCGCGTATCGCAATCCGCTTCGGGCCGCCGCTGGTACCGGAGACCGGCGAGACGGCGGCTGACTTCTCGGTGCGGATGCTCGACGCGGTCACGCAGCTGTGGGCCGAGGAGGAACTCGGCTGGTGGGGATCCTCGCGCGCGGCGGGCACGTTGATGCCACCGACCGGTCCAGCGGGCGCGGAGTGGCGCCGGCAGTGGGAGGCGACCCGTCCGCTGCCGGATGCCGGTGCGCGCGGGCGCATCTGGCGGCCATAGTTCACGCCGCACGCAAGTTGGTGCGCACGGTCGCGACCACCGCCCCCGCGCCGAGGACGAGCATTACGACGCACAGCAACACGACGATCCGGAAGCCGTGCGTCATCGCGTCGGCAGAGCGATAAGCATCGCCGGAAAGCCCGGCGAACGCCGGCAGCACCGAGATCGCGAGCAGGCCGGCCGCCCGCGCGACCGCGTTGTTGACACCGGAGGCGATGCCGACCTCCTCGGCCGGTACCGACGCCATCACGGTGGCGGTCAGCGGGGCGACCAGTGCCGCGAGACCGAACGCGAATACCAGCACGCCGGGCAGCACGTCGGGCAGGTAGGCGCGGTGATGCGCGTCGATCCGCGTCGTCAACGCCATGCCGGCCGCCACCAGCAGCGGTCCCACCGTCATCTGCAACCGGGGTCCGATCCGGGCGGCGAGCGCGCCCGAGCGGGACGAGAGCACAAGCAGCACGACCGTCACCGGCAGCGTCGCGATGCCCGCCGCGAGCGCGCCGTAGCCGGCCGACACCTGTAGCTGCACGACGAGCACGAACGACATCACCGACAAGGCGCCGTAGGTCATGAACGTCATGATGTTCGCGCCGCTGAACGTGCGATCGGCGAAGATTCCCAAGGGCACCAACGGATCGGCAGCACGACGTTCGACCGCGACGAACGCGCCGAGCAGCACGATGCCGGCGATCGTAACGGCGATCGAGCGTGCCGACCAGCCGTTGGAACCGGCGTCGATCGGTCCGTATGTCAACGCGCCGAGCCCGCAGATCACGACGGCGATGCCGAAGACGTCAGGTCGCGACACAGCGTGCGGCGCGCTCGACTCGGGCACCCACAGCAGGCCGGTCGCGACGACGGCCACGGCGAGCGGCACGTTGATCGCAAACGCCCACCGCCACGACACATCCTGCACGAGAAAGCCGCCAAGCACCGGGCCGACGGCCGTCGTAACGCCGGAGAGCCCCGCCCACGCACCCACCGCACGCGCGGCGTCGTCGCGGCCGAAGCTGGCCTGGATGATCGCGAGGCTGCCGGGCGTGAGCAGCGCACCGCCCACGCCCTGGAGCACGCGCGCTGCGACCAGCGTCTCGATGCCCGGTGCGAGCGCGCACAGGGCCGAGGCCGCGGCGAACCACACCACGCCGACCAGGAACGTCCTGCGCCGGCCGAACCGGTCGCCTAGCGAGCCGCCGACGAGGATCAGGCTGGCGAGCGGCAGGGTGTAGCCGGTCAACACCCACTGCAGCGCGCCGAAGCTCGCGTTAAAGTCCTTGCCGATGGTCTTGGTCGCGACGGTCGCGACGGTGCCGTCGAGGAATACCATGCCCGAGCCCAGCACGGTGGTGATCAGGATGCCGCGGCCCTGGCGGCTCGACAGGGTGACGGCGGCGGACACCTAGGCAGTGTGCCGCAACAGCGCGGCGTAGAGCGTGAGGCCGGGCCCGAAGGCCAGCATCACGATCCACGCGCCAGGCCCAATTCCTTGTTGCATAAGGGTTTCCAGCACCATTAACACCGTGGCCGATGAGCAGTTGCCGTAATCGCGCAGGACACCGGCCGCGCAGTCGAGGGCGCCGTCGGCGAGGCCTAGCCGGTCGGCGACGACGTCGAGGATCCGTGGCCCGCCCGGGTGCACCGCCCAGTAACCGACGTCGTCGATCCCGATGCCATGGCGGGCGAGCAGCTCACCGACCATCGGAACGACGTGCCGCGCCAGCACGTCGGGCACGCGCGGCGAAAGACCCATCCGGAAGCCGGTGTCGGTGACGTCCCAGGTCATCAGGTCGGCGGTGGCCGGATCGGTCATCGCCGCGACGTCGACCACCTGCAGGCCGGCCGAATCGGGACGCAGCACGACGGCCGCCGCGGCGTCGGCAAACAGGGAGTGCGCCGTCAGCTGGTCGAGATTGGCTCGCGTCAGTGGACCGCCCGCGCCGGCTGGCTGGACGTGCAGGCTGGTGAGCTCGCAGCAGAGCAGGACGGCAGGACGGCCGCGGGCGACGACGAAGTCACAGGCCGCGCCGACGCCCGGTACGGCGGCGTAGCAGCCCATGTGGCCGATCCCGAGCCGCTGCACGTCCGCCGCCATCGCCAGGTCGCGGGCCAGCATGATGTCGAGCCCGGGCGTCGCGTATCCGGTGCAGGAAGCGACGGCGAAGAGCCCGACGTCGGTGGCAGCGAGTCCAGCCTGCGAGAGCGCCGCGGACGTCGCCTCCTTGCCCAGCGGCACCGCGTCGGTGACGAATCGTTCCATCCGCGCGCCGGTTCCCCACGCCGAGACGTCGAGCTCGCGCGGGTCGACGACGCCGTGCCGCCGCCGAACGCCTGCGGCCCGCCACAGCCGGGCGGCGCGCGGGTCGTCGTCGTAGCGCGCGGCGAAGAAGTCGCTCCACAACGCGTCCTGGTCCTGGCCGGTCGGCACGGCGTGGGTGACGGCGACGATGGCTGCGGCGGCGCGGGTCGGGCTGGTCACCAGCGCCGCACCTCGGCGTCGTTCTCCGGATCCTTGCCGAGTGCTGCGAGGCCGAGCCAGTCGGCGCAGACGTCGCTGGTCGCGGGCTGCAGCGACCCGCAGCGCGCGTCGCGGTAGAGCCGCTCCAGCGGGTTGCCGCGGCGCATGGCGGCGGTACCGCAGGCTTCGAGCATCGACGCGGCAACGGTCGCGGCCGTTTCGCCGGCGAGCAGTTTCGCCCGCCACACCCAGCGGTTGGTCTCGGGATGTCCGGGCGCGGCGTCGACCCGGCGCGCCGCCTCGCGCACCACTGCACGCGCGGCAGCAACGCCGGCGTCGGCCCGGCCGAGCCGCGCGCGCACCGCGGGCAACCGGCCGAGCCCGCGACCGTCCACATAGGACACCGCTGCATCCAGTGCAGACTGCGCAACGCCGACGTAGACCGCGGAGTACGACGCCACCAGCCACTGCGGCATCACCTGCGCGAGCAGCACACCGAGGCCCTCGATCCCCCCGACGAGCGCGTCCGGCGGGACGACGACGTCGAAGCTCACGTCGTTGCTGGCGGTCGCGCGCATGCCGAGCGGGTCCCAGGTCTGCGTTACCGCGATGCCTGGCGATTCGGCGGCGACCAGGAACTGCGAGACCTTGGCCTGGTCGTCGATCGCCCTGGCGGCGACGAGGTAGGCATCGGCGTGCCCGGCGCCCGAGCAGAATGTCTTGACGCCGCTGATCCGCCAGCCGTCGCCGTCGGGCCGGTAGGTCGTCTCCAGCTGCGAGAGCCGCGAGCCGGCCGCGCGCTCGGACATCGCGACGCCGTAGAGCGCGCCGTCGGACGCCGCCGCGAGCACTCGATCTCGCATCGCGAAGTACGACTCGGGTGCCCCGACAGCGCGGGCCATCTCGTCGGAGGTGAGTGCGAGCGCGCCGGTCACCGAGGCGTGCATGTTGAAGATCAGGGCCGTCGCCCCATTGCCCGCAGCGAGCTCCATCGCGACGTCGGCGTAGTCGGCGAATCCGGCGCCGGCACCACCCAGCCGGGTCGGCACCATCAGACCGAGCAGGCCGGCCGCGCGCAGATCGGCGAAGTCCTCAACCGGAAAGCTCGCGTCGCGGTCGTAGGAGACCGCGCGGCTCGCGAAAGCGGGCGCGAGGACACGGGCCGCCTCGACCGCCGATTCGCGGCCCACCGTCGTCGTCATGACCCGCCCATACCCACCCGCACGGCCGGCGTGGCGGAACGGTTCGGAACGGCCTTGACGCCGACCGCGCCGAAGAGCACGCAGGTGAGCCGCGTGGGCACCATCGGCACGTCGTCGCGGCGGTGCGCGAACCACTCCGCCAACGCCGGGATCGACGGGCGCAGGCCGTAGAGCCGCAGGCTGACGCCGTGCCGGGCGCAGTCTCGCACCAGGCGCTCGCGGTCGACGAACAGCGCGGGATCATGCAATCGGTGAGGTGCGCCGAACGGCAGCCGCTCCGCGATCGAGACTGCCACCACCCGCGCGAGCCGGGTCGCCGCGATCGTGTCGACGACCAGCGTGCCACCGGGCGCGAGCACCCGGCAGGCTTCGGCGATGACGGCCGGCAGGTCGGGCACGTGCTCGAGGATCTCCCCCGCGACGACGACGCCAGCGCTCGCGTCCGCCATCGGCAACCGGCGCGCGTCGGCCAGGCACGGTGCAACTCCGTGCGTGCGGGCGAGCGCCAGCGCGGATGCCGAGACGTCGACGCCGATGTGCCGGTAACCGAGCGTTCGGATATGGGGGGCGAGCAGCCCCGCACCGCAGCCGACGTCGAGCAGCACGGTCCCGGGCGCGCGGGCCGGCGGGATCCGGCGGGCCCGGGCGGCGGCGAGCCAGTGCAGCATGGCGAAGGCACCGCGTGGCGGCCACCACTCGGCCACCAGGTCGTCGTACTGCTTGGGGTCGTTGCGAGCACGACGCGGTGCGGGCATGCCTACAGCATGGCGTGGCGGCGAGGCCGGATGCGAACTGGGAGGATTCCTCGGCGTGAGCGGTCGGCGGACGGCGGGGGCGCTGGTGCTGCCGCTGGCCCGCGCGTGCCACCCGGAGCCGACCGTCGCAGTGACCGCGGTGTTCACGGCCTTCGCGGCGGCGGCCGGCCGGGGCGTCGGCACCGTCGGCGTCGCGGCCGCGGTGCTCGCCGGGCAACTGTCGGTCGGTTGGTGCAACGACTACGTTGACCGCGATCGCGACCGCCGCTCCGGCCGTATCGACAAGCCGATCCCTGCCGGTGCGGTCGCGGTCCGGACGGTGTGGATCGCGGCTTTCGTCGCGCTGGCGGCAGCGGTCCCGCTGTCACTGCTGAGCGGCTGGCGCGCGGCCCTGGCACACCTCGCCGGGGTGACGGCGGCGTGGGGCTACAACCTCGGGCTGAAGGCGACCATCACCTCGCCGCTTCCCTACGCCGTCGGCTTTGCCGGCCTTCCGGCGTTCGTGGTCCTGGGGCTGCCCGGACACCCGATGCCGCCGGTGTGGCTGCTCGTCGCGGGCGCATCGCTCGGCGTCGGCGCCCATTTTGCGAACGTCCTGCCCGACCTCGACGACGATCGCGTCGCTGGCGTCGTCGGCCTTCCGCACCGGATCGGCGCCCACGCGTCGCTCGGTGCCGCCATCGGGTTTCTGCTCGCGGCGAGCGGGCTACTCGTCGCCGGGCCGGGCGCGAGCGGCACCGCGATCGTGGCGTTGATCGGAGGCCTCGCGCTGGGTGCGGTTGTGCTCGCGCTGCTCGGCGGCCGGCTCGCCTCGCGCCGTCCTGGATCGCGTGCGCCGTTCCGCGTGGTGCTCCTGGTGGCGATCGCCGACGCGGCCGTCCTGATCGTGCGGGCGCACGGGTTGTGACAGGCGGATGGCTGCCCGCAACGCCCGCGACCGCAGAGACAAGCGGCGCGCAAGAGGCGGCTGCGCGCAACAGCGCCGGCACGCGACGGCCACGATGCACGACCACGCCACCGCCGACCTCCGCGTAGCCTGCGCGGGGTGCCATCGATCGAGCTCACCTTTCTCGGCGGTCCCGACGTCCGCGCGCTCGGCTTCGGCGACGACGACATCCTCGGCGCGGTCCGCGGCGGCCTGGTCGCCGCTGGCCGCGGTCAGACCGTCATCGAACCGCGGGTGCACCTCGAACCCGATCCGACCTTCCACGGCCACTTCAACGTGCTCCGCGGGTACGTCGCGCCATCCGGTATGGCGGGGGTGAAGGTCGTCGGGCGACTACCTGGACAACTACCAGCGTGGCCTGCCGTCCGAGATGGGGGTGCTGACCCTGTTCGACGCCCACACCGGCGTCCCGACCGCCGTCATCGACGCGACCGATATCACCGCGATGCGCACTGGCGCCGTCACTGCGATCGGCGCCCAGCACCTCGCGCGTCCGGACGCCAAGATCCTCGGCCACATCGGCGCGCGCGGCACGTCGTACTGGAACGTGCGGCTGCTCGACCGGCTCTTCGACTTCGACGAGATCAGGGTCCACTCGCGCCGGCCGGAGAGCCGCGAGGCGTTCGCGGCGACGTTGCGCAGAGACCTGGGCAAGGGCATCGTCGTCACGGGCGATTGGGAATCGGCCGTGCGCGGTGCCAACATCGTCGTCGAGGCGAGCCGCTGCCGCAACCGGCGCCCCTGCTGCGCCACCCTCACTCAGGGCTCGCCGAGCAGTGCCGCCCCGCCCCACCCCACCCCAAGACCACGCCGCGGGGTGGCGGCGCGCGGCCTCGCCCAAGCCGCCAAGGCCGTCCCCTCGGCCTCGGGGGAAACCCACCCGTCACGATGTCGGGATGAACATGTGAAGACAGCGGTCCTGCCGGACACAAGGTTATGAAAGAGGGGAAGCGAATGGTTGAGCCCGCAGAGCGCTTCACCGCACTCTACCGGCAGCATCGCGTCGATATCGAAAGGTACGTGCTGCGCCGCGCGCCTGAGGTCGACGTTGCCGATGTGGTGGCCGAAGTGTTTACCGTCGCCTGGCGACGCTTTGACGAGTTCGATTCTGAGCATCCCCTCCCGTGGCTATACGGGGTGGCGCGTCGTATGCTGGCCAACGAGCTGCGGCGTAGGAGTCGGGTTAGGCACCTGAGTGAACGCGTCAAAACGTCATCGACAGAATCGGTGGAAGACCACTCGCCAGCTATCGCGCAGCGGATCGTCTTCCAACAAGCGCTCAATGGCCTGCGGGAGCTCGAACGAGAGGCCGTGCTACTGGTGGCATGGGAGAGGCTAGAGCTACGGGAAGCGGCTCTGGTGGCCGGATGTGGCACGTCAGCGTTCGCGATGCGACTGCATCGGGCTCGGCGCAGGCTGCGGGTTGCCCTGTCAGAGGAAGAATCACCGGGCCGGTCGGAGGACGCCGACTCAGCTGTGAAGCCGTCGTCGGTGACGGCACAACTGTGCGAATCAAGAGGAGCGCTACGAAAATGAGTCGTCTCCCGAACCAGACTAGGGAACTGGCAGGCCGGTTTGATCCGACCCTCGGCTATCAGTCACGAACGGACGAATCGACGACTGACGCCATTCTCTGTCGAATCCTTGCGGATGCTGGCCCGTCGCAGGACAAAGCCACCGCTTCCGCGACGGTGACGCAGCGGCGGATTTCGCGCCGAGTGGCTATCACTGGACTGGCAGCCGTCGCCGTCGCCGGCGTGGTCGTGTACATCGACGGCCCTGGACCGGGGGAACAGTCAGCATCCGCCGCCGCCACCCCTCCGCTGCTGGCGACTGGAGCGCCTGACATGCCCGGCTCCGCCGCGGCGGTCCTTGGCGCCATCATCGATCGCACACGCAGCCTGCCCGCTGGTCCCGCGAAGTCAGGATATCGACACTTTTCCCTGGATACCTGGGCGCTGACGACACGCATCAACAACCAGCAGGTCACCTCGGCCGTGATTCCGGAACACCGCGAGGTATGGATCGCGCCGGACGGTTCGGGGCGGGAGGTCAGGCACTACCTCACTCCGATCTTCGCCTCGAGCGCAGCCAAGCAAGCGTGGCAGCGTCAGGGCATGCCCGGTTCCGACACGAGGACCGACACTGTCACGTCGCCGAGCTTCTCACTCATCTGGCCCCAGGCGGCACCGACCGATCCCGCAGCGCTGGCGAAATGGCTTACCCGCGGCCATCCGGTGGCCAACGGACCGGCTGAAACCATCGCAGCAGTGACCGATCTAGTGAAGGAACAGGTCCTTGACCCTCAGCAGCGCGCCGCGCTTCTCCGGGTAATCTCGAAGCTACCCAGCCTAACCTATCGCGGCCCGGTCAATGATCGAGCCGGTCGACCCGGCGAGCTCTTCTCTCTCGATTCGAACTACAGCGGGCTTCCCACCCGATACGAACTGATCGTGGACAAGGTCGACGGTCGAATACTCGGTAGTGACGAAGTACTCCCGACAACACCGGGGAAGCTTGGGGTGAAGATCCCTGCAGTCATCGATTACGAAACCTACCTGCAGGCGGACATCACGTCCTCCAATCACTAGCGGAAGCACCGTGGCCGCCAACGCAGCAGAGCAATTGTCAATACCTGTGGATCGGCGGTTTCACGCCGCGGTCTCGACTGATGGCGTGACGGCTTGTTGATGTTCTTCTCGTTCGACGCGTTTGCCGTTGACGAACGTCGCGCCGGCCCGGACGAGCGCGACGAGGTGGGGTGCGTTGACGGCGCGCCAACGGTCTTGCGCGGCCATGATCAGCTTGTAGGCCATGGCCAGACCGGCGGCTTTCGACCCCGGCCCGCGGGTGATCTTCGTGCGGTGCCGGACGGTGGCGAAGGTCGACTCGATCGGGTTGGTCGTGCGTAGGTGGATCCAGTGCTCGGCGGGGTAGTCGTAGAAGGCGAGCAGCTCGTCGAGGTCGTCGGTGATCTTGGCGACGGCCTTGGCGAACTTCGCGCCGAACAGTTCGACGAACTGTTTGACGGCGGCCAGGGCGTGGGTCTTGTCCTGGGCGTTCCAGATCTCGGCGAGGGCGCTCTTCGCCGACGGGTGCGCCGATTTCGGCATCGCGGCCAGCACGTTACCGATCTTGTGCAGTCAGCAGCGGGCCTCCCGAGTCTCGGGGAACACTTCGCGCAGCGCCTTCCAGAACCCGAGCGCGCCGTCGCCGACGGCCAGCACGGGGGCGCGCATGCCGCGCCGTTTGGCCTCGCGCATCAGGTCGGCCCAGGACTCGGCCGATTCTCGGTAGCCGTCGGCGAGGGTGATCAGCTCCTTGCTGCCGTCGGCGCGCACCCCGATCAGCACCAGCAGACAGAGCTTGTCCTCGCCGAGGCGAATGTTGACGTGGATGCCGTCGGCCCACACCTAGACGTAGTCGACCTGCGACAGATCCCTTGGTGTGAAGGCTCTCTGCTCGTCCTGCCACTGCTCGGTCAGCCGGGTCACGGTCGAGGCGGACAGGCCCGCGCCGGTGCCGAGGAAGCTCTCGAGCGCGGGCACGAAGTCGCCGCCGGACAGGCCGTGCAGATACAGCAGCGGCAGCACCTCGGTGATCTTCGGCGAGCGGCGGCACCACGCCGGCAGGATCGCCGACCTGAACTGCTTCCGCTCACCCGTCGCCTCGTCGGTGCGCTTGTCGTTGACCCGCGGCGCGCGGACCTCGACCGCACCGGCCGCGCAGGTCACCGTCCGCGGCTCGGCGTGGCCGTTACCCACCACCAGGCGGTGGCCGTCCTCGTCGCGCTCGTCGAGGAACTGGTTGATGTAGGCGTCGGCCTCAGCCCGAAGAGCGGCCGCCAACATCCGCCGCGCACCCGCCCGGGCGATCTCGTCCAACAGCGAGCCCGACGGCACCGACGTGGCCGACTGCGATTCCTCCGCTACCTGCACTACCTTGAGCATGGGCGTGCCTCCCCAGCCAGCGTTGCCGCGCCGGCCTGCTTGAGCGACCTAATCGATCACCGGGAAGGTACGCCCCTCCGCATCTCCGATCCCGGAACCCGATCCACAGGTTTCAAGCATTGCTCACGCAGCAGCCAGCCCACAGCCGTGGGCCCCTACTCCCCAGGTACGAAGGGGAATAGGGGCCCACGGGTCCAACTGTCAACTGACCGCCGCGTTACTCATTTCATGCGGGCGACCGGAACTACGACGTAGTGAAGGACCATGCCTTGTCGTTCCTGGCATCGCCAACATAGGAAGAGACGGTGTGGGCAGCCTCTTGCCACAGCTGGCCGCCGCTCGAATTGTCGACGAAGATAGTCTTACCTCCGCCGTTTACCCACGATGAGGTTTGCTTCTCGAACCCGTAGTCGCTGAAATAGACGGGATTGTGGTATGCGTCTGACCACTGAAGCCGCCGGCCGCCCCAATTCTTATCTTGGTAGAAGCAGTACCAGTCGTTGCCAAACACGTAACTCGGGCAGCCGTGAATGTCTAGCGGTTGCACCGAAGCGCCCGGGCTCGACGAAGCGAGCGAGTCCGGTGCAGCCGTGCGGTGGCCTGCAAGCGGGAAGAACATCAGGACCTGTCCGCCGTGCCAAGCGATCTCGGTCCTGCTCACCTGCCGGCCTCCCGGCGTCAGCTGGAGCTGGGCATCGATCCGATGTTGTACAGGCAGCAGATTGTTGGCTGCCTGTCGAGCAAGCGCCTGACGCGATGATGTTGGAGTAGAAGCTGCAGCCGGTCCGCTCACGGCGACGCCGACAGCCATGGCGATCACGGCAAACAAGACGACGCTTGCTCGACCCGGGCGGTGACGTAAGATTTTCATGGAACTGGTCCTCTCCTGCGCTACGGATTCAGAGGTCGATTTCTATGCTTCGGTGGGGTGTTCGCGCACCTCACCGAAGCCCGCGGATCAGTCAGGATTCGCCGCCGAGCAGCACTCCCGTCGCCAGTGCGTGGCGCACCGCCGTGGTGCGCTGAGGCTGAGATTTCCCATAGGCGCCGCCGTTCGCATCCGTGTTGTGGGCGGCGCTTTAGAACTGA
>QHCD01000068.1 GCA_003244255.1 Pseudonocardiales bacterium | reverse complement strand
TGCAGCTGATCGCCAGCGAGAACTTCACCTCACCTGCTGTCCTGGCCGCCCTGGGTTCGACCCTGTCGAACAAGTACGCGGAGGGCTACCCGGGCCGGCGCTACTACGGCGGTTGCCAGGAGGTCGACAAGGCAGAGGAGCTCGGCATCGCCCGGGCCAAGGAGCTGTTCGGCTGCGACCACGCCAACCTGCAGCCGCACTCCGGCGCCTCGGCCAACCTGGCGACCTACGCCGCCCTGCTGGACCCGGGCGACACGGTGCTGGCGATGTCGCTGCCGCACGGCGGGCACCTGACCCACGGCAGCAAGGTCAACTTCTCCGGCAAGTGGTTCAACACGATCGGCTATTCGGTTACGGCCGACACCGAGCTGATCGACTACGACGAGGTACGCGACCTGGCCCGCGAGCACCGGCCCAAGATGATCATCTGCGGCGCGACCGCCTACCCGCGGCTGATCGACTTCGCAGCCTTCCGCGCCATCGCCGACGAGGTCGGGGCTCGCTTGATGGTCGACGCGGCGCACTTCATCGGGCTGGTCGCGGGCAAGGCCATCCCCTCCCCGGTGCCCTTCGCCGACGTGGTGACGTTCACCACACACAAGGTGCTGCGCGGACCTCGGGGCGGCATGATCGTCTGCACCGCCGAGCTCGCCCAGAAGATCGACAAGGCGGTCTTCCCGTTCTCCCAGGGCGGCCCGCTGATGCATTCCGTGGCGGCCAAGGCGGTCGCGCTCAAGGAGGCGCAGCAGCCGTCGTACCAGAGCTACGCCCGCCAGGTGATCTCCAACGCGCAGGCACTCGCCGAGGGTCTGGCCGCCGACGGGATGCGGCCGGTCTCCGGCGGCACCGACACGCACCTGGCGCTGATCGACCTGCGGGAGGTGGGCGTGACCGGCCGCGAGGCCGAAGCCCGGTGCGACGCCGCGCGGATCACCCTCAACAAGAACGCCATTCCGTACGACCCGCAGAAGCCGATGGTGGCTTCGGGCATCCGGGTCGGCACGCCGTCGGTGACCACGCAGGGAATGACCGAGGGCGACATGAAAGAGGTGGCCGTCCTGATCGGCCGCGCGGTGCGCGACGGCGACGGCACGGCCGCCGCCGAGGTGGCCGAAATCGTCTCCGCACTGGTCGCCCGGCACCCGGCCTACCCGCGGGTATGACCGCTCCTGCAGGCATCCCGCCGACTGGCGCGATGTCCGTCGTGTGATTGAATCCTGGCATGCAACAGCGGCTGGCGCGCTAGGCCCCCAGCGTGGCGCAACAGCCGCTGGGCGTGTGGGAGCTGGTCACGCTGGGGGCGACGGCGGTTGGCTGCCTGGTCGGCGGCCTGCTCGTGGGACTCGCGCTCGATGGACATCTGGGCACGCTCCCGGTGTGGACGTTGATCGGGCTGACCGCGGGCATCGTCTGCGCCAGCGTCATCACGTACGTGAGGATTCGGCAGTTTCTGCGCGGCTGAGAGGACCAGGCTGGTGAACACCGGGGCAGTCACGCCCGGCAGCGAGACGCCCGCGATTCCGGCGCACGCAACCGCAAATCTCCGGCGTTGCCTGCTGGTCTCCGTGCCCCTCGGCGTCGTCGCGATCGGACTCCTGACCCTCGTCGGACACCCGGTCGCCGGCGTCCTCGTCTGTGCGGGCCTCGGCCTGGGCGGCCTGAACAGCTGGCTGGTGCAGCGCTCCGTCGCGCGCTACGGCGGCCACCCCGGCCACGGCAAGGGACGGTTCATCCGCGGCGTGTTCGGCCGGCTGGCGTTGATCACCTTCCTCGGGCTCGGCCTGTGCGTGCTGCTGCTGCCGGACGGCATCGGCGTGCTCGGCGGCATCGCGGCGTTTCAGATCCTGATGCTGGCCAGTGCGTCGATGCCGCTGATCAGGGAACTACGCAACCCATGACGTCATACCTCGCGTCGGGCGTCGACACGATCGGTACCCATCCCCAGTGGACGATCGCCGGCCTGGCCTTCAACAAGGACACGATCATCTCCACCCTGATCGCCGGTGCGATCGTGGTGCTGTTCGGGGTGCTGATCGCCCGCAAGGCCACCAGCGGCGTGCCGACCGGCCCGCAGCTGATCTGGGAGACCGTGGTCGCCAGCATCGACGACCAGGTCGAGGCGGCCATCGGCAAGCGGGTGGCACCCTTCGTCGTGCCGCTGGCGACCTCGCTGTTCGTCTTCATCCTGGTCGCCAACTGGCTCGAGGTCATCCCCACCACGGAGCGCTACCACCTGACGTCGCCGACCTCCGACGTCAACCTGACCCTCCCCCTCGCGCTGCTCGTCATCGTGCTGATGCACGTGACCGGGCTGCGCAAGCGCGGCCTGAAATACATCGGCCACTTCTTCAAGCCGGCCTACCTCGCCCCGATCAACATCATCGAGGAGTTCGCCAAGCCGGTCACGCTGGCCCTGCGACTCTTCGGCAACATCTTCGCCAGCGGGGTCATGCTGGCGCTGTTCGGATTGATGCCGTTCTTCATCTTGTGGCTGCCCGAGGCCCTCTGGAAGCTGTTCTCGATGGGCATCGGGGTCATCCAGGCCTTCATCTTCGCGCTCCTGACCATCCTGTACTTCAGCTTCGCCCTCGGCGGGCACGGCGACGAGGAGTCCCACGAGTCATCGCCCGAGGCAGCTCACGAGCCGATATCCGACGAAGTCCTGTCCGCAGACGACCGCGCAGCCGCGCATACCTGACGACTCAGTCCCGACCCGAGGAGAGACATGGCGACAGTAGATACCGGCACAGCCATTCAACTGGCCGGTGCATTCATCGGCGGCGGGCTCGCGCTCGGCGGCGGCGCGATCGGTGCCGCTGTCGGTGACGGTCTCGCCGGCAGTGCGACGATCGCCGGTGTCGCCCGGCAGCCCGAGGCGCAGGGCCGGCTGTTCTCGATCTTCTTCCTGACCGTGGGTCTGGTCGAGGCGATGTACTTCATCAACCTCGCGTTCATGGCGCTCTTCGTCTTCATCCTGGCCAAGTAATCACCGCCATGAGGACGACCAACCCCAGGGCGAGCATCTTCCTGATCCCCAACACGACGTTCATCGCCGAGTTGGTGGCGTTCGTCATCATCCTCTACGTCCTGTGGAAGTACGTCGTGCCGCACATCCAGTCCGCGATGCGCGATCGGCAGGAGCTCATCGCCTCGCAGCTGCGGGAGAGCCGTGAGGCCAAGGAGCGGATGGAGCAGGCCGAGCGCGAGTACAAGGAGTCGCTCGGCGACGCGCGCGCCCAGGCTGCGCAGATCCGCGAGACCGCCCGCGCCGAGGCGCAGCGGATCCTCGATGAGGTCAAGGACAAGGCTCAGGCCGAGGCCGACCGCATCACCGCCCGCGGCGAGGAGCAGCTGGCGGCGCAGCGGCGGCAGGTGATCTCCGAGCTGCGCACCGAGATCGGCCAGCTGTCTGTCGATCTCGCCGGCCGGATCATCGGCGCCTCGCTGCAGGACGAGGACAGCCGCCGGGCGACCGTCGACTCCTTCCTCGACGACCTCGACGGCATGAGCGAGGGTTCCGCCGACGACGTCGCGGCCGACGGCAACTCCGCCCGGGCGGGGGACGGCAGCTCGGCCCAACCGGCCCAGCCCGCCAAGTCTGCTGAGGCGGCCAAACGCTGATGCAACTGGCCAGCCGGGAATCACTCGCCGCCGCACGGGAGCGGCTCGACGAGCACGCCGAAGCCGCGCCGGCGGACGCGTTGCGGACGCTGGCGGGTGATCTCGGTGGTGTCGTCGGCGTCCTCGACAGCCAGCCGGCGCTACGCCGGGCGCTGTCCGATCCCGCGCTCGCCGCGGATCAACGCGAATCGCTGGGGCAGGCCGTGTTCGGGGGCGCGGTGTCCGAGCCGGCGCAGCGCGTGCTCCGTGACCTCGCGCGGGCCCGGTGGTCTGCACCCGGCGACCTCACCGACGCCGTCGAAGACCTGTCGCGGCAGGCGACATTCGCCGCGGCGGAGAGGTCCGGCGAGCTCGACGACGTCGAGGACGAGCTCTTCCGGTTCGCCCGGATCGTCGACCGTGCACCGGACCTGGCCGCTGCGCTCACGAACGCGAGCCTCCCGCTCGAGCGGCGCGGCCAGCTGATCGACGCCCTCATCGAGGACAAGGTGAAGCCGGCCACCCGCCAGCTGCTCGACCGCGCCGTCGCCGCCCCGCGGGAGCGCACCCTCGAGCACATCCTGAGCTCGCTGTCGCAGCTAGCCGCGGCGCGCAGGCACCGGTACGTCGCCTCGGTACGCAGCGCCGTGGAGATGTCCACCGCGCAGACCGAACGACTCGCCGCCGCACTCGGCCGGATCTACCGCCGCGACGTCGTGCTGCAGATCGAGATCAACCCCGACCTGATCGGCGGCCTCGTCGTGCAGGTCGGCGACGAGGTGATCGACGGCAGCGTCGCAAGCCGCCTCGCCGACGCCGGCCGCGTTATCACCCGACGATGATGCATCACCCGCCACCGGCGCCAAGGAGTTGACTCAAGCGATGACCGAATTGGCGATCTCCTCGGAGGAGATCCGCAGCGCGATCGAGAAGTACGTCTCGTCCTATACACCGGAGGCCTCCCGCGAGGAGATCGGCACGGTGATCGACACCGGCGACGGGATCGCTCACGTCGAGGGGCTGCCGTCGGTCATGGCCAACGAGCTGCTCGAGTTCGAAGGCGGCGTGCTCGGCCTGGCGCTGAACCTCGACATCCGCTCCATCGGCGCCGTCATCCTCGGTGACGGCAGCGGCCTGGAGGAGGGCCAGCCGGTGAAGCGCACCGGCGAGGTGCTCTCGGTTCCGGTTGGCGACGCGTTCCTCGGCCGGATCGTCGATCCGCTCGCCAACCCCCTGGACGGGCAGGGCGATCTCGAGACCACCGAACGCCGCGCGCTCGAGCTGCAGGCGCCGAGCGTGGTGCAGCGGCAGGGGGTCAAGGAGCCGCTGCAGACCGGCATCAAGGCGATCGACGCAATGACTCCGATCGGGCGTGGCCAGCGGCAGCTGATCATCGGCGACCGCAAGACCGGCAAGACCGCCGTCGCCGTCGACACGATCCTGAACCAGGTCGAGAACTGGAAGAGCGGCGATGTCAAACGCCAGGTCAAGTGTGTCTACGTCGCCATCGGCCAGAAGGCCTCGACCATCGCGACCGTCAAGGATGCGCTCGACGAGGCCGGCGCGATGGAGTACACGACGATCATCGCGGCGCCGGCGTCGGACTCGGCCGGGTTCAAGTACCTCGCCCCCTACACCGGCTCGACCATCGGCCAGCACTGGATGTACCAGGGCCAGCACGTGCTGATCGTCTTCGACGACCTGACCAAGCAGGCGGAGGCCTACCGCGCCGTCTCGCTACTGCTGCGCCGCCCGCCGGGCCGCGAGGCTTACCCGGGCGACGTCTTCTACCTGCACTCGCGGCTGCTGGAGCGCTGCGCCAAGCTCTCGGATGATCTCGGCGGCGGTTCGATGACGGGCCTGCCGATCATCGAGACCAAGGCCAACGACATCTCGGCCTACATCCCCACCAACGTCATCTCGATCACCGACGGCCAGATCTACTTCGAGACCGGCCTGTTCAACGCCGGCATCCGCCCGGCGATCGACGTCGGCAACTCGGTCTCCCGGGTCGGCGGCGACGCGCAGGTCAAGGGCATGAAGGCCGTGGCCGGCACGCTGCGGATCGACCTCGCGCAGTACCGCGACCTGGAGGCGTTCGCGTCCTTCGGCTCCGACCTGGACGCGACGTCGAAGGCGCAGCTGGCCCGCGGCGAGCGGATGGTCGAGCTGCTCAAGCAGCCGCAGTACTCACCGATGCCGGTGGAGCGGCAGATCATCTCGCTGTGGGCAGGGACGAGCGGCAGGCTCGACGATGTCCCCATCGACGACGTCGTGAAGTTCGACGCCGAGTTCGCAGACTATGTCGCGCACGAGCACGAACAGCTGCTGGCGACGCTCGCCGGAACCGGCCGGCTCGACGACGAGGTGAGATCCGCACTGGAGAAGGCAATCGAGTCCTTCCGGAAGGACTTCCAGACATCCGACGGGTCGGTGCTCGGCGACGAGGAGACAGACGCGATGGACGCCGCCGACGTCGGGCAGGAGAAAGTCAAGCGCTACCCCCAAAAGACGACCCAGAAGACGACCCAGAAGACGACCCAGAAGAAGCAGGGATAGCCGGTGGCAGCCAGGCTTCGCGAGTTCCGCCAGCGGATCCGCTCGGTCGAATCGACCAAGAAGATCACCAAGGCGATGGAGCTGATCGCGGGATCGCGGATCGCCAAGGCGCGGGGCCGGGTGGAATCGAGCCGTCCGTACACCGAGGAGATCACCAAGGTGCTGACGGCGCTCGCCAGCAGCGCCAGCGTCGACCATCCGCTGCTGACTGAGCGGGCCGAGCCCAAGCGCGCGGCGGTTCTGGTGGTGACCAGCGATCGCGGCCTGGCCGGTGGCTACAGCGCCAACGCGATCAGGGCGGCGGAAGAGCTGCAGGCGCTGCTGCGCGAGGAAGGCAAGGAACCGAAGCTCTACGTCATCGGCCGCAAGGGCGTTGGCTACTACCGGTTCCGGGACCGGCCGATCGACGCCCAGTGGACCGGTTTCTCCGAGCAGCCGGCCTACTCCGACGCGCGCGACGTCGGCGACGCGCTGATCGCCGCCTTCACCGCGGGTGCGGACGACACGGTCGAATCGGCGAGAAGTGGCTCGCCGGACGGCCCTGCCGGCTCGCCGGCAAGAAGTGGCTCGCCGGACGGCGGCGAGGACCAGATCGAGGGCGTCGACGAGATCCACATCGTCTACACCGAGTTCGTCAACGTCGTCACCCAGCACGCCGTCGCCAAGCGGATCGCGCCGATGGTGATCGAGGAGTCCGAGGAGCCGGCGCCCGAGGGACTGATACCGCTGTACGAGTTCGAGCCCGACCCCGAGGAGCTGCTCGACGCGCTGCTGCCGAAGTATGTCACCACCCGGCTCTACGCCGCGTTGCTGGAATCGGCGGCGTCGGAGTCGGCGGCCCGGCAGCGGGCCATGAAGTCGGCGAGTGACAACGCCGACGAGCTCGTCGTCAACCTCCGCCGCCAGCTCAACGCCGCCCGCCAGGCCGAGATCACCCAGGAGATCAGCGAGATCGTCGGCGGCGCGAACGCGCTGGCCGATGCTCGCTGATCCGAGGAAGAGAGGCAAGGTCACCATGACGGCCACCGCCGAGCACACGTCCGCCGACACCGACCACACCGCGGGCGGCCGGGTTGTCCGCGTCATCGGCGCCGTCGTCGACGTCGAGTTCCCGCGCGAGCAGATGCCGGAGCTGAACAACCAGCTGATGACCGAGCTCACGATCGCGGACCAGACGTCCACGCTAGATCTCGAGGTTGCCCAGCACATCGGCGACAACATGGTGCGGTGCATCGCGCTGCAGGCCACCGACGGTCTGGTCCGCGGCGTCGGCGTGCGCGACACCGGCGGGCCGATCCACGTGCCCGTGGGCGACCAGGTGAAGGGGCATGTCTTCAACACGCTCGGCCGCTGCCTCGACGATCCCGACGCGAAGTTCGACGGCGAGAAGTGGCCGATCCACCGGCCCCCGCCGTCATTCGATCAGCTGGAAGGCAAGACCGAGATGCTGGTCACCGGCATCAAGGTCATCGACCTGCTGACGCCCTACGTGCAGGGCGGCAAGATCGGGCTGTTCGGCGGTGCCGGCACCGGCAAGACCATCATCATCCAGGAGATGATCACCCGGATCGCTCAGGAGTTCTCCGGCACGTCGGTGTTCGCCGGCGTGGGCGAGCGCACCCGCGAGGGCAACGACCTGATCGCCGAGATGACCGAGGCCGGCGTGCTCGGCGACACCTGCCTGGTCTTCGGTCAGATGGACGAGCCGCCCGGCACCCGGCTGCGGGTCGGGCTCTCGGCGTTGACGATGGCGGAGTACTTCCGCGACGTAGCAGGCCAGGACGTGCTGCTGTTCATCGACAACATCTTCCGGTTCACCCAGGCCGGGTCAGAGGTGTCCGCTCTGCTCGGCCGGATGCCGTCAGCCGTCGGATACCAGCCCACCCTCGCCGACGAGATGGGCCAGCTGCAGGAGCGGATCACTTCCACCCGCGGGCACTCGATCACCTCACTGCAGGCGGTCTACGTGCCGGCAGACGACTACACCGACCCCGCGCCGGCGGCGACGTTCGCGCACCTCGACGCGACCACGAACCTGGAGCGGTCGATCGTCGCGCTCGGCATCTATCCGGCGGTCGACCCGCTGGCCTCGACGTCGCGGATCCTCGACGCCCGCTACGTCGGTGCGGAGCACTACGACGTCGCGCAGCGGGTGAAGGAGATCCTGCAGCGCAACCAGGAGCTGCAGCAGATCATCGCGATCCTCGGCGTCGACGAGCTGTCCGAGGAAGACAAGATCATCGTCTCGCGGGCCCGCCGCATTCAGCGATACCTCTCCCAGCCGTTCTTCGTCGCCGAGAAGTTCACCGGCATCCCCGGTGTCTTCACCCCGCTGGAGGAGACGGTGAGCTCGTTCAAGGCGCTCTGCGACGGCGAGTTCGACAGCCTGCCCGAGCAGGCGTTCCTGAACGCCGGTGGCATCGAGGACGTGAAGAAGAAGGCGGAGCAGTTCGGGAGCTGACCCGTCGTACGCTCGGGGCATGCCGATCGATCCGCAACGTCCCGGCCAGCCCGGTCAGGGCTGGACGCTGCTCGTCGGCATGGTGTTGTGCGTCGTGATCGTCGTGCTCATCGCCGTCTGGGGCGCGCATCACGGCTGATCGGGCGGTGAGTACAGTGGCAACACTCCGCCCGGTTGCCGCCCTTCGTGGCGCCGGGACAGGTGCGACGCGGAGAGGAACTTGCCCGTGGCGACGGTGCACGTCGAACTGGTTTCGGTCGAACGCCCACTGTGGTCGGGCGAAGCGACGATCGTTCTCGCGCGCACGACCGAAGGCGAGCTCGGGATCATGGCCGGGCACACGCCGCTGCTCGGCGAGCTGGCTCCCGGCGCGCTGGTGCGGATCCGCGAGGACGGCGGCGAGGAGCTCATCGTCGCCGCGCACGGCGGCTTCCTCTCGGTCACCGACAAGGGTGTATCCGTACTCGCCGAGCTGGCCGAGTTCGCCGAGGACATCGACGTCCCCCGCGCCGAAGCCGCGCTCGAACGGGCCCGATCGGGCGACGAGGAAGACCGGCAGGCCAAGACCGCCGAGCTGCGCGCGCTGACGCGGCTGCGTGCCGCGGGACAGCCAGTCTAGAGCCGGCTTGCGCGAGGGAGACGCGGCGTGGAGCTCGTCGAGATCGTCGCCGTCGTGCTCGCCGTGCTCGCCGTCGTGCTGGCCGTGCTGGTCCTGCGTCGCCGGTTGCTGCTGCGGGCCGGCGGTGCGATCGACATGAGCCTGCGGTCGGCACCCGCGGCGATGGGACGCGGCTGGGCGCTGGGCGTCGGCCGGTACACCGCCGACGAGCTGCAGTGGTTCCGCACGTTCGCGTTCTCGCGCCGGCCCTCGCGGGTGCTGCCTCGCTCCTCACTCGGTGTCTCCAACCGCCGCCTGCCGGCCGGCGCGGAGGCCTGGGCGGTGCAGTCCGGCTCGGTCATCATCGAATGCGGAACCAGCAGCGGCGGCGTCGTCGAACTCGCCATGAGTGAGGACGCGATGACCGGCTTCCTGTCCTGGCTGGAGTCCTCGCCGCCCGGGTTCGGGCGCCCCGGCCTGGCGCTTGGCTGACCTCCCGCCCGGCGCCCTACGGGTGACGGCTGCCCCCCGGGCGCCAGAGCACGTCGCCATCGGGGTTCGCGACCCGTGCCAGTACGAACAGCAGGTCGGAGAGCCGGTTCAGGTAGGTCGCGGTGAGCGCGTTGCTGTGCTCGGCGTCGACGGCGAGCAGCGCCCACACGCTGCGTTCGGCCCGGCGCGCCACCGTGCGGGCCTGGTGCAGCAGCGCGGCGCCGGCCGTGCCGCCGGGCAGGATGAAGCTGTCCAGCTTCCCGGTGCGCGCGTTGAAATCGTCGCACGCCGTTTCCAGCCGGTCGACGTAGGCGGCGGTGATCCGCAGCCGGTCGTCGCCGTCAGCGATCGGCGTGCAGAGGTCCGCGCCGACGTCGAACAGGTCGTTCTGCACCAGCGCGAGCACGTGCCGGACGTCCTGCGCCAGCCCGCCCATCGCCACGGCGACCCCGATGACGGCGTTCGTCTCATCGACGTCGGCATAGGCCAGCAGCCGCGGATCGGTCTTGCCGACCCGGGTAAAGTCGCCGAGCGCCGTGGTGCCGTCGTCGCCGGTGCGGGTGTAGATGCGGGTGAGGTGGATGGCCATACCGTCGACCATAGCGGCGGCCAGCCCCCTCCTAGACTCTGCGGATGCAGCGGATCCGCGTGCGCGGTGGTGCCCGTCTCGCCGGCGAGGTGTCGGTCACCGGGGCGAAGAACAGTGCGCTGAAGCTGATGGCGGCCGCGCTGCTCGCGCCGGGGCACTGCACGCTGACGGCGGTGCCGGAGATCGCCGACGTCGCCATCATGGCCGAGCTGCTACGGCGGCTGCGGTGCGCCGCGACGGTCGCCGACGGCACGGTCGAGCTGGACGTTCCAGACCGAATCGAGAGCGAAGCCGACTACGACCTGGTCCGCCGGCTGCGGGCCTCGATCTGCGTGCTCGGGCCGCTACTCGCCCGGTGCGGCGAGGCTCGCGTTGCGCTGCCCGGCGGGGACAACATCGGCTCGCGCGGCCTCGACATGCACATCGGCGGCCTCGAACGACTCGGCGCGGTGATCACCAGCGAGCACGGGTTCCTGGTCGCCACCGCCGGTCGGCTCACCGGGACCACGATCTGGCTGGAATTCCCGAGCGTCGGTGCCACCGAGAACCTGCTGACGGCGGCCGTACTCGCCAAGGGCACCACGGTGATCGACAACGCCGCCCGCGAGCCGGAGATCGGCGACCTGGTAGCGATGCTGAACTCGATGGGTGCGCAGGTCAACGGCGCCGGCTCGTCCACCCTCGTGATCGACGGCGTGGACGCGCTGTCGCCAGTCGCCCACCAGACGGTGCCCGACCGCGTCGTTGCCGGCACCTGGGCGATCGGGGCCGCGATCACCCGCGGCGACGTCACGGTCCGAAACGCCGTGCCCGGGCACCTGGAGATCGCCCTGGACAAGCTCGTCAGCGCGGGAGCGACGGTCGAGACAACAGTCGACGGATTCCGGGTCTGCATGCAGCAGCGGCCGAGGTCCGTCGACGTCGTCACGCTGCCCTACCCGGGCTTTCCCACCGACCTGCAGCCGGCGATCATCGCGCTGGCCGCGGTCTCCGACGGCGCCGCCATGGTGACCGAGAACATCTTCGAGGGCCGGTTCATGTTCATCGACGAGCTGGTGCGGCTGGGCGCCGACGTGCGCACCGACGGGCACCACGCCGTCGTACGCGGCCGGCCGCGGCTGTCCGGTGCGCCGGTGCGCGCCACCGACATCCGGGCGGGCGCCGCGCTGGTGCTGGCCGGCCTGGTGGCCGACGGCGTCACCGACGTCGCCGAGGTGCACCACATCGACCGGGGGTACGCCGGTTTCGTGCCGCAGCTGCAGGCCCTCGGCGCCGACGTCGAGCGCATCGAGGTCGACGTCTGCCCATAGCTCTGGACGCACTCGGTGCGGCCGGCTCCGGTAGCGTGCGTACCCGTGCGGCTCGTCATCGCCCGGTGCTCCGTCGACTACGGCGGCCGGCTCAGCGCGCATCTGCCGTCGGCGATCCGGCTGATCCTGATCAAGGCCGACGGGTCGGTGGCGGTGCACTCCGACGACCGCGCCTACAAGCCGCTGAACTGGATGAGCCCGCCGTGCACCCTGATCGCAGACGGTCCACAGTGGACGGTCAGGCACGACAAGACCGGTGATGCACTCGTCATCACGATCGAGGAGATCCTGCACGAATCCCGCCACAAGCTCGGCGTCGATCCGGGCCTGCAGAAAGACGGCGTCGAGGCGCACCTGCAGCGATTGCTGGCCGAGCAGATCGAGACGCTCGGCGGCGGGTTTCGGCTGGTGCGGCGGGAGTTTCCGACGGCAATCGGGCCGGTCGACATTCTCGCTCGCGATGCGAACGGCGTCGCGGTCGCCGTCGAGATCAAGCGACGCGGCGAGATCGACGGCGTCGAGCAGCTGACCCGCTACCTCGGCCTGCTGAACCGCGATCCGCTGCTGGCACCGGTGCGAGGTGTCTTTGCCGCGCAGGAGATCAAGCCGCAGGCACGAGTACTCGCGGTCGACCGCGGCATCGAGTGCCTGACCCTTGACTACGACGCGCTGCGCGGTTTCGACGACCCGAGCACGCGACTGTTCTGATCCCCTGCGCCCGCCGTCATGCCCCGCTGATCGCCGAGATCGCGGTTCGCCACCTCGACACGCCGGTGCGCACGTGGTCAACTGCGATCTCGGCGGGCTGGGACGCAGCCTGGCGTTCATGCTAACCGGCAACGCACACGCGGCCGAGGACGTGGTGCAGGCGGCGCTGGTGCAGTTGAGCACGGGTTGTGGGCGGAACCGGTGGTCAAGTGGGCAACGGATGCCGATGCCTACAGTGGAGGACGTGAGCCGACGCCGTCCTGCGAGGAGACCGGCGGAGACGGCGCTGCGCCCGAGCAACGAGCGGGTCGAGACGTGGGCCGGCGAGGACTACACGGTGCGCTCGATCACGGGGTCGTCGAGCACGAAGGTCTACCGCTGCCCGGGATGCGACCACGAGATCCGACCCGCAACCCCGCACGTCGTCGTATGGGCCTCGGCGGACGACGACGCGAACCACCGCCGGCACTGGCACAGCGCGTGCTGGCGGGCGCGCAACAACCGGTCGCCCAAGGGTTTTCGGTGACGTCGCAGCTGATCCGCGGCACGACGATCCTGCCGGCGGATCGACGTCCGGTCACCCTGCACACCGCCGACGGCTTGGCGCTGGTCGGCGAGCTGGCACGGCCGGAGCACCTGCCGGCGCGAGCCACCATGGTCTGCCTGCACCCGTTGCCGACACACGGCGGCATGATGGACAGCCACCTGTTCCGCAAGGCGGCATACCGGCTGCCCGCCACCGCGCAGATCGCCGTGCTGCGCTTCAACACCCGCGGCACCGGCAGCGACGCCGGAACCAGCGAGGGCACCTTCGACGAAGGCAACGCCGAGCGCCACGACCTCGCCGCGGCCGTCGATTTCGTTGCTACCGAGGGACTTCCGGCGCCGTGGCTGGTCGGCTGGTCGTTCGGCGCCGACCTCGCGCTGCGACACGGCCTGCTGGGCGACGTCGTCGGCGCCGTGCTGGTCTCGCCGCCGCTGCGGTCGGCAACCGACGCCGACCTCGACCGTTGGGCCGACGACGGCCGGCCGCTGACCGCGGTCGTCCCCGAACTGGACGACTACCTGCGGCCGCCGGAGGCGCGGCACCGATTCGCGCGGGTTCCGCAGGCCGAGGTCGTCGAGATCGCCGGTGGCAAGCACCTACTCGTCGGCCGCACCGAGACCGTGCACGACGAGATCGTCAAGCGGGTGCGCCCGGAGGCCTGCCCGCTGGCCCGCGAATGGCCAGCCGCCCGACCAGTCGGGTAGCTGACCGCAACGGCCAGTCCGGTTAGGGTCGGGTACGTGGCAGACATGCGTTACCAGCAGCTTGGCGATTCCGGATTGACCGTCTCGGTGGTCGGTCTCGGCTGCAACAACCTCGGCCGGACCGGCCGGCGCACCGAGAGTCTCGACGGCTCGCGGGCGGTCGTCGACGCCGCGATCGACTCGGGCATCACCCTCTTCGACGTCGCCGACATCTACGGCGGCGAGCCGGGTATGTCCGAGGACCTGCTGGGTCAGTGCCTGCAGGGCAGGCGCGACGCCGTCGTCGTCGCCACGAAGTTCGGCATGGACATGCGCGGCGCCAACGGTCCGGACTGGGGTGCCCGTGGTTCGCGGCGGTATGTCCGCCGGGCGGTCGAGGCCTCGCTGCGGAGGCTGCGAACCGACCACATCGACCTGTACCAGTACCACGCGCCCGACGGCGTCACCCCGATCGAGGAGACCCTTGCCGCACTGTCCGAGCTCGTCGATGCGGGCAAGGTGCGTTACATCGGCTCGTCGAACTTCGCCGGCTGGCAGGTCGTCGAGGCCGACTTCCTGGCCCGCTCGGCAGGCGGGCCGCGGTTCGTCAGCGCGCAGAACAACTACAACCTGCTCGAACGCGACGTCGAGATCGAGCTCGCGCCCGCGTGTTCTGCTTACGGCGTAGGCATTCTGCCGTTCTTCCCACTGGCCAACGGACTGCTCACCGGCAAGTTCCGGCGAGACGATGAGCCGGCCGGCGGAACCAGGATCGGCGACAGCAAGCGCGCGCTCTACGACGCCGCCGACTGGGGCGTCATCGAGTCGATCCGGTCCTTCGCGGACGGACGTGGCATCGAGATGATCGACGTCGCGATCTCGGGCCTGGGCGCGCAATCGGCTGTCGCGTCGGTGATCGCGGGCGCGACCACCGCGGAACAGGTCCGTCGCAACGCCGCTACGTCGGCATGGACGCCGACAGCCGACGACCTCGCCGCACTCGACGAGATCCTGCCCGCAGCCTGAGCGGTCAGCGCTGGTCGAGGCGCGGCGTGACCACCTCACGCAGGATCAGCGCGATCGCCGCCGTCGTCGGAATCGCCAGCAGCGCGCCGACGACGCCGAAGACCGCGCCGCCGACCAGCACTCCGACGATCGCAGCCGCTGGGTTGACGTCGACCGCGCGCTTCATCACCCGCGGATAGATGAAGTAGTTCTCGACCTGCTGATACACGAGGTAGAAGGCAGCGGTGCCGATGCCGACCGGGACCGAGACGAAGAACGCCGTCGTGGTGGCGATGACGGCGCCGATGCTGGCTCCGACGAGCGGGATGACGTCGGTGATCGTCACGATCAGCGCGAGTGCCAGCGGATAGGGCACGCCCAAGAGGAACAGCCACAGCAGCGACGTGCCGCCCGCGATCAGCGCGATCACGAATGCGCCGCCGACGTAGCCGCCGACGCGGGACAGGATCTCGTTGCCGAGCAGCACGACCCGCGGGCGGCGTGACTTGGGCACCAGGTTGAAGGCGGTGTTTTTGATCTGGTTGAACGAGGAGAGGAAGTACAGCGTCAGGATCAGCACGGTCACCGTGTTGAAGATCGCGCTTGCGACGGCCTTGCCGAATCCGACGACGCCGGTGGCGACGGTCGTGCCGACGCCGGACGAAGCGTAGGACTTCAGCCGGTTGATGAAATGCCACTTCGCATCCAGCCGCGCGACGGTGCGGTTGTTGCGCAGCCGGGACACGTAGTCCGGCAGCTCCCTGATGAACTGACTAACCTGGTGGCCGATCGGCGGGACGACGGCGTACCCGAACCCGCCTAAGAACACCAGTGCGCCGATGAACACGATGCCCACGGCGAGCCCGCGGCGCACCGAATGGCGCTCGAGCCAGCTCACCAGTGGGTTCAGGCCGATCGCGAGAAACGCCGCGACGACGACGAGGATGAGGACCGACTCGGCGACGACCAATGCCTTGTAGAGCAGGTAGACCAGCCCGGCACCGATGGCGCCGATGAAGCCCATGCGGAACGGCGAGCGCGGATGTATTGGCCGGCCGAGGCGGCCGTATGGGCTGTCCTCGCTCGCGCCGGCGGCCGTGGCGGCCCGCTGCGTGGTCCGGGCCTCCCCTTCCGCGACCTCGTTGGATTGCGCTGTCGGCGCGGCCTCGGCCGGCTCGGCCCGGCCGGGCGCGACGGCCGCGCGCAGACGCCGCCGTAGCATCGTGCGCCAGGACGAACCCGTGCGGTCGACCACCGCGTGAACTCAGCCCGCTGACGTCTCGTGCGGCGCGATTCCGGCCTCGGCGGCGACATCGTCGATCTCGTCGCGCAGCCGGCGCAGCTCGCCGAGCACGCGCGTGCGCGCCTCGGTGAGCAGGTCCACCTGGCCCTGCGCCTCCCTGACCATGCGCTCGGCCTCGGCGGTGGCCGTCGCGATGCGCTCGGCCGCCTCGGCCACGGATAGCTGATGGCGCTCCGAAATGGCGCGGTGCTGCTCGGTGCGCCGAGCATTCAGGGTGAGTTCGAAGTCTTCGTTCGCCTCGGCTCGTGCGGCCGCCGCGGCCGCGTCCGCCGCCTCCCGGGCCGCGGTCGCCGTGGCGTCGGCCGCCTCCCGGGCGCTGCTCGCGGCGGCGTCTGCCGCTTCGCGGGCAGCGAGTGAGTCGGAGTCGGCCTTCCGGCGGGCGTCGTCGGCGGCCCGGTCGGCGGCGGCGCGTGCGGCGTCCGACCTCGCGCGCTCGTCGGCGGCGTCGGCACCCACCTTGGCGGCGGCGGCCTGCGCGTCGTCCAGGATCGCTGCGGCCTGCGCGCGTGCTGCCGCAACCTCGGCGGCACAGTCCCGCGCCGTCTCCTCGCGGATCGTGCGGATCTCGGCGTCGAGCTGGTCGCGCTCGGCCCGGGTGGCGGCCATGTCGCCGTGTGCCTTGCGGCGGATGTCCTCTGCTTCTGCCTCGGCCATCGAGAGCATGCCCGCGATGCGCTCGCCCATCCGTTCGTAGCTGGGCAGGCCGGTCGATTCCAGCTTCTGCTCCAGCGACGTGACCTGGGCATTGGCCGTGGCGAGCAGGCTGGCCAGATCGGCCGACCGCGCGGCGGCGGAATCGCGGTCGGCAGAGGCGATCCGCAGGTCAGACCCGAGCCGCTCGACGTGCTCGTCGACCTGGGACCGGTCATATCCCCGCATGACGACGTCGAACGACGCGCCCGGGTGCTGCGTAGGCGTCAGGTCCGACATTGACCCATGGTCGCAGACCACCCGCCGGAGTGCGTGCCCGCGCCGTCGCCTACGCCGAGGGTGTCGGTGCTGGCTCGACCAGCTCGACGAGCACGCCGCCGGCGTCCTTCGGGTGCACGAAGTTGACCCGCGAGCCGGCCGTCCCCGGGCGTCCCCGCTCGAAGAGCACCCGCAGCCCACGCTCGCGCAGCGTCTGCGCGACGGCGTCGACGTCGTCGACGGTGTAGGCCACCTGCTGGACGCCGGGCCCGGTGTGGCGCAGGAACCGGGCGACGGGTGAGTCGTCGGAGAGCGGCGCGAGGAGCTGCAGCTGGGTGTTGTGGCTGTCGCCGACCGCCAGCATGGCCTCGCGCACGCCCTGATCCTCGTTGGTCTCCAGATGGATGACCCGCAGGTCGAACGTGCGCGCGTAGAACGCGATGGCGTCATCGAGATCGGCGACGGCGATCCCGACGTGGTCGATGCGGGTGAACACACCCCGACCGTACGCGGGCGACCCGTTACGGCTCGCTCGGTATCGTGGCGGCAGAGGGCCGCGCCAGCATCCCCGCGGCGGCCTGCCGGAGGAGATGTCCGATGACCGGTTCCGTCATTGTCAGCGGCGCCCGGACGCCGATCGGTCGCCTGCTCGGCTCGCTCGCCGGCTTCCGCGGCCCCGATCTGGGCGCGGTAGCCATCAAGGCGGCGCTCGAGCGCGCGGGCGTTGCCGGCGACCAGGTCCACTACGTGATCATGGGCGAGGTGCTGCAGGCCGGCGTCGGCCAGCTGCCCTCGCGGCAGGCCTCGGTCGCTGCCGGAATCCCGATGAGCGTGCCGTCGATCACGATCAACAAGGTGTGCCTGTCCGGGCTGGATGCCATTGCGCTCGCCGACCAGCTGATCAGGGCCGGGGAGGTCGATGTCGTCGTCGCCGGCGGCATGGAGTCGATGACCAACGCGCCACACCTGCTGCCGGGCTCACGCACCGGGTACAAGTACGGCGCCGTCGAGGTCCTCGACTCGATGGCCTTCGACGGCCTCACCGACAGCTTCGAACACATCGCGATGGGCGAGTCGACCGAGCACCACAACGGCCGGCTTGGTATTAGCCGCGAGGAGCAGGACGCGTTTGCCGCGCAGTCGCACCAGCGCGCTGCCGTGGCGGCGAAGAACGGACTGTTCGACGACGAGATCGTGCCGGTGCGGATCCCGCAGCGGCGTGGTGACCCGATCGAGTTCACCGCCGACGAAGGGATTCGCGCCGACACGACCGTCGAGTCGTTGTCCCGGCTGCGTCCGGCGTTCGCCGCCGGCGGCACGATCACGGCCGGGTCCGCGTCGCAGATCTCCGACGGAGCGTGCGCCGTCGTGGTGATGTCCGAGCGCAAGGCCGCCGAGCTCGGCGCGCCGGTGCTCGCGCGGATCGGTGCGCACGGCAACGTGGCCGGCCCGGACAACTCGCTGCATTCGCAGCCGTCGAACGCGATCAACCAGGCGCTGTCCAAGCAGGGCATGACCGTCGCCGACCTCGACCTGATCGAGATCAACGAGGCGTTCGCCGCCGTCGCCGTGCAGTCGATGCGCGACCTCGGCGTGAGCGAGGAGATCGTCAACGTCAACGGCGGCGCGATCGCGCTCGGCCACCCGATCGGCATGAGCGGAGCCCGGATCGCCCTGCACCTGGCGTTCGAGCTGCGTCGCCGCGGCGGGGGCGTCGGTGCCGCGGGGCTGTGCGGCGGCGGTGGCCAAGGCGACGCTCTGGTCCTCACGGTGCCATCCGCCGAGCCGATCGGTACCG
>QHCD01000067.1 GCA_003244255.1 Pseudonocardiales bacterium | reverse complement strand
TGCCGATGGAGTACGCGCTCGAGCTCAACCGACTGATCGAGCTGCAGATGGAAGGAGCCGTCGGCTAAGTGGCAACCCTGATCCAGTCCGGGCCGGCCGAACACGAAGTCTCGCTGTCCGGCCCGGGCGCGCAGACGACGGGAAGTCCGGCCGAACGGTTCACCTCGCGCGAGCCCGAGGCCTTCGAGGTTCCCTCCAGCCGGGACGAGGTCTGGCGCTTCTCGCCGGTGGACCGGCTCCGGCCATTCTTCGAGGTGTTCGAGCCGGACGGCGTCATCCAGGCCGACAACACCGTGCCCGATGGCGCGCACGTCGACGTCGTCGAGCCGTCGTCGACGGCGGCGTTCGGCCGTGCACTCGAACCCGCGGACCGTGTCAGTGCGTTGGCGATGGCGAACGCGACCCGTGGCCTGCACGTGCGAGTCGACGCGAACGCAGAGCTCAGTGAGCCGATTGTGCTGGTACGCAAGGGAATCAGCGGCCGGTCGTACGGGCATCACGTCGTCGAGGTCGGGGCCAACGCGCGAGCGACGCTGGTGCTCGATCACGTGGGGGAGATCCAGATCGCGGCGAACATGGAGATCGTCGTCGGCGAGGGCGCGCAGCTCTCCATTGTCGCGATCAACGACTGTGAGCCGGGCTCGATCCAGCTCTCGTCGTACGCCGCCATGGTCGGTCGCGATGCGACGTACCGGCACATCAACGTCTCCCTCGGCGGCGACATCGTGCGGATCGTGCCGACGGTGCGGTTCAGCGGACGAGGCGGGCGGGCCGAACTGCTCGGGCTGAGTTTCGCCGGACCGGGCCAGCACTTCGAGACTCGGCTGTTCGTCGACCACGGCGAGCCTGACTGCAGCTCCGACGTCCTGTACAAGAACGCCCTCGAAGGCGAGAACGCCCGCACCGTTTGGATCGGCGACGTGCGGATTCGACCGGAAGCCACCGGCACGCAGACGTTCGAGCTGAACCGCAATCTGGTGCTCACCGACGGCGCCCGCACCGACTCGGTGCCTAACCTGGAGATCGAGACCGGCGAGATCCTCCGCGCCGGGCACGCGAGCGCGAGCGGCCGGTTTGACGATCTGCAACTGTTCTACCTGCAGTCGCGCGGCATCCCCGCCGACGAAGCCCGACGTCTCGTGGTGCGCGGCTTCTTCGCCGAGGTGGTCAATCGGATCGGCGTGCCGCAGGTGCAGGATCGGCTGCTCGCGGCCATCGAGGACGAGCTCATGCGGGCCGGTACATGACCGACTACACGCGCGCCTGTTCCGTCGCGGACGTGCCCGCCGATTCCGCTGTGCACGTCGATCTCGCCGGTTCACCGGTCGCGATCGTCCACGCCGCCGGCGACTTCTACGCCATTCACGACGTCTGCTCACACGAGCACGTCGCCCTGTCCGAAGGCGAGGTCGACGGCACGACGATCGAGTGCTGGCTGCACGGCTCGTGTTTCGACCTCGCCACCGGCATGCCGACGGCGCTGCCCGCCCTCCGACCCGTTCCCGTCTATCCCGTCCGCATCGACGACGGCGACGTCTATGTGCAACTCACCGAGGAGAAATAGCAGTGTCTACGCTCCAGGTCCGCGACCTTCGGGTGTCCGTCGAGGACACCGAGATCCTCAAGGGTGTCGACCTCACCGTCAGCTCGGGCGAGACGCACGCGTTGATGGGGCCGAACGGGTCGGGCAAGTCGACTCTGGCCTACTCGATTGCGGGGCACCCGAAGTACACCGTCACCGGCGGCACCGTGACCCTTGACGGCGAAGACGTGCTGTCGATGAAGATCGACGAGCGGGCCCGTGCCGGGCTGTTCCTCGCGATGCAGTACCCGGTCGAGGTTCCGGGCGTGTCGACGTCGAACTTCCTGCGCACGGCGGTCACCGCCATCCGCGGTGAGGCACCAAAGCTGCGCACCTGGGTCAAGGACGTCAACGCCGCGATGGCCGAGCTGGACATCGAATCGTCGTTCTCCGAGCGCGGCGTCAACGAGGGCTTCTCGGGTGGTGAGAAGAAGCGCTACGAGATCCTGCAGCTGGCGTTGCTCAAGCCGAAGATCGCGATCCTCGACGAGACCGACTCGGGGTTGGACGTCGACGCGCTGCGTACTGTGTCGCGCGGAGTCAACAGCGCGCGTGAGTCCACCGACCTCGGAGTCCTGCTGATCACCCACTATCCCCGCATCCTGCAGTACATCAGGCCCGATGTCGTGCACGTGTTCTATCACGGCCGCATCGTGGAAACCGGGGGGGCGGAACTCGCCGATCGTATCGAGGCCGAGGGATACGTGCGGTTCGGGGAGCCGAAGGAAGCGGTGTCATGACCGAACTGGCCCAGCTCTTGACAGGGCCGCCAACATTCGACGTCGAGGCGTTGCGCAAGGACTTCCCGCTCCTGCAACGCACGGTGCGCGGCGGCCGCCCGCTGGTGTACCTCGATTCCGGTGCGACGGCGCAGAAACCGCTCGCGGTGCTCGACGCCGAACGCGACTTCTACGAGCTGCACAACGCCGCGGTGCACCGCGGCGCGCACCAGCTGGCCGAGGAGGCCGACGAGCTCTACGAGGGCGCCCGCGCGAAGGTCGCGGCGTTCATCGGCGCCGCGACCGACGAGATCGTGTTCACGAAGAACGCCACCGAGGGCATCAACCTGGTCGCCTACTCGATGAGCAACGCGGCGACGTCGGGACCCGAGGCCGCGCGGTTCGTGGTCGGACCCGGCGACGAGGTCGTTGTCAGCGAGATGGAGCACCACAGCAACCTGGTGCCGTGGCAGCAGCTATGCCAACGCACCGGCGCCACCCTGAAGTGGTTCCGGGTCGACGACGACGGCCGGCTCGACACCTCCGATGTGGACAGCGTCATCACCGAGCGCGCAAAGGTCGTCGCGCTCGTGCACCAGTCGAACGTCGTCGGCACGGTCAATCCGCTCGACGTCATCGCGGCTCGGGCGCATGACGTGGGCGCCGTCGTCGTCATCGACGGCGCACAGTCGGTGCCGCACATGCCTGTCGACGTCGGTGCCCTGGGCGTGGACTTCCTGGCGTTCTCCGGGCACAAGATGTGCGGCCCGTCGGGTGTGGGCGTGCTCTGGGGTCGCCGCGAGCTGCTCGCAGCGATGCCTCCGTTCCTCACCGGCGGCTCGATGATCGAGATTGTGGAGATGAGCGGCACCACGTTCATGCCGCCGCCCGCGCGCTTCGAGGCCGGGGTGCCGAACACCGCGCAGGCGATCGGGCTGGGCGCCGCCGTCGACTACCTGTCCGGCGTCGGCATGCAGGCGATCGCCGAGCACGAGCAGGCGCTGACGTCCTACGCGCTGTCCCGTGTCGGTGCCCTGTCCGGCGTGCGCATTATCGGCCCGGTGACGGCCGAGGCCCGCGGCGCGACCGTGTCGTTCGTCGTCGATGGGTTGCATCCACACGACGTCGGGCAGGTGCTCGACGATCTCGGCATCGCGGTGCGCACCGGCCACCACTGCGCGTGGCCGCTCGCCCGGCGCTTCAACATCCCGGGCACCACGCGCGCGACGTTCTACCTGTACAACACCCACGCCGAGATCGACACGCTCGCCGAGGGCATCGACGCCGTGCAGAGGTTCTTTAGCTGATGCAGCTGGAGTCGATGTACCAGGAGATCATCCTGGACCACTACAAGCACCCGCACCGCAGGGGGTTGCGGGAGCCGTACGACGCTGAGGTGCACCACGTCAATCCTGCCTGCGGCGACGAGGTGACGCTGCGGGTACGGATCGAGGGCGGCAGGGTCGCCGACGTGTCCTACGACGGCATGGGCTGCTCGATCAGCCAGGCCTCGACGTCGGTGCTGACCGATCTCGTCGTCGATCAGCCGCTCGAGCAGGCGCTGGCCGTGCAGGAGGCGTTCCTGTCCCTGATGCAGTCGAGGGGCCAGGCCGAACCCGACGACGACCTGCTGGAGGACGCCGTTGCGTTCGTCGGCGTCTCGCAGTACCCGGCCCGGATCAAGTGTGCGCTGCTCGGCTGGATGGCCTTCAAGGACGCGACTGCGCAGGCCGCCAGCCGGCCGGTGACCAGTGAGGGAGTGACGGCATGACCGAATCCGCGACCCAACCCATCGAGAACCGGCCAAGCTTCGACGATCTGGAAGAGGCGATGCGCGACGTCGTCGACCCGGAGCTCGGCATCAACGTCGTCGACCTCGGGCTCGTCTACGGCATCAACCTCGAGGACGACGGCTCGGCTACGGTCGACATGACGCTGACCTCGGCCGCCTGCCCGCTCACCGACATGATCGAGGATCAGGCCCGCAGCGCACTGGTCGGCGACCAGCCCGGCACCGGCCTCGTCAACGACATCCGGATCAACTGGGTGTGGATGCCGCCGTGGGGACCGGAGAAGATCACCGATGACGGACGGGAGCAGCTGCGGGCGCTCGGCTTCAACGTGTGAGCGATCCACTTCGGGAGCTGCTCGAAGGCGTTGCGTCGGGACGCTGGCCGCAATGGGGTGCCGCCGTGCAGGTGTTGTCGCCGTCGCCGCCGGACCTTGTCGGCGTGTTGGCGTTCAGCGGCTGCAGCATCGTCGCGGCCGACGTCGACCCGGCGTGGGTAGCGCGGCTCTGCTCGGCAGACGATCTCTCGGCACCGCTCTGCCCGCCGTTCCTGATGGCGTTGTCGGCTCGCGTGCAGCGCGCGGTCAACAACATCGACATCATCTGCGTCGCGGAGCCCGCATCCGTACCGACCGGGGCGCCCGAGCTGACCGAACGCGAGCCGTCGGAGCATCCTCGGGTGCTCCGGTCCCTTGGCTATCGCTCCGATGTCCACATGTGGACCACACCGGGCGCGATCCTCGTCCTCGGTCGAGGGGTTGCTCGGCGGTGGGAAGTCGCGGTCGAGGTGGCAGAGTCGGCCCGCGGGCGGGGGCTCGGCCGCTTGCTTGCCGCCGCCGCCCGCGGCTTGGTTCCGCCCGGCGAGCCGTTGTGGGCGCAGATCGCACCCGGCAACGCGGCCAGCGTGCGGGCGTTCCTCGCGGCCGGCTTCCGCCCGGTCGGCGCCGAGGCGTTGCTGCACTGAGACCTAGCGCCCGGGCACACCAGCGGCGATGCCTCCCGCCGCCGAGTTCCGATCGCGGCATACCCGACCTGGTGCCGTGGCTGGCGTGGCTGGGTGTTGCTGGGCGTGCTGGGGGTGTGACTGGCAGGCAGCGCCCGCTGAGCACGCGGTGTGAGCTCCACTAGCGCTTGTCTCTGGCCCGGGAGGTGGGGCAGAGCCCGACTCTGGCCCGGGAGGTGGGGCAGAGACAAGCGTCGAGAATGGGCAACCCCGTCGCACCGTGGATCCGGCAGGGCCATGCAACCCGCCTTGCGGGTACCCAGCCTCGGGCCGGCCGGGCACGCCAGCACACGGGGCACGCTAGGCACCGCGGCAGGGCTCGAGGTCGCCACCGTCGCGGCGCGGCGGGCAACCACACGCTCAAGGGGACGCAGGCGGTCGCGTTCGTCCGCGCGGTCGGCGCGTGATCCGCAACGTCCCCGCTGACTGAGTACAGATCGACGTCCCGCAGCCGGCGAACACGTCGATCTCTACTCAGTCAGCGGTGATGTCCGGGGCGTGCGAGGGAGGATGTGTCGCACTCGTCGCCGTCGGACGACGGCGGCGGGAGCGCGCGCAGCCATCCTCTTCTCGGGTTCCGCCGACGCGCTTGGGCCGCCGCCACGTGCTCCGGATGGTCATCCGGCGTCCCGTCCACCGCGCGCTCGATGTCACGGAAGAGTCGGCGGCTGAAGCCGAACTCGGGCGATGGCCGGTCGCGTCGGTCGCGCCAGCCGTCCGGGAAGCGCGACGCTGGCACGATGCACGGGTCCAGATGCGCCGGTAGCCTGCGACCGGCCCGATCGCGCGCGCCGTCCGCACGCATTGGGAGGACCTCATCGCCTGCGGCGTCGACAACTGCGACTCGCCAGCCGGCGAGCCCGAGGGTGGCATCGACCAGCCATACGGGCACGTCGGCGCTCGGCAGCTCAGCGCGCGACCGTCGAGTGGCCGATCCCGAGATGATCGGCCAGCTGCCGTTGGGAGAGGTCGGCGGTGCGCCTCGCGCGCCGGATGAAGCCGCCGGCATCGAACTTCACCCACCGAGGGTGCCACCAGCTGCCGCCGCATGGGCCCATCGTCCGCAGCCCTCAGGCGTGGTCAGCGCCCTCGTGCGCGCTGTGTCCACGCGGTTCGACCTGGAAGGTCGAATGCTCGATCGAGAAATGCCCCGACAAGCATCCGCACAGCTCGTCGAGGACGGGACCCTGGCCGCCGCGATCGAACGTCTCGTCGTCGACGACGACGTGCGCGGTGAGCACTGGTCGCCCGGTGCCGATCAGCCACGCGTGCAGGTCGTGCACCTCGACCACGCCGGCAACGCCGAGGATGTGCGCCCGCACCTGGCTCATGTCCACGCCGCGCGGACTCCCCTCGAGCAGCACGTCGACCGTCTCGCGCATCAGCCGCCAGGTCCGAGGCAGGATGAATGCGGCTATCAGCAACGACGCGACGGCGTCGGCCCGATCCCACCCGGTCAGCGCGATCACGCCGGCCGCGATCAGGACCGCACCCGACGCCATGCCGTCGGCAACGACTTCGAGGAACGCTGCCCGCATGCCGAGGCTCGCCTCGCGTCCGGACCCGAGCAATGCCGCGGAGCATGCGTTCCCGATCAGCCCGATCATCGCAAAGACCGCGACGGTGCCGGCCGCGACCGGGTGCGGCGTGACCAGGTGCCGGATGCCCTGCACGACGACGTAACAGCCCATGCCGCTAAGCAGCAGCGCATTCGCCATCGAGCCAAGCGCCTCCAGCCGATGCAGGCCGAACGACTTCGACGGCGTCGGCGCCCGGAGCGCGCAGGTAGCGGCGACCAGGGTGATGCCGATCCCGACGGCGTCGGTGGCCAGGTGGCCGGCGTCGGCGAGCAGAGCGACGCTGCCGGCGAGCAGCGCGCCCATGACCTCGGCGGCGAGAACCCCGATCGTGATGGCAAGGACCATCGCGAGCCGCCGGCGCGACAGCTCGAACGGGTGCTCGTGCTCGTGACTCATGCCAGCAAGAGCGTACGTGCACGATCGCGTCGTCCCGTAGACTTGACGCCGTGATCCGTCGTACGAGCTGAGCCGGCCACTCGCCCCGCACCACGCGCATCGGGGCAGACGTGGCCAGCTCCGACTCACCGCACCGAAGGACGACCGTGATCACCGCATCCGCGCTCGAGCTGCGTGCCGGCTCGCGCATCCTCATCGGCGATGCCGACCTGCGTGTACAGCCCGGGGACCGCATCGGGCTCGTCGGCCGCAACGGCGCCGGCAAGACCACCCTGCTCCGCACGCTCGCCGGCGAGTCGGCACCGCACGCCGGCCAGATCCGGCGCAGCGGCGACGCCGGCTATCTGCCGCAGGATCCCCGCACCGGTGACCTCGACCTCAGCGCGGCCGAACGCGTACTGTCCGCCCGCGGTCTCGACCGGCTGATGACCGACATGAGCAAGGCTCAGGTGGCCATGGCCGAACCGGCCGACTCCGGCGCCCGCGATGCCGCCGTGCACCGCTACGGCGGGCTGGAGGAGCGGTTCGCCGCGCTGGGGGGTTACGCCGCCGAGAGCGAGGCGGCCCGGATCTGCTCCAACCTTGGGCTGCCCGACCGCGTGCTCGGCCAGCGGCTGCGAACGCTGTCCGGTGGCCAGCGCCGCCGGGTCGAGCTGGCCCGCATCCTGTTCGCCGGCTCCGACACCCTGTTGCTGGACGAGCCGACGAACCACCTCGATGCCGACTCGGTCGGATGGCTGCGGGACTTCCTGCGCGGGCACGCCGCCGGGCTCGTCGTGGTCAGCCATGACGTGAACCTGCTCGAACGCGTCGTCAACAAGGTCTGGCACCTTGACGCCAACCGTGCCGAGCTCGACACCTACAACCTCGGCTGGAGGACCTACCTGCAGCAGCGGGAGACCGACGAGCGGCGGCGCCGCCGGGAGCGCGCAAACGCGGAGAAGAAGGCCGACGCGCTAGTGGCCCAGGCCGACAAGATGCGCGCGAAGGCGACGAAGGCGGTGGCGGCACAGAACATGTACCGGCGAGCGGAGCGGCTGCTCGCGGGCCTGGACGACGTCCGCAAGGCCGATCGCGTCGCCAAGGTGCGCTTCCCCGACCCCGCACCGTGCGGGCGCACGCCGCTGGTTGCCACTGCCCTGTCCAAGTCCTACGGCTCGCTGGAGGTCTTCACCGACGTCGACCTTGCGGTCGACCGCGGCGCGCGGGTGGTCATTCTCGGGCTGAACGGGGCGGGCAAGACGACCCTGCTGCGCATCCTGGCGGGTCTGGAGAGTGCCGATACCGGCGAGGTGCGCCCGGGCCACGGGTTCCGCCCCGGATACTATGCGCAGGAGCACGAGACGCTCGACGTCGACCGAAGTGTGCTCGATAACATGCGCACGACCTCGCCCGAGATGGCCGACGGGGAGCTGCGACGCATTCTCGGCATGTTCCTGTTCTCCGCGGACAGCGTCGAGCAGCGCGCAGGCACATTGTCCGGCGGGGAGAAGACGCGCTTGGCGCTGGCGTCACTGGTGTGTTCGGTGGCAAATGTCCTGCTGCTGGACGAGCCGACCAACAACCTCGATCCCGTCTCGCGCGGCCAGGTCCTCGGTGCCTTACGGCGGTACGCCGGCGCGATCGTGCTGGTCACGCACGACGAGGGTGCCGTCGAGGCGCTCGCGCCGGAGCGGGTAATCCTGCTGCCCGACGGCATTGAGGACGCCTGGAGCGAGGAATTCGCGGATCTGATCGCGCTGGCGTAAGGGAGGGTGTGCGAAGGTAATCATGGGATAGTCGGCGATGTAGCCGCCACCCGGCCGAGGGGGAGCCCAATGCCCGACTTGAAAAAAGGCGTTCGAATCACGGGAGCAAGCCGGACGAAGCTCTCGACCGATCTGCGCAAGAAATACGAACACGGGAAGAGCATTCGCGCGCTCGCCAACGACACCGGCCGATCGTACGGATTCATTCATCGGCTGCTCTCCGAGTCCGGCGCGAACCTTCGCGGCCGCGGTGGCGCACCTCGGCGAGCAGGTCGGTAACTGGTCAGTCCAGCAGCGACCGCAGCACGAACTGCATGATGCCGCCGTTGCGGTAGTACGCCGCCTCACCCGGGGTGTCGATACGCACGCGGGCCCGGAACTCGACGTCGCCCGCGCGCACTGTCACCTCCGCCGGGGCGGCGCCGTCGGTGATGACGCCGATGCCCGTGATCGAGAACGTCTCCTCGCCCGACAGTCCGAGGGATGCGGCGTTGTGGCCTTCGGTGTACTGCAGCGGGAGCACGCCCATGCCGATCAGGTTGGACCGGTGAATGCGCTCGAACGACTCGGCAATCACCGCCCGAACGCCGAGCAGCGCCGGCCCCTTCGCGGCCCAGTCACGGGACGAGCCCGAGCCGTACTCCTTGCCGGCCAGGATGATCAGCGGCACCCCGGCGACGGCGTAGGCCGTCGCCGCGTCGTAGATCGTCTCCTGCTCGCCGGAGCGGAGGTTGCGGGTGAAGCCGCCTTGGACGCCGGGCACCAGTTGGTTGCGGAGCCGGGGGTTGGCAAACGTGCCGCGGATCATCACCTCGTGATTGCCCCGGCGCGCGCCGTAGGAGTTGAAGTCCGTGCGTTCGATGCCATGTTCGGCGAGGTAGCGACCGGCGGGGGAGTCGGCCCGGATCGACCCTGCGGGGGAGATGTGGTCGGTGGTCACCGAGTCGCCGACCTTGACCAGCACTCGCGCGCCCTCGATGTCGGTCACCGGTTCCGGCTGCGCACGCATGCCGTCGAAGTATGGCGGTTTGCGGACGTACGTCGACTGCTCGTCCCACTCGAAGACGTCGCCGTCCGGCGTCGAGAGCAGCTGCCAGCGTTCGTCGCCGCCGAAGACATCTGCGTAGTCGCGCTGGTACATCTCGGAGGCGATCGCCTGCTCGATGACCCGCTGCACCTCGGCGCCACCGGGCCACAGATCCGAGAGGTACACCGGCGTGCCGTCGCTGCCCGTTCCGAGCGGCTCGGTGGTCAGGTCCAGGTCCATCGTCCCGGCGAGGGCGTAGGCGACCACCAACGGCGGCGAGGCGAGGTAGTTCATCTTGACATCGGGATTGATGCGGCCTTCGAAGTTGCGGTTGCCCGACAGCACGGCTACGACCGCGAGGTCGGCGGCGTTGACCGCCTCGGTCACCGACGCGAGCAGCGGGCCGGAGTTGCCGATGCATGTCGTGCAGCCGTAGCCGACGAGGTTGAATCCCAGCTTCTCCAGGTACGGCGTGAGTCCCGCGCGCTCGTAGTAGTCCATGACCACCTTGGAACCGGGCGCGAGCGTGGTCTTCACCCACGGCTTGGAGGTCAGCCCGCGCTCGACGGCGTTCTTCGCGAGCAGCGCGGCCGCGATCATTACCTGTGGGTTGGAGGTGTTGGTGCAGGAGGTGATCGCCGCGATCGCGACGGCGCCGTGGTCGATCTCGGTGGTGACACCGTCGATGCTGATCTGCGTCGGCTTGCGCGCGCGTCCCGTGCCGTTGCTGGCCGGAGCGTCCGATGCGGGGAACGACTCGGTGCCGGCCTCGTCGTCGTCGGCGTAATCGGCGAGCACTCTGCGGAAGGAGGCTTTGGCATCCGAGAGCGCAACCCGATCCTGCGGGCGCTTCGGCCCCGCGATCGACGGCACCACGGAGCCGAGATCCAGCTCGACATTCTCCGAATATGCCGGCTCGGTGGCCGGGTAGTGCCAGAGGCCCTGCTCCTTGGCGTACGCCTCGACGAGCGCGACCTGCTCGACGGGGCGCCCGGTGAAGCGCAGGTAGCGGATCGTCTCGTCGTCGATGGGGAAGATCGCGCAGGTGGAGCCGTACTCCGGGCTCATGTTCCCGATAGTCGCGCGGTTGGCGAGCGGCACCATCGCGACGCCGTCGCCGTAGAACTCGACGAACTTGCTGACGACGCCGTGCTTGCGCAGCAGCTCGGTGATCGTGAGGACGAGGTCGGTCGCCGTCGCGCCTTCGGGCAGCGCACCGGTGAGCTTGAACCCGACGACCTGCGGGATCAGCATGGACAGCGGCTGGCCGAGCATCGCCGCTTCTGCCTCGATCCCGCCGGCACCCCAGCCGAGCACGCCGAGTCCGTTGACCATGGTCGTGTGCGAATCGGTCCCGATCAGCGTGTCGGGATAGGCGACGCCGTCGTTCTCGAAGACGACGCGGGCAAGGTGCTCGATGTTGACCTGGTGCACGATGCCCGTGCCAGGGGGCACGACCTTGAGTCCGTCGAAGGCGGTCTGGCCCCACCGCAGGAATTGGTAGCGCTCGGCGTTGCGCCGGTATTCGAACTCGACGTTGCGCTCGAAGGAGTCGGCAGCGCCGAACACATCGGCGACGACGGAATGGTCGATCACGAGGTCGGCCGGGCAGAGCGGATTGACCCGCGCGGCGTCGCCACCGAGATCGCGCATCGCCTCACGCATCGTCGCGAGGTCGACGATCGCCGGGACTCCGGTGAAGTCCTGCATCACCACGCGCGCGGGAGTGAACTGGATCTCCCGGGTCGGCTCGGCCATCGGGACCCAGTGCGCGAGGGCCGTGATGTCATCTGCGCGGGTGCGAACGCCGTCCTCCGTGCGCAGCAGGTTCTCGAGCAGCACCTTCAGGCTGTAAGGAAGCCGTTCGGACCCGTCGACCTTGTCCAGCCGGTACACGTCATAGGAAGCGTCGCCGACCGACAGGCGGTCGCGGGCACCGAAGCTGTTACTGCTCTGTCCGGACACGGCAGGGCCCCTTCGCCGACAAGATGTCTCGATATCAAGATATCAGCTGAGGCCAAGTCTAGACGGCATCGGGCCGGTCCGGGCAGCGTAGGGTCGAGGAATGACCGACGCCGCCGGTACCGCGTCAGCGGCGCTCGAAACGGCAGCCAGGATCACCGTGCTCACCGGCGCCGGGATCTCCACCGACAGCGGCATTCCGGACTTCCGCGGGCCCGGCGGCGTCTGGACCAAGAACCCGAGGGCCGAGCGGCTCTCCACGATCGAGGCCTATCTCGGCGATCCCGACGTTCGCCGGCAGGCCTGGCAGGGCCGGCTACGGCACTCCGCCTGGACGGCGCGGCCGAATCCCGCACACCTGGCGCTGGTGGCCCTGGAGCGCGCCGGACGGCTGCGCTGCATCGCGACGCAGAACATCGACGGTCTGCACCAGGCGGCGGGCAACGCTCCCGATCTGGTGCTCGAGCTGCACGGCACCCTGCACCGTGTCGTCTGCATGGCATGCGGAGACCGCACCCCGATGCCCGCGGCGCTCGACCGCGTCCGCGCCGGCGAGGCCGATCCGCCGTGTCGGCGCTGCGGCGGGATCCTGAAGTCGGCGACGATCTCCTTCGGCCAGCCGCTCGAGGAATCCGTGCTCAGGGCGGCGGCCGACGTCGTCGTCGACGCCGACGCCGTGCTCGTGATCGGCAGCTCTCTGTCGGTGCATCCGGCGGCCGGGCTGGTCGGGATCGCCGCCGACGCGGCGGTTCCCGTGATCATCGTGAACGCCGAGCCCACGCCGTACGACCCGCGGTCGGTCGCGGTGATCAGGGAGCCGATCGGCGACGCGGTGCCCAGGCTCGTCGACGCCGCACTGTCCCGTAGCGGCCGCCAGCCAGCCACCGCCCGCCGACGCGATCCTTGCCGCGGAGGCGGCGTGACCTCCAAGTAGGCTCTCCGCCCATGGCGGTGGACTCCTCGATCGCGACGGAAACCGCCGAGCGGGCCACCGTTGACGATCGGCGCTGGCACCGCATCCGGGTGCGTATCGCCGTCGGCTACTTCGTCCTGCTCGCGGCGTTCATCGCCACCGTCGGGGTCCCTTCCGATCGCGAGGCGCTGCTGCTCTTTACCCTGGCCGGGCTCGGCATCCGCTGCGTCGGTCGTGGCTGGCGCAGCTTCCGCCGGGTGCTGCTGGACTGGCTGCCGTTCACGGCGATGCTGATCGCCTATGACTACACCCGCGGGTTCGCCGACCACCTCGGCATCAACACCCACCTCCGTGCGCCGGCGGACGCTGACGAGTGGTTGTTCGGCGGCACCCTGCCCACGGCCTGGCTGCAGCAGCACCTGTTCAGCCCCGGCACGACCCACTGGTATGACGCCGTCGCGACGCTGGTGTACACCTCCCACTTCCTCGCGACGCCGGTCGTCGCCGTCGTCCTATGGCTGCGGAACCGCCCCGCCTGGTTGGACTTCATCGTCCGCGTGATGGCGCTCTCGCTGCTCGGCCTGCTCACCTACGTGATCTACCCCGCCGCGCCGCCGTGGCTCGCGGCGCGCGACGGCGCCATCGCCCCCGTGGTCCGGCTGTCCTCGCGGGGCTGGCTGGAACTGCACCTCTCCCGTGCGGGAAACATGCTCGCCGGCGCCCAGGCTGGGGTCAACGAGGTAGCCGCGATGCCGTCCATGCACACGGCGATGGCCACCGTCATCGCGCTGTTCCTGTTCGGCCGTTCGCCGTGGTGGGGCAAGGTGCTCTGCGTGCTGTATCCCATCGCGATGGGGCTCGCGCTGGTCTACACGGGCGAGCACTACGTGATCGACGTGCTGGTGGGCTATGCCTACGGCGCCCTGCTGATGGCCCTGATGCCCGCGGCGCAGCGATCCTGGCGGCGGCGGCGGGCCGGCCGGACCCTGCCGCTGAGCCGAGCCGACTCGGCGTGTCGGGCGGCGCAGGACTGCGCCGATTGCTAAGATCATGTCCGTTTAGCGAAGATAATGTAGTGCGGGGCCAAAGTTCTCTCTGATTACCTCTGGCGCCAGAGTGGCTACTGGTGGCAATGTACCGGCCAGCGCCATTCGCCCGGCGCTGAGACGAACCGACGTCCGCCGGCTCGCCCGAATCTCACCGCCGATGACCTGACCGGATCCCGGGAGGTAACCCGCGTGACGCCACGCGCCGTGCTGCGCACCCCGATGCGAACCGCGCTCCGCATGATCGTCGCAATCTCGATCGCCGCCGGCGGAATCGGGCTGGTCCCTGCCCATGCCGGCGCGGCACCGGCGCCCACGAACCCAAGCGATGGTCAGATCACGGCGGCGCAGCAGGCGAAGGTCGCGCTGGCCGAGCAGGTCGGCCGGTTACAGGGTCTGGTCGCGAGGGCGAACGGAGCAATTGCCCGCCTCTCCGGTGCGGCTGAGCTGGCCGGCGAGCGATACCTCAAGGCGCAGGCCGACCTGCTGACCGCCCAGCGGAACGCGACCACGGCCAGCAACGCGGTGACGGCGGCGCAGGCGAAGGTCGTCGGGGCCCGAGACGCGGTCGGCCAGTTCGCGCGGGAGAGCTACATCGAGGGCAGCACGATGGGCCCGACCATGTCGCTGCTGTCGGCCAGCGGGCCCTCGGACTTCATCGAACGCGCCGGGCTGCTCGAGTCGATGGGCGCGCACCGGCTCGGCACCGTCACCGGTTACGAATCGTCCACGGTTGCCAGGGCGAACGCCCAGTCCAACTCCCGCGCTGCGGTGCGAGCGATGGCCGGGGCGCAGGCGACCGCTGCGAAGGCCAAGCGCAGCGCCGAGACCAAGGTCACGGCGGCCAGGGCACAGATGGCGGCCCTGACCTTGCAACGCACCCAGATCCAGGGCCAGCTGGTGCAGGCGCAGGCGCGGCTGTCCGGGCTGACGACGGCGCGGCAGGCGTATCTGAAGTGGAAGGCACGGCAGGAGGCCATCGCCCGGGCGAAGGCGGCCGCTCTTGCCGCGGCCAAGGCGCGAGCGGCCAGGCTCGCCGCGCAGGCGGCCGCCGCCGCCAAGCTCGCCGCCCAAGTGGCCGCCGCCAAGCTGGCCGCGCAGCGCAGGGCCGAGCAGGCCCGGGTGCACGAAGGATCATCCGGCGGCGGATCGTCGGGCGGCGGATCGGTTGGCGGTGGCGTGCCGCCGGCCGCTGGATCGGCCGGCGGTGGGTCGAGCCCGGCGCCGAGCGCTGGCAGCGGCTGGTCCGCGTCCGAGGGGCGCGCGGTGGTGCAGACGGCTGAGCACTGGCTCGACACGCCTTACGCGTGGGCCGGCGGGACGGCGTCCGGGCCGAGCTACGGCGCACCGCCGGACACCGGCGTGCTCGGCTTCGACTGCTCCGGTCTGGCGCTGTACGCATGGGCGCAGCAGGGGGTGTACCTGCCGCACTACAGCGGATACCAGTACAGTTCCGGTCCGCACCCGTCGACGAACGACCTGCTGCCCGGTGACCTGCTCTTCTGGTCCAACGACGGCACGCCGTCGACGATTCACCATGTCGCCATCTACATCGGCGACGGCAAGGTGATCGAGGCGCCGTCGAGCGGCGACGTGATCAAGATCGTGCCGATTTGGTACGACGGCCTCGTCGGCGCGACCCGGCCTGGCGCCTGACCCGGCCGGGCGCTGACGCGTTCGCGACTGCGTCGGGCCGCAGCACAATCCCATCCGGTCGTCTCGCTGGCAGCATGTCCGCGGCGGCGCGGGTTAGGCTCGTACACATGAGTGAATTGACCGGCCACCTGATCGACGGTTTCGGCCGCGTCGTCACCGACCTGCGGGTCTCGCTAATCGACAAGTGCAACCTGCGCTGCACCTACTGCATGCCGGCCGAGGGCCTGCCGTGGTTACGCCCCAACGAGTTGCTCACCGACGAGGAGATGGTGCGGCTCGTCCGCGTCGCCGTCGGCCTGGGCGTGCGGACCATCCGGCTGACCGGCGGCGAGCCGCTGGTTCGCGCGAGCGTCCCGGAACTCATCGCGCGTCTTACCGCGCTCAGCCCGCGTCCCGAGCTATCGGCGACGACCAACGGGCTGCTGCTTGCGCGCCAGGCCAAGGCACTGGCACGGGCGGGTCTCGATCGGGTCAACGTGTCGCTGGACACCCTGCGCCCCGACCGGTTCGCGGCCCTGACCCGACGGGATCGGCACCACGACGTCGTCGCGGGCCTGCGGGCCGCCGCCGACGCCGGGCTGACGCCGGTGAAGGTCAATTCGGTGCTGATGCGCGGCGTCAACGACGACGAGGCCGTCGCACTGCTGAGCTGGTGCCTGGAGCGCGGCTACCAGCTGCGTTTCATCGAGCAGATGCCGCTGGATCCGCAGCATGGCTGGGATCGCGCCGAAATGGTGACGGCGGATGAGATCCTGGCCGCGTTGCGCGCCGAGTACGAGCTGGCGGCCGACCCAACACGGGGATCTGCGCCGGCTGAGGTGTTCCGCGTGCTCGCGGGCCCCGGACTGCCGGCCGGAACGACGGCGCGGGTCGGCGTGATCGCGTCGGTGACCCGGCCGTTCTGCGCGAGTTGTGACCGGATGCGGCTCACCGCCGACGGGCAGCTGCGCAACTGCCTGTTCGCGCGGGAGGAGTCAGACCTGCGTACGCCGCTACGCTCCGGGGCGAGCGACCAGCAGCTGGCCGAGCGGATGATGGCCGCCATCGCCGGCAAGCGGGCGGGTCACGGAATCGGCGAGCCTGACTTCGTGCAGCCGGCCCGACCGATGTCCGCGATCGGCGGCTGAGCGCAGTAGGCGGGACTGCGCAGCAAAAGGCGTCGGGCAGCCACGGGGGGAGCTGCCCGACGCATATCGACGGTACACCCGTCGAGGACGTTCGCGGGAGAGCGAAACGTATGACCGTTCGTTGCGTTCGGTCCGGCTCGGGGGCGCCGGAGCTCGGCTCTGCTCGACAGTTACAGGGCGCCGACGGTGATGGCGACCAGCCAGCACCGACGGCCGTCGTCGACCCAGTCAAGTCCGGTGAGCGGGCTTGGATTGGCCGGATCGGTCGACGTCGCGAGCACGGGGCGGACGGAGCGCGCCAGCCGCGCAAGCCGCATCGCCCACGGCGGCAGCGGAATCCCGTCGCGGTCGCGGTGCGGCCGCTGCCAGCGGCGCAGCCGGGGCATGCAGATCCGGCGCTCGGGCGCGTAGTGCCGACGGGCGGCGGGTGTGATCTCGCGAGCGAGCACGACGTCGCTGCGACCATCGGTGGGACCGGCCACCAGCCGCCCACCGTGGATGCCGTCGACAGCTGCAGTGACCAGCGTCCAGCCCTGGCTTGTGCGGGTGTGCAGGTCGGCGTTGCGGGCACCGAGCAGCACCCTCGCCGCGCGGCAGGCCCGCTCCGGATCGATGTCGGGAACGACAACCGTGGGCGGAACGCAGAGACCGGCAATGCAGCACCGGTGCAGCGCGAGAATCCCCGGCGGCAGGCCCTCGACCGTCGCCGCCGTCCCGATCCAGACCGCCTGCCGGGAAGCCTGACGCATTCCTCGACCGTATCCGGCGCGGGCCAGAACCAACTCGCACACCCAAACGTCGTACGGTTGCTTCGTCGTTGCACTGCCCCCCGGCATCGCAGGAGGCCAAGGTGACCGATCCCGGCGCGAGCAAGCGCACCGATTCGATTGCCGGCCCGCCGGCGGTGCCGACCCCGGCCGCCGATGCGGCGCTGCTGGAGCGGGCGATGTTCGAGATCAAGCGCGTCATCGTCGGGCAGGACCGGATGGTCGAGCGGATGCTGGTGGCCCTGCTCGCCGGCGGCCACTGCCTGCTCGAAGGAGTGCCGGGCGTCGCGAAGACGCTCGCCGTCGAGACCCTCGCCGCGGTGAGCGGCGGCACGTTCGCCCGGCTGCAGTTCACGCCCGACCTGGTGCCCGCCGACATCATCGGTACCCGCATCTACCGCGCCGGTGATGCACGCTTCGACACCGAGCTGGGTCCGGTGTTCGCCAACTTCGTTCTCACCGACGAGATCAACCGCGCCCCGGCGAAGGTGCAGTCGGCGCTGCTCGAGGTGATGGCCGAGCAGCAGGTGTCGATCGGCGGCACTACCTACCCGATGCCCGCGCCGTTCCTCGTGCTCGCCACCCAGAACCCGATCGAGTCCGAGGGTGTCTACCCGCTGCCCGAGGCGCAGCGGGACCGGTTCCTGATGAAGATCCTGGTCGGGTATCCGACGGTCGCCGAGGAGCGGGAGATCATCTACCGGATGGGCGTGGAGCCGCCGGTCGCATCGCAGGCGCTGTCGCCGCCGGACGTGATCCGGCTGCAGGGCACCGCCCGACGGGTGTTCGTGCACAACGCGCTCGTCGACTACGTCGTTCGCGTGGTGTTCGCCACCCGGCTGCCGCGCGAGCACGGCATGCCCGACGTCGGCACGTGGGTCTCCTACGGCGCGAGCCCGCGGGCGTCGCTCGGAATGGTCGCCGCCGCGCGAGCACTCGCACTCATCCGAGGCCGTGACTACGTCCTACCGCAGGACGTCGTCGACATAGCGCCCGACGTGCTGCAGCACCGGCTCGTGCTCTCCTACGACGCGCTCGCCGACGGCGTCCCCGCGGAGCATGTGGTGCGCCGCGTTCTGCAGACCGTGCCGTTGCCACAGGTCAGCCCCCGGCAGCGCTCTGCACCAACGCGACCGACCATCGCGCGCGCGGAGACCGCTCCGGCGCGGCAGTCGGCGTGAGCCCGATGCCCGATCGGTCCGAGGTGAGAACCGGCCCGCCGTCGATGCTGCCGGCGCGCCCGGTCGACTCCGTGCTCGGCAAGCTGGAGCTCACCGTGCGGCGCCGCCTGGACGGGCTGTTGCAGGGCAATCACCTGGGGCTGGTGCCCGGCCCGGGCAGCGAGGCTGGGGAGTCGCGGGTCTATCACCCCGGCGACGACGTCCGCCACATGGACTGGCCGGTCACCGCACGCACGACGGTGCCGCACGTGCGACAGACCATCGCCGATCGGGAGCTCGAGACGTGGATCGTCGTTGACCTCTCGCCCAGTCTGGATTTCGGCACCGCCGCCTGCGAGAAGCGGGAACTGGCGGTCGCCGGCATGGCCGCCGTCATCTACCTCACCCAGCACGGCGGCAACCGGGTCGGCGCGCTGATCACCTCGGGCCTGGACGTGACTCGCTCTCCGGCGCTCTCCGGACGCGCTCACGCGCAGCGCCTGATCAGGCAGGTCGCCGGTATCCCGCGATCGGAGCAGGGTCGGCGGGGGGACCTGGCCGCCACGATCGAGCTGCTCCGCCGCCCGGCGCGGCGACGCGGCCTCGTCGTGGTGATCTCCGACTTCCTCGGCGATCGATCGTGGGAGCGGCCGCTGCGCGGGCTTGCCGGCCGGCACGAGGTGCTCGCGATCGAGATCGTCGATCCGCGTGAGCTCGATCTCGCCGCCGTCGGCCTGCTGACGATGGTCGACCCCGAGGACGGCGCGGAGGTGGAGGTGCAGACCTCGCGTCGGCAGGTGCGCGAGCGGTACGCCGCCGCGGCGCGAGCCGAACGTGCCGAGATCGCGGCCGCGCTGCGCCGGGCCGGCGCCGGACATCTCACCCTCTCGACCGACCGCGACTGGCTGGTGGACATCGTGCGGTTCGTCGGGGCCCGGCGGCGCGGCGCGGCGAACGGGGCGGTGAGATGAAGACGTTCCTGGCTCCGCAGTGGCTGTGGCTGTTCCTCGCCGTGGCCGGGTTCGCCGCCGTCTACGTGTTGTTGCAGCTGCGCCGCAAGCGTTACGCGGCGCGGTTCACCAACGTCGCGCTGCTGTCGTCGATCGCTCCTCGCCGGCCAGGGTGGCGGCGGCACGTCGCCTTTGCCCTGCTCGTGCTGTCCCTGGCCACGTTGACCGTCGCGATGGCGCGGCCGACCAAGCAGGTGAAGGTGGCGCGCGACCGGGCCACCGTGATGCTAGTGATCGACGTGTCGCTGTCCATGGGTGCCGACGACGTCACGCCCACCAGAATCAAGGCAGCACAGAAGGCGGCGACCGAATTCGTCTCCCTGCTGCCCCAGCGGATCAACGTCGGGCTCGCCTCGTTCTCCGGAACGGTGGCCGTCGCGGTGAGCCCGACGACCGATCGCAACAAGGTCCAGGCCGCGATCAGGGACCTCACGCTCGGCCCGTCGACCGCGACCGGCGACGCGATTGCGGCCGCCGTCGGTGCGGTGCAGAACTTCCAGAAGCAGCTGCCGGCCGGCGGGACTCCGCAGACCGCACCAGCGCGGATCATCATGCTCTCCGACGGCGCCCGCACGGTCGGTCGCAGTGTCGTCGAGGGCATCCAGGCGGCGAAGACGGCGAAGATCCCGGTCTCGACGATCGCGTTCGGCACGCCGGAGGGCGCGATCGAGCTCGAGGGCGTGCGACAGCCGGTGCCGGTCGACACCGACACCATGCGCGCGATCGCGAGCCAGACCGGCGGCAGCTTCCACGCGGCGGCGTCGGGCGGGGAACTGCGGAGCATCTATGCGAACCTCGGCAGCCAGATCGGCTACACCAGCGCCCGCCGCGAGGTGACGGCGTGGCTGACCGGCATCGGCGCGCTGCTCGCCTTCGTTGCGGCGGGCCTCTCGCTGATGTGGGGCGGCCGGCTGCTGTAGCCGGTTCACCGGTAGCCTCGGCGGGCGGCCGTGGGGGAACGACGGCCCGGGTGGGCGAACCGTCGTCCGGCGCGGAGGTGAGGTGGCGTGGCGCGATCGGTGCTGGTGACCGGCGGTCGGCGCGGTATCGGGCTCGCGATCGCCCGGGCGTTCGCCGACGCCGGCGACCGGGTGGCAGTCACGCACCGCGGCGCGGACACACCCGAGGGCATGTTCGGCGTGCGCTGCGACGTCACCGACAGCGAGCAGGTCGACGCCGCGTTCACCGCCATCGAGGCCGAGCAGGGCCCGGTCGAGGTGCTGGTCAGCAATGCCGGCATCACCGCGGACACGCTGCTGCTGCGAATGAGCGAGGAGCAGTTCACCGGCGTCGTCGACACGAACCTCTCCGGGAGCTTCCGGGTTGCGAAGCGCGCGGCTTCCGGCATGCTGCGAATGCGCCGCGGCCGGATGATCTTCATCTCCTCCGTCGTCGGGCTGGCCGGCAATCCCGGGCAGGCCAACTACGGCGCATCCAAGGCCGGGCTGGTGGGCCTTGCCCGGTCCATTGCCCGCGAACTCGGCGGCCGCGGCATCACCGCCAACGTCGTCGCGCCCGGTTTCGTCGACACGACCATGACCGCCGAACTAGCCGAGGATCGGAAGGCCGCCATCCTGGCGAACGTGCCGCTCCGGCGGTACGGCACGGTCGAGGAGGTCGCCGGCACCACCGTGTTCCTTGCCGGTGACTCCGCCGCCTACATCACCGGCGCCGTCATCCCGGTCGACGGCGGCCTCGGCATGGGTCACTAGTCAGCTGATGGGAGACGGCGTGGCAGGTCTGCTGGCAGGCAAGCGGGTTCTGGTGGCCGGCGTACTCACCGAGGCATCGATCGGCTTCGCCGTCGCGAAGGCGGCGCAGCAGCACGGCGCACAGGTCGTCGTCTCCAACTTCGGGCGTGGGCTCTCGATCACCAGACGGATCGTGGGCCGGCTGCCGCAGCCGGCGCCGGTGGTCGTACTCGACGTCACCCACGACGAGCATCTCGCGACGCTGGCCGAACGGCTGCGCGAACACGTCGACGGCATCGACGGTGTCGTCCACGCGATCGCCTTTGCGCCGCAGGCGGCGATGGGCGACGGCTTCGTCGACGTGGCGTGGTCCGACGCCGCGACGGCACTGCAGGTGTCGACGTGGTCGTTCGCGGCGCTGATCCGCGCCTGCCTGCCGCTGGTCGGCGGCGGCGGTGCCTCGGTGGTGGGGTTCGACTTCGACGCGAGCGTGGCGTGGCCGGCGTACGGCTGGATGGGCGTCGCGAAAGCTGGCTTGGAGTCGGCGACGCGGTACCTCGCCCGCGAGCTCGGGCCGCGCGGCGTGCGCGTCAACCTGGTGAGCGCAGGACCGTTGCAGTCGATGGCCAAGCGCAGCATCCCGGGCGCCGACGTCTTCGACGACGCGTGGAACGAGCGAGCGCCACTCGGCTGGAACCACAGCGACTTCGCGCCGGCCGCCACAGCGACCGTTGCGCTGCTCTCGGACCTGCTGCCCGCGACGACCGGCGAGATCATCCACGTCGACGGCGGCTATCACGCGGTCGGCGCGTGACCGCCGAGGCAATCCTTGCCGCTGAGGCGGCATGAGCAACTCGTACGACGCGCTGGTGCTGGTGTCCTTCGGCGGGCCGGAGGGTCGCGACGACGTCATGCCGTTCCTGCGCAACGTGACGCGTGGCCGCGGCATCCCCGACGAGCGGCTCGCCGCGGTCGCCGAGCACTACTACCACTTCGACGGCGTCTCCCCGATCAACGACCAGAACCGCGCCCTGCTCGCCGCGCTGCGCGACGACTTCGCCGCGAACGGCCTGGATTTGCCTATGTACTGGGGAAACCGCAACTGGTCGCCGTACCTCGCCGACACGGTGCGCGTGATGCGTGACGACGGCGTGCGGCGCGCGCTCGCGTTCGTCACGAGCGCCTACGGCTCGTTCTCGGCATGCCGGCAGTACCAGAACGACATCGCCGCGGCGCGGGAGCAGGTTGGCGTCGATGCACCGGCCATCGACAAGATCCGGCACTACTTCAACCATCCTGGATTCATCGCCCCGAACGTCGACGCCGTGCGGCAGGCGTTCTCGGGGATGCCGGCCGGCACTCGGCTGCTGTTCACGGCCCACAGCATCCCGGTGGCGATGGCGCAGGCGAGCGGACCCGACGGCAGCCTGTACGTCGCCGAGCTGGCCGAGGCCGCCCGACTGGTTGCGTCGGCTGCAGCGCCCGGCGGCGAACACGAGCTGGTCTGGCAGAGCCGTAGCGGGCCGCCGAGCGTCGCGTGGTTGAAGCCGGACGTGAGCGACCGGATCACTGAACTCGCGGCGGCCGGGGTTCCGGGCGTCGTCGTGTCGCCGATCGGGTTCGTCAGCGATCATCTCGAGGTGGCCTGGGATCTCGACATCGAGGCGGCCCGGACGGCGGAACGGGCCGGCATCCGCTTCGCCCGCGCCGCGACCGCCGGCGACGACCCTCGGTTCGTCGCGATGGTGCGCGAACTCGTCCGGGAACGGACCGACGCCGGATCTCCCAAGCTCGCGATCGGCGCCATGGGCCCCTCGCACGACGTGTGTCCGGCCGGCTGCTGCCCGAGCGGGTGGCCGGCCCGGACCGGCTGAGCGGTCCCGTGCGGGCGGGCGCACGGTGATGTTGCGCCGAGATCCGGATTTGCCACCGGTCTGCGCACCATCCGCGGTGGTAAATCCGGATCTCGGCGCAAGGGGGTGGGATGGGCGTCGGGCTAGCGGGCGGGCAGCGCCATCTCCCGGCCGGTCCACCGCCGCCGCAGCCAGCGGTCGTGGGTCGCGACGACGACACCGCCGGCGGCGGCCCGTAACGCATCCTCCAGCTCGTCGACCAGGGCCAGCGACAGGTGGTTGGTCGGTTCGTCGAGCAGCAGCAGCTCGGGTGTGCTGGCGACGACGAGGGCTAGAGCGAGCCGCCGCCGGCCGCCCGCCGACAGCACGCCGACCGGCCGACCCATGTCGGCGTGGGCGACCAGCCCGAGGTCGGCCAGCGACGGCGCGGTGGCCGGTGCACCCACGGCGTAGAGCTGTGCCGGCGTCGTCGTCAGCTCGGTGAACTCGACGTCCTGCGGCAGGTAGCCCACCCGAAGGCCGCGGCGCCGGTGCACCGAGCCGCCGTCGGGTGCCAGCCGGCCCGCCAGCACCTCGAGCAGTGTCGACTTGCCGGCGCCGTTCGCACCGGTGAGCAGCAGCCTGCCGGGCGTCTCGATATCGACGCGGTCCAGCCGAAGCCGACCGTCGACCCGCAGCTCGCGCACCGCGATCGCCGGCCCGTCGCCCCGAGCGCGGGCGGTCATTTTCGCCTGCAGGTGCAGCGTCGCGGGCGGTTTGCGTACCTGGTTTCGGGTCAGGTCGTCGAGCCGCGCCCTGGCGTTGCGGACCCGGCGGGAGACCTGATGGTTGACCCGCTCGCCGTGCCGGTCGTAGGCAGGTTTGTTGCTGTCCCGCATCGGGCGGCCGTGGGCGACGCGGGGAGCCACAGCGACGACGGTGTGCCGCAGCGCGGACAAGTCCTCCTGCTCGGCGGCCCACTGCTGGTACCACCGGACCTTCTCGGCGCGTTTCTCGGCGAGGTAGTCGGTGTAGGTGCCGCCGTAGACCGTGATGCCGTCCCGAGTGCGGTCGAGGTCGACGATCTGGGTGCAGACGGCGTCGAGGAAGACACGGTCATGGCTTACGACGACGACGACGCCGGTGCTGCCGGCCAGCTCGGCCTGCACGAAGTCCAGGGCCGCGTCGTCGAGATGGTTGGTCGGCTCGTCCAGCAGGAGTGCGGCGGGGCGGCGGATCAGCAGCGCGGCCAGCCCGGCCCGCGACCGCTCGCCGCCGGACATCGTCGCGAGGGTGCGGTGCCGTCCGAGCCCAGCCAGGCCGAGGCCATCGAGCACCCGGTCGGCGCGCCGATCGGCGTCCCACAGGTCGTGTGCCTCGGCCCACTCTAGGGTCTCGGCGTAGGCATGGAGCAGGTCGGCGTCGCCAGGTCTGGTGGCCAGCCGGGCGGACACCTGGGCCAGCCTGCGGGCGGCTGCCCGGACGTCGGCGAGCGCGGTGTCGACGACGTCGGCGATGGTTGCATCGGCGGGGAACGGCAACTCCTGGCGCAGGAAGCCGATGTCATCGGGCCGGTCGACGGCGCCCGCGTCGGGCAGTTCGAGGCCGGCGAGCAGCCGCAGCAGCGTGGTCTTGCCGGCGCCGTTGTCGCCGACCAGCCCGGTCCGGCGACCCGGCGGCACGACCAGGTCGACGCCGTCGAGGACGACCCGGTCGGCGTAGGACTTGGACAGGTCGCGGGCGACCAGGGCACGGGCAGACAAGGGACACCACCGGCGGATCGGTGCGGCGGCCCGCCGGGCATAAGGCCTCGGGCGCGGGCGACGGGGGCGTCAGCTCAGCATCTCGCTCATCAGCCTGGCATCGAGGCGGCGGCGGGCGCAACCGGCTTCGCGTCAGGTGGCGTGCGCGAGGGCTGCGTTGTAGGAGGCGAGCCTGGCCCGGCGGACGGCCGTGCGCAGCGGGGACAGCGCCTGCGTCCGCCGCTGCGCCTCGTCGGCGGTTACCGCTCCGCCGGGTGTATCGGCGTCGGCGAGCCGGAGCACCGCCGTCAGCTGATCGGCGCGGGTAAGCAGGGCGCGGGCCCGCTGGTCGTGGCCGGGCGGCAGATTGACCCCGGTCGGCCGGCGGGCCACGGACAGCGCGCCGGCGAGATCAGTACGCCAGCTCGGCACATCCAGTTCGACGAGCTCCGCGGTCACGGCGCGCAGGGCGTCGTCGAGATCGTGGGACGCCTCGGCGGGGGAGAGCGTGTCGGCGCGTGCGGGCGGCACGGCGAAGACGCACCAGGTGACGAGGTCGCCGTGGCCGCCGGTCACGTGAGGAACGAGGCCGTACTCACCGCATACTGCGGCCTCGCCCGCGTCGAGGGCCGCACCGGTGAACTCCGTGGCGACCGGTAGGCCACGCGGATCGCCGGGCGCCGGCAGCACCAGGCGTGGCGATCCGCAGCGGCGGGACCGGACCTCGCCGAGCAGCCAGCCGAGGGGAACCGCCTGGTCGTCGCGGCTGCTGTCTGAGTGGGGCAGGCCGACGACGCGATGCGGCGCGTCCGGGCCGGTGATGGCCGCGACGGCGGCGTCGTAGGACACGCGACCGTCCAGCCAGGCCGCGATCCACGCGACGAGCAGACCCGAGCGACACATGACCGCGAGCCTACGGCGCCGTCCCAGGCATCCTCGGGCCGACCTGCGCCCGCCACCCCAAGCGATGTTCGTGGCACGATGAGTGGATGGCGGCGTGGCTCCTCTGGTTGATCGCGGCGGGCGTTCTCGCCATCGCGGAGGCACTGGCGCCGTTGGAATTCGTGCTCACCATGTTCGCCGGTGGCGCGCTCGCTGCCGACATCGCGGGGGCCGTGGGTGCCGCGCTCGTGATCCAGGTCGTGGTCTTCGCCGTGGCGAGCATCGCCCTGCTGGCGCTGGTCCGGCCGGCGCTGCGTCGTCACATGCTCGCCGCCGCGCCGCATACGAAGACCGGCATCGAGGGCCTGATCGGCAAGGAGGCCGTCGTCCTGGAGCCCGTCGACGGTCGCTCCGGGCGAGTCAAGATCGGCGGCGACACCTGGTCGGCGACGTCCTATGACGGCGCGACCACCCTCGACGTCGGTAGCACCGTCAAGGTCATGGAGATCAACGGCGCCACCGCCGTCGTGTGGGGAGACATGTAGTGGCCCTTTGGATCGTTCTTGCCGTCATCGTGGTCCTGGTCGTCGTCACGCTGGTCCGCTCGGTGCGGATCGTGCCGCAGGCCCGGGCGGCGGTCGTCGAGCGGCTGGGCCGGTTCATGCGCGTGCTGCCGCCCGGCATCTCGTTCCTGGCACCGTTCGTCGATCGAGTGCGCGCGACCATCGACCTGCGTGAGCAGGTCGTGTCGTTCCCGCCGCAACCGGTGATCACCTCGGACAACCTGACCGTGAACATCGACACGGTCATCTACTTTCAGGTCACCGATCCGCGGGCGGCGATCTATGAGATCGCCAACTTCATCCAGGCCGTCGAGCAGCTCACGATTACCACGCTGCGCAACGTCGTCGGCGGGATGAACCTTGAGGAGGCGCTGACCTCCCGCGACAACATCAACGGCCGGCTGCGTGGCGAGCTCGATGAGGCCACCGGCCGCTGGGGGATCCGGGTCGCACGGGTCGAGCTGAAGGCCATCGATCCGCCCGCGTCGATCCAGGACTCGATGGAGAAGCAGATGCGCGCCGATCGGGACAAGCGCGCGATGATCCTGCAGGCCGAGGGCGCGCGCGAGTCCGCGATCAAGACAGCGGAAGGGCAGAAGGCGTCACAGATCCTCTCCGCCGAGGGGCAGAAGACGGCAGCGATCCTCGCCGCCGAGGCCGAGCGGCAGAGCCGGATCCTGCGCGCCGAGGGTGAGCGGGCGGCCCGGTACCTGTCCTCGCAGGGCCAGGCGAAGGCGATCGAGACCGTGTTCGCCTCGATCCACGCCGCAAACCCGGACCCGAAACTCCTTGCTTACCAGTACTTGCAGACGCTGCCGCAGATCGCGCAGGGCGACGCCAACAAGCTCTGGATCGTCCCGAGCGAGTTCACCAAGGCACTCGAGGGACTCACCCGGATGACCGGTGTGGCCGGCGACTCCGATGCCAGCGGGTCATCGTGGCTCACCGAGGCCGGCAACGGCCCGGCCGAGGGACCGGTCGGCGACACCGGCCTGGACACCAGCGACTGGTTCGACTCCAACCTGCCCCCGGCCGCCCTGCAACCAGAGGCGCTCCGTGCCTCCGACAACGACCCGGACAGCCTCGAGGCCCATGCTGGCCTGCCCGAGGAGCAGAGTTCCGGCGTCAGCCTGCCGCCGGTACCGCACGTCGACGTCCCGGCGGCTCGCCCTGCGGTGCCGCCCGGCGCCGGGTCCGACGCCGACCCCGCACACGAAGGGCCACCGCAGGCGCCACCGTACGGCCGCTGATCATGGACCTCGATCGTCGTCGACGCTGACGGCTCGGGCGGGTGCGACACCGTGCTCGCCCAGCGGGCCGACGTGCAGGCCGCGGGCCTGGCAGGTCCGCACGATCGGCGCGAGTGCGCCCAGGGTGGCGCGCCAGCAGCCCGGCGCGGCGTAGGCGTCGGTGTCGTGTAGTAGCACGGTGGCGCCGCCGACCAGGCCCGGCCGGACCCTGGACTCGACCGTCCCCGGCGTGGTGTCGGCCGTCCAGTCCTTGGCCCACACCGTCCAGAGCACCGGGTGCAGTCGCGCCCGTCCGGCCGCCAGCAACGCCTGCCCGGTGACGACGCCATAGGGCGGGCGGTACCAGGTCGGCGGCGCTCCGGTCAGGTCGCCGAGGAGCTGCGCGGCCCGCCCGATCTGTCCGGGGACGCCGGCCGGGCGGAACAACTGGTTGCGGTGGTACCAGCCGTGCACCGCGACCTCGTGCCCGCGGGCGGAGGTCTCCCGCACCAGTTCGGGATTCCGCTGCGCCATCTCCCCGACGCAGAAGAAGGTCGCGGCGACGCCGAGATCCTCCAGCGCGTCCAGGAACCGCGGCGTCGACGCCGGATCGGGCCCGTCGTCGAAGGTCAGAGCGACGTGATCGGCCCGCCCTCGCCCGGCCAGGCGTGGCGTGAGGGCCCGGACGGGCGGGAGCCAGCTCGCGGCTGGCAAGATCTGTGCGGCCGCGACGGCGGCGCCGGCGAGTGGCAGGACAGCAGGCAGGGCAGCGGGCACGAAGCGCACGGGGCGACAGCGTAGGGGACGGGTCGATGCAGCAGCGGTACCTGGTGCTGACGGCGAGCATGGGTGCCGGGCATGACCAGGTGGCCGACGAGCTGGCGCGGCGGCTGCGACGTCAGGGCGCGGACAGCCAGGTCGTCGACCTGCTGCAGGTGCTGCCCGCGCACATCGGCCCGGCACTGCGCCGTGGTTACGCCTGGATGCTGCGCTCGGCGCCCTGGCTCTACGACCTGATCTACCGGGTGTTCTTCGTGCCGCGCGACCACGTGCAGCCGAGCACCTCGCCGCTGGTCATGCTGGCGGCCAGCCGGCTGGCACCGGTGATCCGCGACTACCGGCCCACCGTCGTGGTCTCGACGTTCCACCTCGCCGGCCAAGTCACCGGGCGGCTGCGCGCCAGCGGCCGGCTGGACGCGATCGCCGCCGTCGTGGTCACCGAGGCGGTGGCCCATGCGCTCTGGCTGGACGCCGGCAACGACCTGTTCCTCACCCTGTTCCCGGCGCTGGCCGAGCAGGCCGCCGAACGCACAGGCAAGCCGGCCCTGGCGCCCGGACCGGTCGTGGACGAGCGGTTCCTGCTGGGCGCCAACCCATGCCGCGGTGCTCGGCGGCTCGGCCTCGGCGACGGCGACCAGGCCGTGATCGTGTCGACGGGATCGTGGGGAGTCGGATCGGCCGAGCACATTGCTGCGGAGCTGGTCGGCCTGCCCGGCATTCGCCCGGTGGTGCTCTGCGGGCAGAACGAGGCGCTGCAAACCGCGGCCGGCCGCGTGCCGGGCGCGATCGCGCTCGGCTGGCGCGACGACCTGCCCGACATCTTCGCCGCTGCCACCGTGCTGATCGACAACGCCGGCGGCAGCATGTGCCTGGAGGCGCTCGCCAGCGGGCTGCCGGTGATCGCCCACCGCCCGATCCCCGGACACGGCGGTCCTGCCGTCGCTGCGCTCGCGGCGGCCGGTCTGGCCGCCTGGGCCGGCGACGACGACGCGCTGCGCGCACACGTCGAGCGGCTGCGGCATCCCGGTGCCGACCGTGCCGCCCTGGTCGAGGCCGGCCGGGCGATCTTCGCCGCCGACCCGGCTGCCGTCCTGGCAGACTGGGTGCAGGACCGTTGCCGGTGACGGCCCAGTGAGCGCATTGCGCCAAGGAATGTTACGGTCGGACGCATGGCCGACGGAGTATCCTTGTGAAACGCGTCGACCTCGCACGATTACGTTCGGTCGTTCAAGCTACCGAATTGTTCTTGTTTGCGACGTCATCGAGCCTGTCCGTCGACGGAGCCGATAGACAACCGGCCTTGCAAAGCGGCATAGCAGATGGCGTGGCAGAACGCGCACTTGTGCAGCGCAATTTCATGGGACGGCGGTCAACGCACCTTTTCGAGAGTGACGGGCGCGCCTACTCGTCGGTCGATCACGGAAATTCCTGGGTATCGTTCGGCCTGCCTGATATTGACGTTCGGAGCGGGCCGCTCGGCTTCTGGTTGATCACGAAACGAATAGCGGCGGATTGTGTGATCACCGGGCACCTGGACATTCCTGCCGGGCGGGAGTTTGCCGGCGGATGGGTTCCGCCGTGGAACCTAGGAGGCTTCCGGCACCGCAATGCGCTGTTTTGGCGGCCGTTCCTTCAATACGCGTGGATGGAAGACGAGAACGGCAGGGTCGCGCAGGTCGCGTTTCGCTGGACATGGTCACCTCAGCAGCGGAGGGGTCGTTGGATGATCACAGGCCTTGATCACGACGTCGACTCGCTTACGATTCCGGATCGTCCAATAGAATCCAGCGTTCTTAGACCGTCCGAGGTCACCGCCTGGCGTCCCGGGAATCCGTTCTTCGGTGAGCTGGACGACCGGTTGGACGTGCTGGGCCACCGAAAGTAAGTCGGCGGGATCGAGTTGAGCACTCGATGCCGACCGCGTGATCGCCGGGGACACCGACCGCCTTGCGTCGGCGACTTGCCCGATTGAGCGGGTGGTGACCACGCCTGATCTTCCGAGCATCCGGCGCTAGGCCTCGGCGGCTGCCAGCCCGATCGGCAGTCGTGCGACCGTGATCGCAGGCAGGATCGAGGCGATTGCCGCGACGAGGATGCCGCCGAGGGTCGCAAGGGCTGCAGTGGCGAGGACTGGGTTGGCGGGTTCGCCGAGGCCTAGTCCGACGGTCACGCCGGTGAGGCCGCCGAGAATTGAGGCGGCGGCTCCGGTGATGAGCCCTTCGGTACTGACGAGTTGGGCGAGTGATCTGTTGGTCCAGCCGTTGACGCGCAGCGTGACGAGTTCGGTGGCGCGTTCGCGGATGGACAGGACGACGGTGTCGCCGAGCGCCGCACCGGCGAGGAGGAGGGCGAGGCCGAGGCTGATGTAGTCGCTGTGCCGGACCTGCACGGAGACGTAGTCGCCGAGAACCGTTCCGTTCACGTCGCCGTGGAAGCTGGCGCTGATGCCGGCGAGGATGGCCAGCGCCGCGATGCCGGTGTAGAGCGCGAGGCTCGCAAGGACGGTTCGGGCCTTGGTCGCTTGCAGGTTGGCCCAGGCGAGACCGGTGAGTCGGCGCGGTGTTCGGCTGCGCTGGCGAGAGGTAGTTGTCTGCTCCATGACATCGAGTGGCTCTCCTTGCGCCGCGAGCAGCGCAGGGGCGAGACCTGCGGTGGTGGCGAGGGCCACCGAGACGGGTAGGACCAGCGCGAGTTGCCAGGCTGGCTGGTGTAACCCGAGCGTTGCGGACAGCGCGAACGCGACGGCGAGACCGACGACCCCAGCGAGGGCGCCGACGCCGACGAGCTCGCCGATGGCGAGCCCGAAGATCGAGCGCGGCCGCCAGCCCAGGCACAGCAGGGTGCCGAACTCGCGCCGTCGACTGTGCACCACGCTGATCCCGGCGTTGGTGAGGAAGACTGCGGTAACCACGAGGATCAGCACGAGCAGCAGCAGGCTCTTGCGGTCGACGGCGCCGACGATGAGGAGCACAACGCCTTTCTTGACCCAGTTCTCGTGCAGCAGCAGCGGCGGGGTCCCGTAGCGGCTGGCCGGGACAGCGATGGTCTGTGGTGCTGGTGAGGATCCGGCGGTGATGTCGACGGCGAGGCCGGTGCGTTGATGGATGAGGTTGGCAGCGGTCTTGACCCGGTTGATGCTGGTCTTGTCCGGCCCGGTTACTCCGGCGACGCGTACCCGGATCACGCTGATCGGCGCGGCGTCGTCGAAGCCGCTGAAGTTCAGCTCCGAGGTGAGGCCGTGGGCGCCGGCGAGGGTGGTGAGCAGGTAGGGCGGTGAGGTGAGCAGGCCGGCGAGGTTCAGGGTCGGCCGCAGCGGTTGGCCGTGCAGGGCGGCCCTGCTGGCCGGGTCGGCGCCGGTCGCGGCGGCCGGGTCGTAAGCGCCCAGTGGCACGGCGGACAGCGGACTGAATCCGGGTAGCTTGGTCGGGTCGAAGTCCCCGACGTCCTCGAAGGTGGCGTAGCCGGCACCGGCAACCGAATTGACCGGGTCGTGCCTGGTGATGACCCGGAAGTGCGTATCGACGTTGTTGATCGGAACGTCGACCATGCCGCCGTTGCCGCCGCCACCGGTCCATGCGCTGGGATCGTCCGGGACGATCTGTGGGCGCAGGACGCCGGCGCGATCGCCGTAGTGCACGGAGGCGATCGAGAAGATGTTCGGTGCCTCGCCTCGTCCGGCGAGGCCGTCGATGACGGCGGTGTACAGCGCCCGGCTGTTCAGCGCGTCGGTCCCGACGGTGGTTGTCCGATAGCCACGCAGCAATGTCCACGCGGCGGTCGGCGCGCCGCGGAGCGGTGCGTGTGCGAGCCGCTGCGAGAGCGTCCCGTTGGTTGGCGCGTTGGTGCTCTGCACGGCGATGGTCAAGCCGGCGTCGACGTAGGAGCGGGTGCTCAGTAGCACCGGGACGTCCGGACCCCAGTCGGCCTGTGTGTAGGTCTGGGTCTCGCCGAGATACACGCCGTCGACCAGGGACTTGCTCAGGTGCAGCAGCCTGTTCTCCTGGACCGGGTCGATTCCCGCGACCAACAACGGAAAGTGCACAATCAGCGGCAGATAGACAGTGCACTGGTTTGCGCTGTCGCTGTAGGCAGGGTCAAAGCTGTAGCAGGTCGGCTTGCCGTTCGCGGGCGGATGACGCACGAAGCAGTAGAAGGGCGATTCGTCCGAACCCTGAGCCTGCGCCAACGTGTTGGGATACGCCGGCTCGGGATCGGCGTGCTGCAGAAACGGCGTGCTGCAGGTGTCCGGGTTGTCCGTGACAAAGATGAACGGCTCCTCGCCCGCAAACCGTGCGGTGCCCTGCGTCGCCGACCAGGTCAGGTGGAAGCGAAACAGATGCTCCCCCGGGCCGCTCGCTGCCTGGGGCACGGGCACGTCCAGCTCCGCGTCGGGATAGACCACACCGACGTTCGCGATCGGCGCGGCGACGCTGACCCCAGGCGTCTTCAGCACCTGTCGCCACTGCGTATTGGTGATCCCGCCGTAGATGCCGCTCTCGAAATCGGCCTGCACCAGGCCGCGACCGCGCTCGAGCGCCGACTGCGCACCCGCCGGCCGCACCAAGATGTCATACGCCGGCCGGTAACTCGACGACAACGTCCCCCGCACCTGCGCCCGGGTGGTACGGACCGACGCCGTCAGCAACGAGAAGCTGACCGCGGCAACCAGGATGCCAAGACCAAGCACCGCCGTCCGCACCAGCGAACGGCGGGCCTGGGCAAGCACGTACGCAAGCACTGTCAGCTCGACTCGATGAGCGCGCCGTCGCGGAGCTCGGCTGTACGGGTGCATCTGTCGGCGACTGCCGGATTGTGTGTGGCGATGACGGTGGTGACGCCGACCAGACCGGCGTCGAACAGCAGGTCGAGGATCGATCCGGCCGTCTCCGCGTCCAGATTCCCGGTCGGTTCATCCGCGAGAATGATCCGCGGCTTGTTGATCAATGCTCGCGCGATTGCCACCCGCTGCTGTTCCCCACCCGAGAGCCGAGAAGGCGAGGCGTGCAGACGATCGCCGAGACCGACGGATTCCAGCAGCTCGGCCGCGCGCTTACGGACGGCGCGGCTCCCGTCGTAGGGCAGCACCGGAGCGACGACGTTTCCGATGGCCGTGAGAGCCGGGATGAGCTGAAACCGCTGGAAGACGAACCCCACGGTCCGGCGATAGGAAACAAGGTCACGACCGGTCATGGCCGCGACGTCCGCGCCATCGACGACGATCCGGCCCGAGTCGGGCCTGATCATGGCGCCGACGAGGTGCAGGACCGTTGACTTGCCCGAGCCGGACGGGCCCACCAACGCGATAGCTTCGCCGGCGCTGATCTGAATGGACAGGCTGCGGACCGCGTGCAGCGGTTCGCCAGAGCCGTCGCGAAACGACTTGGAGACCTGCCGAACATCGACCAGCGGTGGTTCCCCGTCGCTCACGTAGGGTCTCCGTCGCCACTCGCCGGCATAGGCACCTCGCCTACAGCTCGAGTCGCATGACCGCTGCCGGACGGGCACGCTCGGCCAGATGTTGGGCGCAACGCTGGGTACGCCGCGTCTGGACATCGCGCGGCGACAAGCCGGTGCAGCGACGCGGACGACGCCGAGGACAGGAAGAGTCCGGCCGATGACAGCGCGGCGGCGAGGATCGCCGCCGCACCAGCGACGGCAACCGCGACCGTGCGCACGCGCAATCCAAGCAGGATCGCCCGTCGCCAGGGTGGCAAGCCCAGCATCACGGCGCCATCGTCGCGCCAGATTGGTCAGATCGCCCCCACCGTAGCCACATCGTTAGGCCGCGATGGTGGCAGCAGGTTCGGCGCGCCGCCGCCGTCGCCGTTCGCCGTCCAGCCGGGTCAGGTCAGCTCGCAGCGAGGTGCGGTCTCGGCTAGCTCGGCTGCTGGGAGTGGATGGTCGACGCCGTCGGCGAGGGCCAGTGGCGAGCGGGACAGCGCGATGCTGCCGATCACGATCACGATGGCGCCGAGCAGGGCGGGCAGCAGCCAGAGCCCGGCGCGCAGGTCCTCACCGAAGAGCAGTACCCCGAATCCGACGCTGACCAGCGGATCGCACATCGAGATCGGTGGTTGCGCGGCGACCAGGGTGCCCGCATGCAAGGCGTTCTGCGCGAGGTAGAAGCTGACGATCCCAACGGCGACCATGGTGTACAGCTGCCAGGAGGCGACGACGGAATCAACGCCGTGTGGCAGTTGCAGCATGGCGCCCTTCATCAGCGCCGCCGTGAACCCGAAGCCGAGGCCGGCTGCCGCACCGAGCAGGACGGCCCGGCGCCCGCCGGAGAAGCGCAGGCCGACGGCGACGAGCACCGCGCCCGCCAGAACGCTCGCGGCACAGGCGAACAGCCACCGCGTCGAGCCGTTCAACTGGTGCCCGCCCGAGGGCGCCGTGGCGATCAGGACCGCGGCCAGCCCGACGCTGACACAGATCGCGCCGATCCAGGCACCGCGGTCGAGGAACGAGTGGTAGGCGATGCCGGCGACGACGAGGGTGAGGGGCAGCTCGGCGAGCACGATCGGCTGCACCAGTGTCAGGTCTCCGACCGACAGCGCCGCGGCCTGGAACAGGAATCCGGCGATCAGCGCCGCCACGCCGCCGAGCCACACCGGCCGGCGGATCAGGTCGAGCATCAGCGCGGGGCGCATCGTCTCGCTCTGCGGAATCGTGCGCGCGGCGCGGCGCTGCAGCACGGCGCCGACGGCGTTGCCCGCCGCCGCGAGCACGGCATACAGGACGGCGATCATGATGGCTGCGAGGCGGCATGCCGGCGGGTGAGGTGCACGTGCAGGTGCGGGGAGCGGCTCAGCAAGATGACGCCGGCCACCATCGCGACCAGACCGGCCGACTCCAATCCGAGGTAGAGCGGGGCGAGCCTCACAACCTCCCCGAACATCCCGACACCGAGCGCGATTCCCGACAACGGCTCGGCCACCGTCAGCACCGGCAACGAAGCCGACAGCGGCGCAGCGCCGAATGCGCTCTGCGCCAGCAGCAGGCTCACCACGGCGACGGCGATGACGGCATAGGTCCACCAGGACAGCGCCAGCCGCAGGACTCCGTCATCGAGCTGCAGCATGGCTCGGCGGGTGAAGCCATCCTGCAGCCCGTAGAGGGTGCCCGCCCCGCCGGCGAGAAACGCGGCCCGACCCCCGCTCGAGCGGCATCTCCGGGACGCGGCGACCAGCCCCGCCGCGATCGCACCCAGGCTGGCGACGACGGCGAGCGGACCCACGCCGTCCAATGGCGTGTAGGTCGAGCCGGGATCCGCGGCGACGACGAACGCCGAGACGCCGAATACCAGGACGAACGCGCCGATCCACTCCCGTTTGCCCAGTGCCGGGGCGGCGAACGCGCGGGCGAGGGCGAGCGCGAACAGCAGATTGCAGGTGAGCAGCGGCTCGACCAGCGTTACGTCGGCGCGGCGGAGCGCGATCGCGCCGAGCACCTGCCCGGCGGCCATCGCCGCGATACCCGCGAGCCAGCGGGGCTTGCGGATCAGGTGCAGCAGCAGGCGGTAGGTCAGCAGGTCAGCTCGCGGCGCCTGCGATGCGGCCCGCTGCTGCAGCACGAATCCCAGCCCGATGCAGAAGGCCGCCGACAAGATGATGACGAAGGTCACGCGCGCGGATGCCGTCCCTCCACCGGCCGCCCGGCCGGTTCGGCCAGGGTAGCCTGCGCGGTCGACGTCGGAACGATTGACGATACCGGCAGCGACAGGACGGGACGCGACATGCAGCTTCGCGGGTCACGCGCTCTGGTGACCGGAGCGACCGGCGGAATCGGTACGGCCGTGGCGGAGGCGCTGTCCGCGCGTGGCGCCCGGCTCGCGCTCACCGGCCGGGACGGCGAGCGGCTCCGGACCCTCGCGGGCCGACTGGCGGCGACGGCGGTACCGGCCGACCTCAGCGACGATGCCGGCATCGTCGCGCTGGTCGACGAGTCCACGGCGTCCCTCGGCCGCATCGACCTGCTGGTGCACTGTGCCGGCGTCGGACACGCCGCCGCGCTGACGGACCTGCCACCACCCCGGATCGCCGAGCTGCTCGCGCTCGACCTGTATGCCCCGATCGCGCTGACCCGCGCCGTGCTGCCGCAGATGCTCGCCGCGGGTCATGGCCATGTCGCCCTGGTTGGCTCGATCGCCGGCCTGGTCGGCGTTCGCGAGGAGTCCGTCTACTCGGCCGCGAAGGGCGGCCTGGCGGCGTTCCTGGACAGCCTCGCCGACGAGCTGGCCGGCACCGGCGTGGGAACGACGCTGGTGGTGCCAGGCGCCGTCGACACCGAGTTCTTCCGCCGCCGTGGCCGCGACTACGACCGAGCCTTCCCGCGGCCGGTACGCCCGGTGCGAGTCGGCCGGGCGGTCGCGCGCGCCGTGGCCACGGAACGGGCAAGGGTGACGGTTCCCCGGTGGCTGGAACTCGCCGTCCGCCTGCACGGCGTGGCGCCGGGGGTCTACCGGCGGATGTCGCGCCGGTTCGGCTGATCGTCGCGGCCGGCGAGCCGCCCGAGCCAGGCGTTGTAGGCCGCGAGCGCGTCGTCGTCGTCCGCTGACGGGAGCCGGCGGCCAGTCGCGACGGCTGCACTGGGCGCGGCCGTGCGCGCGGCGAGCGTCTGCTCCCGGGCACGTTCCATCCACCCGAGGCCGCTGCGCCCGCGGCTGTCGCCCTCGCGCGCCCAGGCAGCGAAGGCCACCAGGATCAGCACCAGCATCAGGCCGTCGCCGACCACCCACATCACCGCACCGCCGGTGTGCAGGTCCGAGAGCATGCTCGGACCCCAGCTGCGCGGCTGCATGTGGTCCATGCCGGCGGTCGGCCGGTTGGTCGTCATCAGCGCGATTCCGGTGAAGGTGTCGACCGGCATCGTGAACAGCACCAGCATCAGCCGGGCCGCATGCGAAGGCCGCCAGCGGATCGGCTCGTCGCCGACGATCGGCAGGAAGTACAGATAGCCCGCGACGAGATAGAGCAGGTGCTCGCCGTCGTGCGCCCACCTGTGGGTCATCACGACGGTCATCAGCCCGGTCAGATGGGTCGCCACGATGACGACGGCGTAGAGCGCCGCCGCGATCGGCGGGCAGGTGATCGCGGTGACGATCCGTGAGCGCACGACCCGCCTTATCCAGCCGTGCAACGGATTCCGGCTCGCGTGCATGGCCAGGATGATCGGTCGTCCGCCGACCAGCAACGCCGGCGCGACCATGATCAGCGCCAGGTGCTGGACCATGTGCATCCAGAACAGCGCGTCGTCGTAGACGCCGAGAATCGCCATTGTCGAATAGCCGACGACCGCGAGACCGGCGACGAACAGCCCGGTCCGGGTCTTTGGCCACGGCCGGTTCGGGTGCCGCCGCGCGACCCGCAGCACCCCCCACAGGTAGAGGGCGAGCACCAGCAGCAGCGGGATCAGGACGCCGGGTTCGAGCTGCCAGCTGGTGAACCATCGACCCAACGACGGCGGCGGCAGCACGCCGCCATGGGCCGATCTCATGCGCACAGGATAGGCGCCGGCAGCACGCGGGAGGATACCGACCAGCGCCCGCCGAAACATGGTGACCGTCGGGACGCCCATCCGCTGAGCGGGTAATTATGACCGCAGCGCATGGCCGGCGATACCGACACGGTCAGCCCAAGCGTGCTAGTGCTCCACAACCGCGCGCAGCGACTCCTTCAGCGACCCCATCGTCGCGAGGACGGCGGTCGGCTCGTAGCCGCAGTGCGCCATGCAGTTGTTGCAGCGATCGTCGCGGCCGCGGCCGTACTTGCTCCAGTCGGTGTCCTCGACCAGCTCCTTGTACGTCTTGGCGTAGCCGTCGGACATCAGGTAGCAGGGCCGCTGCCAGCCGAACAGCGAGTACGACGGGATGCCCCACGCCGTGCATTCGTAATCGACCTTGCCCTCGAGGAAGTCGAGGAACAGCGGCGAATGGTTCAGTCGCCACTTCTTGCGCCGGCCGTCGGCGAACGACTTGCGGAACAGCTCGCGGGTCTCCTCGACACCGAGGAAGTGGTCCTGGTCGGGCGCTTTCTCATACGCATACGCCGGCGAGATCATCATCTGGTCCACCTTGACCTCGTCGTTCAGGAAGTCCAGAACGTCGATGATCGTCTGCGGCGTATCGGTGTTGAAGAACGTGGAGTTGGTGTGCACGCGGAAGCCCCGGCGCTGCAGCTCGCGGATCGCGGCGATCGCCTCGTCGAACACACCCTCCTTGCTCACCGATTCGTCGTGCCGCTCGCGCAGCCCGTCGATGTGCACGACGAACGCGAAGTACGGCGACGGCTTGAAGTCGAACCGGTCGATGCGCTTGCGCAGCAGCACCGCGTTGGTGCACAGGTAGACGAACTTCTTGCGCTTGACCAGCTCGTTGACCATCACGTCGATGTCGGGATGCATCAGCGGTTCGCCGCCCGCGATCGACACCATCGGCGCGCCGCACTCCTCGATCGCCCCGATCGCCTGTTCCACAGGCATTCGCTGCCTCAGCGTGTCGGCCGGGTGCTGGATCTTTCCGCAGCCGACACACTTGAGGTTGCAGGCGAAAAGCGGTTCCAGCTCCACGATCAACGGGAACTTCTTCGTCCGGGTGATCTTCTGCTTGAAGATGTACGCGCCGATCCGTGCGCTCTGGCGCACCGGAATGCTCACCGGCTGACCTCCTTGGGCAACGAGAACTCCACTGATTCGGTGACGACGTTGTGCTCGAGCCGTTCGATCGGGCCGAACCCGGCAAGGGTGTCAACCACGCGCTCGACCAGAGCTGGGGGGGCGGAGGCGCCGGCCGACAGCCCGACGGTACGCCGACCGGCGAGGTAACCCGGCAGGATGTCGTGCTCGTCGTCGATCAGGTACGCCTCACCGCATTCGCGGCTGGCAAGCTCAACCAGTCGGCGGGAGTTCGACGAGTTGCCCGAGCCGACGACGAGCACGATGTCCGACGCCCGGGCGACCTCCCGAACTGCGGCCTGCCGGTTCGTCGTCGCGTAGCAGATGTCATCCGAGGACGGCCCGTGCAGGTTGGGGAACCGCTCGCGCAACGCCCCGACGATGTCGTGTGACTCGTCGACGGCAAGGGTGGTCTGCATCAGGTACGACACGCGGTCGGGGTCGGGAACGTCGAGTGCCGCGACGCCGTCGACGCTCTCGACGAGCACGACCTGATCGGGCGCCTCGCCGGTCGTGCCCTCGACCTCCTCGTGCCCACGGTGGCCGATCAGCACGATCGTGTCGCCGCGCGCGGCGAACCGGCGCGCCTCGGCGTGCACCTTGCTGACCAGCGGGCAGGTGGCGTCGATGACGTCGAGACCACGCGCCGCCGCCTCGTCGCGGACCTGGGGCGCGACGCCGTGCGCGGAGAACACGAGTGTCGAACCGTCCGGCGCTTCGGACACCTCGTCGACGAAGACCGCGCCGCGCTCCTCGAGATCGCGCACCACGTGGATGTTGTGCACGATCTGCTTGCGCACGTACACCGGCGCGCCGTACTGCTTCAGCGCAGCCTCGACGACGGCGATCGCGCGTTCGACTCCGGCGCAGAACGATCTCGGTCCCGCCAGCCGGATCGACCGGGGGGCGCAGGCGTCGGCCCAGGTCTGCAGTGCAGTCGCGGCTCGGGCCAGCACCCGGCGGGCGTGAAACCCGGTGCGCACGGTGGCCGGACTGACCAGCGGACGGTCCGGCCCGTCGACGATCACCCGCACGACCGCCCGTGGCCGATCACCGACTAGGTCGAGGAAAGCCGCGGATTCCATGTCGATGGCGATCGCGCCGGTCTCGGCGAGTGCGGCCCGATCGTCCTTACGACGCACCACGGCGTCGACCGTCAACACGGGCCCGATGTGCACGGTCATCCCGAGGCGGCGCAGCTCCGCGGCCAGCACCGGCGCCGTCGGGCAGGCAACGACGCGGTCGCCGCCGCGAACCTCACTGGCCACCACGACATCACCGGGCCGCAGCCCGGGCCGCAGCGCGCCGCCGAAACCGATCACGGCGACGGGGTCGTCGGGGCCGGCCTCCTGCCACAGCGATGCCGCGGCGGAGTGCGCCCGCAGCGGTCCCATCCCCGAGTGCACGACCCGCGCACGCGGCAGGCCGGGCGCAACCGTGCGCGCCTCGATCCACAGCGGCGCGTAGACGAGCAGGGTCACGGCGCCATCCTTCCCGTGCACACAACAGGCTGGTCGGCGCGCCCGCGTCGTCGCTCGGTCACCAGCTGAACGTAACGACCCAGCGCACTGAGCGGGAACACCAGGCGGTACAGGTGGTAGTTCAGGTAGAAGTCGCCGGGGAAGCCGGTGCCGGTGAACTGCGGCTCGTCCCAGCTGCCGTCCGGTCGCTGGGTCTGCGCGAGCCATCCGATGCCGCGTTCGGACGGCTCGCCAAGCTCGCCCGCGGCAAGCAGGGCGAGCAGCGCCCAGGCGGTCTGCGACGCCGTCGAGACTCCGCGCCCGCGCCAGGCAGGATCGCGGTAGGACCGAAGGTCCTCGCCCCACCCGCCGTCGTCGTTCTGTACCGAGTGCAACCATGCGACGCCGCGGGCGACGGCGGGATGCTCACCCCCGATGCCGGCAGCGACCAGGGCCGGGATCACCGCGCCGGTGCCGTAGACGTGGTTGGCGCCCCACCGTCCGAACCACGACCCGTCGTCCTCCTGCGCGGCGAGCAGCCACGCGATCCCCCGCCGCGCGGCCGGGGTGGCGCCGCGGCCCTCGGCGGCGAGCATCTCGACGACGTGAGCCGTGACGTCAGCCGACGGCGGGTCGATCATGGCGCCGAAGTCGGCGAACGGGATGGCGTAGGCGAGCTCGCGGGTGTTGTCGGCGTCGAAGGCGCCCCAGCCACCGTCCGCGCTCTGCATGCCGGTCGACCACGTCACGCCGCGCCGCAGGGCACCGGCGAGCCCGCTGACCCGCCCGGCGTCGACCCGGCGCAGGGCCAGCACGATCTCGGCGGTGTCGTCGATGTCGGGGTAGCCGTCGTTGGCGAACTCGAAGGCCCAGCCGCCCGGCTCGAGGTGCGGTCGCTGCACGGCCCAGTCGCCGCGTTCGTGGATCTCCTCGGCCACCAGCCAACGGGCGCCGCGCAGCAGGGCGGTGTGATCGGGCGGCAGGCCGGCGTCGGACAGGGCGATCATCGCGAGCGCGGTGTCCCACACCGGCGACTGGCACGCCTCGAGCCGGCGTCCGCGCTCGTCGTCGATGGTGAAGCCGTCGAGCCCGGCGATGCCGGCGGCGACGACCGGATGGTCCAGCGGGTACCCGAGGGTGCGCAGCGCGATCAGCGAGTACACCCATGGCGGCTGGATGCCGCCCCACGAGCCGTCGGCCTCTTGGCGGGCGACGATCCACTCCGCGCACGCGGCCATCGCGGCCTCGCGTAGGCGGCGCACCGGCCGCTTGCCGTAGGTCCGCAGCGCGCGATCGAGCACGTCGAAGCCGCGCGCCCATGACAGCCGAGGCTTGCTCGTGGGGCGCGGCGACCCGGTGCGCAGCTCGGCGACGCCGAACGGCAGGGGGTGCACGGGCCGCAGCGCGCTGACGATGCACAGCGGGACGATCGTCTGCCGGGCCCAGCAGCCGTAGTCGTAGACGGAGAGCGGCAGCCACGACGGCGCGAAGATCATCTCCGGTGGCAGGGTGGGCACGTCGTCCCAGGGCCACTGTCCGACCATTGCGAGCCAGATCCGGGTGAACACCCGGCTGGACTCGACGCCGCCCTGCGCGCGGGCGAAGCTCGCCGCCGCGAGCATGTGCGCTGCCTCGGGCTGGTCGCCGGCCAGACGCAGCGCGACGTAGGCCTCGATCGTGGTCGAGAGGTCGCCGGGGCCGCCGAAATACAGCGCCCAGCTGCCGTCGGACCGCTGCTGGGATCGGATCCACACCGCCGCCCGCTCGGTCTGCGGGTCGGTTCGGATCCCGAGGATGTGCCACAACAGCAGATCCTCTGCATCCATGGTCACGTTGGTCTCGAGCTCGCCCTTCCACCAGCCGGCGGCGTCCTGCAGGCCGAGCAGGTGGTCGCGCGCGGCATCGCGCGCGGCGGCCACGGCGTCGCGCACCACCGCCCCGATCGGGGTCTCGACCGGCGGATCGGACAGCAGGGTCATAGCTCGCGGCCCACGACAAAGGACGCGACATCGGTCAGGTCGCGCAGCACCCGCTCCGGCGGCGACGCGTCGGCGAGGATCGCGCAGGCAATGGCGAGCTGGCGTTCGGCCTCGGCCCGTACCCACGACCGGCCGCCGGCGCGCTCGATGAGCTCGGCCATGGCGGCGTAACGGTCGTCGTCGGCGCCGATCGGCGCCCGCCGGCGGCCGGAGCCGCTGTGACCCGAACCGCTGTGACCGGAGCCGCTGTGACCCGAACCGCTGTGACCCGAACCGCTGTGACCCGAACCGCTGTCACCGGGGATGTCGTCCCGGGCGATGTCGGCGTGCTCGATCAGGTCCGCGAGCCGAGCCGAGTCCGGACCGCCGGCCCGCAGCGCGGCGACGACCGGTAGCGACTTCTTCCCGGCGCGCAGGTCGGCCAGCACCGGCTTGCCCGTCACCTCCGGTGCGCCCCAGATGCCGAGCAGGTCATCGACCAGCTGGAACGCGCAGCCGAGATGTTCACCGAACTGGGCCAGGGCATCGATCGTGCGTGGATCGGCACCGGCGAGCACGGCCCCGATCGCGGCGGATGCAGAGAACAGCGCAGCCGTCTTGTTACCGGCCATCGCCAGGCACTCGTCCAGTCCGACGTCGGTCCGCGACTCGAAGTCCAGATCCTCGGTCTGGCCGGTGACCAGCCTGGAAGTGGCGCCGGTGAGCAGCCGGGTGGCGGCCGCCCCGGCCGGTGTCTGCAGGTCCAGCAGGATCTGCTCGGCAAGCGTGAGCAGCGCGACCCCGCCGAGGATCGCGTCGGATGATCCGAATACGGTCCACGCCGTGGCGCGATGGTGCCGCTCCTCGTCGCCGTCCATCAGGTCGTCGTGCAGCAACGAGAAGTTGTGCACCAGCTCGACGGCGACCGCGCCGGGAACGGCGATCTCGTCAGGGGCACCGACGGCGCGTGCCGAGAGGATCGCCAGCGCAGGGCGGAGTCCCTTGCCGCCGTCGGAGTCGAGCTCGGTGCCGTCCGGTGCGAGCCAGCCGAAGTGATACCCCGCGACCCGCTGCATCTGCGGTGCCAGCCGCCCGACCGCCGCGCGCAGCACCGGCCAGGTCAGGGTCCGGGACTGCTCGAGCACCGAGCCGACGTCGCCAGGGGGAAGGGTTGCGGCGCTCATGTCGACATCGCTCCTTCCATGCTCGGCCGATCAGCTGCCGCCGCGTCAACCTCCCGGGACTGCGATACGCGCTCGACACAGAGCGCGCGGCGCGCCGCGCGGACGCCGCTGCGGACCGCTCCCTCCATCGTTGCTGGCCAGCCGGTGTCGGTCCATGACCCAGCCAGCAACACGCCGGGAACGGCGGTGCATTCCCCGAGCCGGAGCCGCGCCGTTCCGGGCGCCGCCCGGAACGTCGCCTGCGGCTCCCGGGTGACGAGGAAGCTGCGAAGGTGGGCGGCACGCGCGGCGGGGAACAACTCGGCGAGTGCCGGCAGGAATCGCTCGCGCAGCGCGGCAACCGGGAGGTGGAGGTAGGAGTGGGCGGCCGATAGCGACACCGCCAGGTACTGGCCGTCACCCGGCGACAGCCCGGCCACCTCGGACCGGTCGAAGACCCACTGCACCGGGCTCGCGTGCCCAACCGCGAAGCGCTGGTCGGTGACCCTGCGGTCGTAGATCACGTGCAGGTTCACGATCGGCGACGCGCCCAGCCCACGCAGCGCCGTCGGGTCGGCTACGGCGCCCTCGGGCAGGATGGCGGCGACGTCGTCATGGGGGACCGCGACGACGACGGCGTCGGCCGGCACGTCGCCGGTGTGGGTGCGGACGAGCAGCCGGTCGTCCCGGCGCTCGATGGCGGTCACCCGCGCCGAGGTGCGCACGTCGGCGCCGGCCGCGTCGAGCACCGCACGCGCGGGCTCCGCGTGCAACTGCGACAGCGGCACGGCGGGCATGCCGATGTCCCCGGCTGCCGAGTCCTGCAGCAGGCCGGTGCGGAAGACCATCGCGGCGAGGCCGAGCGAGGCGTTGTCAGGCGCGACGTTCATCGTCGGAATGCTGAGCAGTCCCCACAGCGCGTCGATGGCGCGCTCGGACTGCCCGGTCCGGCGCAGCCAGCGACCGAACGACATGTCGTCGGCGCGGGAATCCTCGGGATCGATCCGTCGCAGGCCGAGCACCGCACGCGCGGCGGCGAGCTTGTCCGCCGCCGTCAGCAGCGGATAGCGCGACAGCGAGCCGGCCAGGTGCAGCGGCGCGGGTCCACGGCCGCGGCTCAGGTGATGGATCCGGCCGCCCGGCGTGACGACAGGTAGCGAGAGCCGGTCCTGCATCCAGACCCGATCGGCGACGCCGAGCCGATCCAGGAAACCCCGATACGCCGTGCAGCAGCGCAGGAAGACGTGCTGGCCGTTGTCGATCGACAACCCGTCGCGGACGAAAGAGAACGTCGCGCCCCCGAGCCGGGCACGCGACTCGAGCAGCGTCACGACGGCGCCGGCGTCGGCGGCCGTGATCGCCGCGGAGAGGCCGGCGAGGCCGCCCCCGACGACACAGACCGATGGGCCGACCGACCGGCCGGGAGATGGTGGGGGCATCAGGCCGATACCCTACTTCGCTGGGCGGTCACGGCGGCACGGCCCAAGCTGCCGAGTGCGACCAGAGCCTTCTCCCGGCCGGAGAGGGAGATCCGCCGATCCAGCGCAAGATCCGGGCGGGCCGAGATCCGGTCCAGCAGCCGGCGGTAGATGCAAGCCATCGCGGCGGCACAGGCGGCGCTGCGCGCGTCGAGCATCGGCAACAACCGCAGCCCTTCCGCGTACCACGCTTCGGCTCGCGCGGCCTCGAAGCGCATCACGTCAACGATCGGCACCCGCGGGCCGGCCACGTCACCGGCCTTGTCGAGACAGAGCACGGCGCCGTACCGCGCCAGATCCTGCGCCGGTAGGTAGATCCGGCCGCTACGCAGGTCCTCCCGGATGTCGCGCAGGACGTTCGTCAGCTGCAGGGCGACGCCGAGCGCGTCGGCGCGCTGTGGCGCGGTGGGATCGTCGGCGCCGCCGAAGGCTCCGAGCGAGAGCCGCCCGATCGATCCGGCGACGCACCGGCAGTAGTGCACGAGGCCGTCGATGGTGTCGTAGCGAACGCCGCGCACATCGGCCTCGACGCCGTCGATCAGCTCCCCGAATGCCGGCAGCGGGATCGGCAGTCGCTTCGCTGCGTCGGCGAGTGCGACCAGCACGGGGTCGGTCGCCTCGACGCTGACGCCGGCGAGGTCGCGCCTGGCCTCCTCGAGCCGAGCCAAGGTGGTTGCGATGTCGACCCCGGCCGAATCGTCGCCGATGTCGTCGATTCGGCGAGCGAAGGCATAGACCGCCGACAGTGCGGACCGTTTGGCCGAGGGCAGCAGCGCGATCCCGTAGCCGAAGTTGCGAGCCTCGCGCCGGGTGATGGCCGCGCACACCGCGTAGGCCTCGTCGACCGTCATCGGTCGTCCTCATGAGTGCTCATGCCGACCGACGCAGCAGCAGTCGGCCGGTCGCGGCGAGGATCGCGCCCGGACCGGCCTTCGGCGCCCCTGCCAGCACGTCGAAGTCCGCAACGGCCAGGGCATCGAGTGCCGCCTGCCCGCCGCCGGCGAATCCGGCGACGGCGAGCCGGGCCGGGCCGGGCAGCGATCCGACCAGCCGTGCGCCGCGGGTCAGCAGTGCCTGCGCCCGCGCGACCTCGAAGGCGAGCAGCCGGCGCAGCCCGGATCCGGCGTGTTCGGCACGCAGGTCCGCCTCCGCGACGCCGAACCGCGCCATGTCCTCCTGTGGCAGGTAGATCCGGCCGGAGGCGGCGTCCTCGGCGACGTCCTGCCAGTGCTCGACCAGCTGCAGCGACGTGCACACGTCGTCGGACAGCGCGAGCCGGTCCGCCGTCGCGACGTCGAAGACCCCGAGCACCAGGTGGCCGACGGGGTTGGCGGAGAGCGTGCAGTACTCGCGCAACGTGGCGAAGTCCGGATAGCGATGCACGGTCTGGTCGCGGCGGTTGGCCTCGACCAGACGGTGGAACGGGTCGAGTGGCAGGTGGCATTCGCGCACCGTCGGCGCGAGGGCCCGCAGCACCGCGATCCTGGGCACGGCGTCGCCGACCAGCCGGTCGATGTCGTCGTCGACGACGTCGAGCAGCTGTCCTCGGTTGCCGGGCGCCTCGTCACCGACGTCGTCGACGAGCCGGGCGAACGCGTAGATCGCGAGCAGGTGCCGGCGCGCCCGCCTGGGGAGCAATCGGGACGCGACCGAGAAGTTCTCCCGAGCCGACTTCGCCTCGATCGTCGCGAGCGTGGCCGCCGAATCCAGCCAGCCGTGGTCGTCGCCGGCCGCGGATGTCCCCGTCGACGACGACCGGCGTGCGCCGCTCGCTGCCTGACTCACGCCACCTCCTCCGTCGCCGTTGCACGGCTGAACCTAGTGGTCTGGACCGCCGCTCATGCTGTCCTACGCCGAGCCCGCGGGGCGAGCAGGTTTCAGTTGCGAGGGCGCCGGCGTTGTCGACAGACGTTTTGTTAGCATCAAGCAAGTGTTATACACGCAACGCCCAGCGCCGCGCACAGAAGGAGTTCGGTGACCCGCGACACGGCAGCACAGCAACCGGATGGAGCTTCCCGGAGGACGACGCGCGAGCTCATCCGCGGCCTTCGCGAACGGGAGGGGGCCAGGACGATCGGTCGCCGGAATGCGCTGCGCGACGATCCGCACTACAAGTGGATCGCGTTGTCGAACACGACGCTCGGCGTGCTGATGGCCACCATCAACGCCTCGATCATGCTGATCGCGCTGCCGGACATCTTCAACGGCATCCGGCTCGACCCGTTGCAGCCGAGCAATGTCAGCTACCTGCTCTGGCTGATCCTCGGCTTCCTCGTGGTCACGGCCGTGCTCGTCGTCAGCCTGGGACGTATCGGAGACATGTACGGCCGGGTCCGGATGTATGACCTCGGCTTTCTGATCTTCACGGTCTTCTCGGTGCTGCTCTCGGTGACCTGGATGCACGGCACCGCCGCCGCCTGGTGGCTCATCATCATGCGCATCCTGCAGGGAGTCGGCGGCGCGTTCCTGTTCGCGAACTCCTCGGCGATCCTCACCGATGCCTTCCCGGCGAACCAACGCGGTCTCGCGCTGGGCATCAACGCGATCGCGGCGATTGCCGGATCGTTCATCGGGCTCGTGCTCGGCGGCCTGCTGGGCCCGATCAACTGGCACCTGGTGTTCGTCGTGTCGGTGCCGTTCGGGATCTTCGGAACGGTGTGGGCGTATCTGAAGCTGCAGGACACCGGGGCGCGGGCGCCCGCCAGGCTCGACTGGTGGGGCAACATCACCTTCGCGGTGGGGCTGATCGCCGTGCTGGTCGGCATCACCTACGGCATCCAGCCCTACGGTGGTCACAACATGGGCTGGACCAACCCGATGGTGCTGAGCGAGATCATCGGCGGGATCGTCGTACTGATCGCCTTCGCCGTCATCGAGAGCCGGGTCGAGGACCCGATGTTCCGGCTGCAGCTGTTCCGGATCCGCGCCTTCACCGCAGGCAACGTGGCGAGCCTGCTGGCGGCGCTCGGCCGGGGCGGCCTGCAGTTCATCATGATCATCTGGCTGCAGGGCATCTGGCTGCCGTTGCACGGATACAGCTTCGCGCAGACGCCGCTGTGGGCGGGGATCTACATGCTGCCGCTCGCGGTCGGCTTCCTGCTCGCCGCGCCGATCTCCGGCATGCTGTCGGACCGGATCGGCGCGCGGCCGTTCGCCACCAGCGGCATGATCATCGCGGCGGCCAGTTTCGTTCTGCTGAACCTGCTGCCGGTCGACTTCGGCTACCTCTCGTTCGCCCTCATCCTGTTGATGAACGGCGTCGGCATGGGCCTGTTCGCCTCGCCGAATCGGGCCGGGATCATGAATGCACTGCCCCCGAACCAGCGCGGTGCGGGCGCCGGCATGGCGGCGACCTTCCAGAACGCCGCGACCGTGCTCTCGATCGGTGTGTTCTTCACCCTGATGATCCTCGGACTGTCGAAGCACCTGCCGGACCAGCTCTACCGCGGGCTGGTCGGCCAGGGCGTGCCCAGCGCCACCGCGCATCACCTGTCCACCCTGCCGCCGGTCAGCACGCTGTTCGCCGCCCTGCTCGGCAAGAACCCGATCGGGACGCTGCTCGGCCCGAACGTCCTGCATTCCCTGCCGCCGGACAAGGCCACGTACCTCACCGGCCGCGGGTTCTTCCCGCATCTGATCTCGGGCCCCTTTCAGGACGGCCTGCGGGTCGCGTTCGTGTTCGCGATCATCGCGTGTGTCGTCGCCGCGATCGCGTCCTACCTGCGCGGCGGGAAGTACCACTACGTCGAGGGCGCCGAGCACGGCCGGCGCGGTGTCGAGTTCACGCTTGGTGCGGCGGCGACGGGCGCGGCGACAGCTGGCGACGGCCGAACCGCCGCGGACCGTCCGGCGCCGGCGCCGAAGCTGCGAGCGCCGCGGCGATCGAGCGTGGAGCAGGGTCAAACCGCACCTAGGGGGGTCGACGGATGAGCCCGATGTTGCTCGAGGACCCGGCTCGGATCGCGCTGGCGAGCCGGGTGCGGGTGGCCATCGGACGCATCAACCGTCGGATCCGGCAGAACCCCGGCGGTGACGGGCTGACCTCCAGTCAGCTCTCCGCGTTGGTCACCGTGGAGGGGTTCGGGCCGTTGCGGGTCGGCGACCTGGCCGCGCGGGAACGCATCGCGGCGCCGACCATGACCCGTATCGTCAGCGGGCTCGAGCAGCACGGGTTGCTGGACAAACAACCTGACGCGAAGGATCGCCGCGCGTGCAACGTGGTGCTCACCGTGCGCGGTGCCAAACTGCTCGAACGCCTGCGCCGTCGGACCACCAGCTTCCTCGCGACGCAACTGAGCCAGTGCACGGCCGAGCAGCGGGCAGCGCTGGAGGCTGCGCTGCCGGTGCTCGAGGCGATCGCGTCCGACGACGCGGACGAGCGCTGACGCCCGGCCTTTTCCGTCGTCTTGTCGGGTCGAACTGACGGCGTATCTCGCTACCGGGGGGACGGCGACGGTGGCGCCGACCCCCCCGGGTCGGGCCACCGTCCGCCTACCGGCGCGCTGGTCAGCTCCGCCGGGTCGAGTGCGGCCGGCTGTTCGAGGCGGTCTGCTTGGCCGGTGTGGGTGGCTGGATGGGTGCGGTCTTCAGCCAGGTCTACTCTTCCTTCTCGGTGCGTAGTCGGGCGTTCTGGGTTTCTAGGTCGAGGACCATGGCGATGCCGGCGAGGTTGAGTCCGGCCGCGAGTAGGTCGCGGATGCGACCGAGCCGGTCGAGGTCGTCGGGGCTGTAGCGGCGGGTGCCGCCGTGGGTGCGGTCGGGTTCAAGGAGACCGCGGGCTTCGTACAGGCGCAGGGTCTGGATGCCGGTGCCGAGGAGTTCGGCGGCGACGGAGATGGCGTAGACGCCGCGGTTGTTCGCCGGGCGGGGCGGGTTCATCGGGAGGTCTCTTTTCGGTCGCCGGACTCTTGGCCTAGCATGCCACGTGTGCTACAACGAATCTATAGCGCATGCCACAGATCACTGGGTGGTCTGGTGGCTGGAAGCATCAGAGTCTGGCGTTGGAGGTGGTGACGATGCTGATGCGCACCGACCCTTTCGGTGAGTTGGACCGGCTCACCCAACAGCTCTTGGGCACCAACGGCACCCCAGCCCGGCCGTCGGTGATGGCGATGGATGCGGTCCGGGACGGGGACACCTTCGTGGTGGAGTTCGACCTGCCCGGGGTGAACCCGGACTCGATCGATCTGGACGTGGAACGCAATGTGGTCACGGTCCGGGCCGAACGCCCGGTCCGCGACAGTCAGGTCGAGATGCTCGCGGCCGAGCGTCCGCGCGGGGTGTTCAGCCGGCAGTTGGTTCTGGGCGACAACCTCGACACCGAGCACATCGCAGCCAGCTACGACACCGGTGTGCTCACCCTGCGCATCCCGGTCGCCGAGCAGGCCAAGCCGCACAAGATCGCGATCAGCACCAACACAGAAGACCGCAGAGTCATCGACGCCTGACCCGAGGCGCTGGCCTTGCTCTGCGCCGACGAGGCGTCGGGGTTCGGCTGACGAACCAGGCACCGCCCCCGCGACGCCGCGAACCGGACGGCGGCTCACGACCCGATGGCAAGGAACGGCGTGATGAGGAGGGGCGTCAGGTCATCGGCGATTCGCAGCGCGACGTCCTCGCAGGTGTCCTGCACGGCGTAAGCCTGCCGGCCGGCAGCGGTCGTCGCAGTGAGCGTGAGCAGCCCCGCTCGGCGCTGGAAGAAAGAGCGGTGCAGGTTCCAGCCGATCACGCCGTTGGCCCGGATCATGCTGCGGCGCCGCACCAGCGAGCCGCGCCGGGCCACCAGGCAGCGGTCGACGACGGCGTGGCCGAGACTGTGCGCGCGGTCGGCCGCGAGTGCGCCCGCGAGCGGAACGGTGACGGCCGCGGCGATCACACTCCAGAGCGGCAGCACGCCGGCCGCCACCAGGATCACGACGATGATCACGGCCACGCCGGTGACCCCCAGCGCGCGGGTGTAGCGGCGCCTGGTGGCCCGGGGGCCGTGATGCACAACCGCGGCCGTCAGCGCGTGCTCGTCGCCGAGGACCCTCGCACCGACGGCGACCGCATCCCGTCGTGGCGCGGGCGGCAGCAGGATCGAGCCGCCGCGCTCGGCGCCACGACCGACGCGCAGGCCGGTGGTGATGGCGATGCACCGCGCACCACCGACCGCACGCAGCAGCAGCGGCTCGGACAGCTCGACGCCGTGCAGCCGGCGTTCCTCGATCGTCGTGCTACGGGTCGTCAGCAGGCCCCGGGATATGTGCAGCGTGCCCTCGCTGCGGCGGATCAGCTGGAAGTTCCAGAACGCCAGCAGGTAGGCGATCGTGGACGCGACGGCGGTCAGCACCGCAGCCATGGCCAGGATCTCCAACGCCGCGGCCCAGGCGGGAATGCCGGCTAGCTGCGTGCGCGCAGAATGCAACCCGCCGAGCCGCGACAGCGACACCTTGGCCTCGTTCGCGGCGTTGCTGAGCAGCGCGACGACGACGCCGATCGTCACGATCCCGGAGAGCGTGAAGGGCCCGTATCGCACCCAGCGCGCGTCGAGCCGCACGATCTCGGTGGCCGAGCCAGCGACGTCGTCCACGGCTGGGCGCGCCGCGCGGCCGCGCCGGTGCAGCAGCTCGTCGCGCAGCGACTCGGCGGTGGGCGCCGATAGCGAGTCGAGCAGCAGCGCGTGCTGCTTCTTGCGGTCGGTGCGTCCGGTACCCACCTCGACCCGGGCCAGGCCGAGTGCTCGGTGCAGCGGGTTGGCGGTGACGTCGACGGTGCGGATGCGGTCCATCGGCACGGCGAGAACCCTGCGGCGCAACAGCCCCTTCCGCACCTGCACCTGGTCAGGGGTGATGCGGAACGTGGTCGTCGCGTAGCGCAACAGCCCGAGGCCGACCACGACCGCGACGCCGATGAGGCTCCACAGCGGGCCGTCGCCGCTCCCGCTGCCGCCGATCAGCAGGCCGATCAGGGCGGGTGCGAACCGGATGACCTCCTGCACCGGATGCATGGCGAGCATCCGCCGGTCCAGTCGCCGCCACCCCTCGGTGGCCACCACGACCGCGCTGCCGGCTCCGACCGTCACGTCGCGTCGCTCCGGTCGGCCTCGGTGACGCGGGTCAGGTCGTCAACCAGCGCGGCAGCGACGTCGCGATCGAGGCCCTTGACGGTCAGCGGGCCGGCGGCAGACGCCGTCGTCACGGTGACGTTGGCAAGACCGAAGACCTGTTCGAACGGCCCGCGCTCGGAGTCAACCGTCTGGATCCGCGAGATCGGCGCGATCCGACGCTCCTGGTCGAACCAGCCGGATTGGGTGTAGACGGCAGTCGGCGTCGTCTCCCAGCGATGTACGCGGTAGCGCCACTGCGGCATCACGGTGCAGTGCGCGCCAGCGAGGACCGCGGTGGCGATGACGGCGATCAGCCGCGGGCCGAGGGCGGCCTGCGAGATCGCGATCGAGAGGACCTGGCTGCCGACCGGAACCAGCCAGCCGGCGGCGGCGCGGGTTGCCCAGTAGCGGATCGCCCGCCGGCTCACCCGGTTGGCGGGTGCCCGCAACCGAAGGGCGGTCGAGTCCGGGGAATCAGGGGCCGGTGGAGCAGGGATCGGTGCCATGAATGACAGGTTGCCATCGAGCAGGGCCCGCGCGGCAGATCCACAAGTCTGGTCCTGGTAGGAACGAATGTCACTGGTCGACCGCCCGCCTGGCCGCCCGGCGCACCGACCAGGCGAGCACCGCGACGACGATAACGGGCAGCACGAACCACGCCGGCACGCCGGTGTGAGCGAGCAGCGCGGTTGCGGCGATGGCGATCACGACGCCGACCGCGATCCGCCAGTCGTCACCCACGACGAAATCCCACCAGAACGCCGCGAACGCCCGCGCCCGGGTTGCGAGCGCACTCACCGGCTGGTCGCCAGGGCCGAGCGCCGGCCGGCACGCAGCCAGCCGGCTGCTGCGAGCACGACCACGAGAACGGCCGGGGTCAGCCACAGCAGTGACGCGTCCGCGCCCGGCCAGTGCGCGCCGGCGCCCTCACCGGCCCAGAAGGTGCCGAACGACGTCAGCATCGTGCCCACCAGGAGCTTCAACGTGTTCTCCGGCACGCGGGTGAGCGGGCCTCGGACGGCGATCGCCACGGCCACGACGACGCCGATGGCGGCGAGCGCCGCGATGGAGGCGATCCCCACGTGGTGGGCGTTTGTCCCGAAGGTCAGCACGATGAAGACGACCTCGAGTCCCTCGAGCAGGACGCCCTTGAACGCGATCGTGAACCCGTACACGTCGGGCACGGCGAACGCGGAGCGGGATGACGCCGTGAGCGCGCTGGCCGTCTCCCGACGGTAGATCTGGTCCTCGTCGTGCAGGGCCCGGTAGCCCGCGGCCCGCAGGATGGCCTTGCGCAGCCAGCCCAGGCCGAAGACCAGCAGCAGGCCGCCGACGACGATCCGGAGCGCGCCGAGCGGGAGTGCGGACACCGCCGGGCCGAGCACCGCGACCACCGCGACAAGCACGATCAGGGCTGCGGCGACGCCGCGGCCGGCCGAGCTCCATCCGCGGGTGAGGCCTACCGCGAGCACGATCGTCGCGGCCTCGACCGCCTCGACGCCGCAGGCGAGGAACGTCGCGGCGGCAAGAGGCCAACCGGTCATGGCCGCAGCCTACGCGGCCGGACTCGGCACAGACGCGGCGCGGACTCGGCTTACCGATGCGGGATGGTAGGGCTAGCCCCACCGCAACGTCTCGTGGTGCTACCAGCGCATCGCGTCGCAATTGCGCCGACGATCGGGCCGTGGAGGAAGTTGCCCGAACGCCCGGCTGGATGCGTGCCGGCGACGCCGACCGCGAGGCGGTCATCGAGCTGCTGCGCGCCGCCGTCGGAGCGGGCTACCTCTCGATCGACGAGTTCGCCGAGCGGGCCACCAGGGTGTGGGCCGCGACGACGTGGGCCGAGCTGCGGGCCATCACCGCCGATCTGCCGGCGCGGCAACCCATCGTCGCGCCGATGCCGACCCGTCCGCGACCGCGCTACGACATCGGCCCGGCCGTACTCCGCGTTCTCACCACGATCTGGGTGGCCGGCGGTGCCGTGAACGTCGTGGTCTGGGCACTGGTGTGCATCGGCCGGCTCGGCTGGTACTACCCGTGGTGGATCTGGGTCCTGGTCCCGCCCGGATCGGCGCTGTTCGTGTTGTGGCGAACCGTCGGGGAGCCGCAAGCCACGGCGTAGTCAGATCGCCGCGCCCACCGCCCCGCGCGCGGCGACAAACGCCTGCACACAACGTTCGACGTCGCCCGTCGTGTGCGCCGCCGAGAGCTGCACCCGGATGCGCGCCCGGCCCGATGGCACGACCGGATAGGAGAACGCGATCACGTAGACGCCCTCATCGAGCATCGCGTCGGCGATCCGGGTGGCGAGGGCGGCGTCACCGAACATGACCGGTGCGATCGGGTGTTCGCCGGCGAGCACGTCGAAACCCTCGTCGGTCATGAGCGCCCGGAACAGCGTCGTGTTCTCGCGCAGGGTGTCGCGCTGCTCGGCGCTGCCGGCGATCAGGTTGAGCGCAGCGAGCGATCCCGCGACCACGGACGGCGCGACGGCGTTGGAGAACAGGTAGGGCCGGGATCGCTGGCGGAGCAGCTCGACGATCTCCGCCCGGGCGCTGACGTAGCCGCCCGACGCGCCACCCAGCGCCTTGCCGAGGGTCCCGGAGACGATGTCGACGCGCTCCTGCACGCCGAACAGGTCGGGCGTGCCGGCGCCGGACGGGCCCACGAAGCCGACGGCGTGGGAGTCGTCGACCATCACCAGCGCGTCGTGTCGTTCGGCCAGGGCGCAGATATCGTCCAGCGGTGCGAGGTAGCCGTCCATGGAGAAGACGCCGTCGGTGACGACGAGCCGCCGCCGCGCACCCGCTGCCGAGGTCAGCTGGGATTCGAGGTCGGCCATGTCGCGGTTCGCATAGCGCAGCCGCTTCGCCTTGCACAGCCGGATTCCGTCGATGATGGAGGCGTGGTTGAGCTCGTCGGAGAGGACGGCGTCGCGTTCGTCGAGCAGCACCTCGAACAGGCCGCCGTTCGCGTCGAAGCAGGACGAGTAGAGGATCGTCGCTTCGGTGCCAAGGAATGCTGACAGCCGGCGTTCGAGTTCGGTGTGCTGGGTCTGCGTGCCGCAGATGAACCGCACGCTTGCCATCCCGAAACCCCAGTCGTCCAAGGCTTTCTTGGCCGCGGCGACGACGTCGGGGTGGTCGGCCAGACCAAGGTAGTTGTTCGCGCAGAAGTTCAGCACCTGCTTGCCGTTGGCGGTCACCCGAGCCGATTGCGGCGAGGCCAGCTGCCGTTCGGCCTTGTACAGCCCCGCTTCCCGGATCTCGGCCAGTGTTGCCTGCACATCGCCGCGCACCGCGCCGTACATCAGAACACCGTCCAATCCAGGACCACCTTGCCGCCTTGTCCGGCGCGGGCCGTCGCGAACGCCCGCTGCCATTCCGTCGCCGGCAGCCGGTCGGTGATGACCGCCGAGATGTCCAGGCCGGACCGCAGCATCGCGCTCATGGCATACCAGGTTTCGAACATCTCCCGACCGTAGATGCCCTTGATGGTGATCATGTGCGTGACCACCTTCGCCCAGTCGATGGTGATCGGCTGGCTCGGCAGGCCGAGCATCGCGATCCGGCCGCCGTGATTGAGGTTGGCGATCACGTCCGGCAGCGCCGTCGGGTGGCCGCTCATCTCCAGCGCGACGTCGAAGCCCTCGACCATGCCGAGCGCATGCTGCGTATCGGCGATGCTTCCCGTTGTGACGTTGACGGCGACGTCCACTCCCAGCTGCCGGGCGAGTTCCAGCCGCGGCTCGCTGACGTCGGTGATGACGACGTAACGCGCACCGACATGCCTCGCGACCGCGGCGGCCATCAGGCCGATCGGCCCGGCGCCGGTGATCAGGACGTCCTCACCGACCAGCGGGAACGACAGCGCCGTGTGCACGGCGTTGCCGAACGGATCGAAGATCGCGCCGAGCTCCGGTTCCACCGGCGTGTGGTGCACCCAGACATTGGATTCCGGCAGCACGACGTATTCGGCGAACGCGCCGTCGCGGTCGACGCCGACGCCCGACGTGCGGATACACATGTGCCGACGCCCGGCTCGGCAGTTGCGGCAGGTGCCGCACACGACATGTCCCTCGCCGGACACCAGATCACCGACCCGCACGTCGCGGACATCGGCGCCGACCTCGACGACATCGCCGCAGAACTCGTGACCGGGCACCAGCGGAGCCGCGACGGCGCCCGCCGCCCAGGCGTCCCATGCCTGGATGTGCAGGTCGGTGCCGCAGATTCCGGTGCGCAGGACGCGGATCGTGACGTCGCCCGCTCCGGCCGACGGCTCCGGCCGGTCGGTCAGCTCGAACCCGGCCGCCGGGCCGGGCTTGTATAGCGCCTTCACGGTCACGTCTCCCGGCTCGCCATCCGCGCGACGGCGCGGCCCACTGGCATCAGTGTCTACTCCCCGCCACGGCGCCGGTGACGACGGTTCCCCGGGCGGCGGGCGACTGACCCGGTTCTCCAGCGCCGTGATCCGAAAACGGTCATGCTGATCCGGAAAGCGAGTCAGCCTCGCCAGCCGAGACGTCAACCCGAAGCGAGCTCACGGCGGTCACCGCCACGCACGATACGGATGACGCCTAGAAGGTGATGCTGCGAACTTGGGGAGGCATCCTCGTGGGCGCGCTCGACATCGAGGCGAACCTTGATCATTACAGCCGCGATCGAGAACCGGAGAGTCGCTACGCATCGTTCGACTACTGCTTCAACTACTTCCAGACAGCGCGGGAACAGGGCAAGCTGGACTGCTTGGTCAGCGGAGAGTCCCTGCAACTGTCCTGTCTGCATCTCGGCTTCTACCTGGCGAGCTGGGGCATGTTTCGCGGCTCTTCGACGCTGCTGCAGCACAGCGTTCGCAGGTTCATCCCGGTCGTCACGGAGCTGGTTTCTGCGCCCGCAGAGCTCTGGACGATGGACGCGGATCAATACTCCGAGGACGCAATCCAGATGATCATGAGCTTTCGGGGCCAACTCGGCGGCACACTGCCCGGCCGAGCATCAGACACCTTGGTCACCAAGGTCATGCTCGGCACGATGGGGTGCGTCCCAGCGTTCGACACCAGCTTCAGGAAGGGCTTCGCCGTTTGGACGTTCGGAGTCAAGTCGTTGCGTAAGGTCGGTCAGTTCTATGAGGACAACATTGACGTTATCGAGTCGCATCGAAAGCAGACACTCGACTTCGACACGGAGTTGCCGACGACTCGCAGGTACACCAGGGCGAAGGTGATCGACATGATCTTCGTTGTCCAGGGTGCCCGGTAGCGACCGGCACAGGCTGTTCGATACCACTGTGGACTTCGTTGGCTTGAGCGGCCGATGCCGGTGCGTCGTACGGCACCCTCACGCGAGTCGCCGCCCGCAGAACCGGGTCAGGCTCCGCACCTCACCGAAGCCACAACAGGCCAAAACCCGAGGTTCAGGCTGTCCGGTATCTCGTGAGATAACACAAAGTGTCCGAGGGGGGACTTGAACCCCCACGCCCGTTAATAGGGCACTAGCACCTCAAGCTAGCGCGTCTGCCATTCCGCCACTCGGACCTGCCGGCACGCCGGCGTACGACGGCGTGCGCAGCCAGTCACTCTAGCGGACCGCGGCCTCCGGGACGGCGCCGCTCACGGCTGGCCTGGTAGGAATGAAGGCCATGACCGCAGCGATCCCACCCGCGGCCGACGACGTCGTCGAGCTGTGCTCCGAGCTGATCCGCATCGACACCACCAATACCGGCGACCCCGAGACCTGCGCCGGGGAGCGGGCCGCTGCCGAGTACGTGGCGGGGAGGCTCGACGAGGTCGGCATCGACTCGGTGATCCTCGAATCGGAGCCGGGCCGGGCGAACGTCGTCGCCCGGATCGCCGGCGCCGACCGCAGCCGGCCGGCGCTGCTGGTCCACGGCCATCTCGACGTCGTCCCCGCGTCGGTCGGCGAGTGGAGCGTGCATCCCTTCTCCGGCGAGTGCCGCGACGGCTACCTCTGGGGCCGCGGCGCTGTCGACATGAAGGACATGGACGCGATGACGCTGGCGGTCATCCGCAACTGGGCGCGCACCGGTGTCACGCCGCCGCGCGACATCGTGCTCGCCTTCGTCGCCGATGAGGAACACGGCGGTCGCAAGGGCGCGCGCTTCCTGGTCGACAATCACACCGACCTCTTCGAGGGCTGTACCGAGGCGGTCAGCGAGGTGGGCGGATTCAGCCTCACCATCGACGGTCAGCGCCTCTACCTGGTGCAGACCGCCGAGAAGGGCCTGGCCTGGATGCGGCTGCGGGCGAGCGGCCGGCCCGGGCACGGCTCGATGGTCCACGACGACAACGCCGTCACCGCGCTCTGCGAGGCAGTCGCCCGGCTCGGCACCCACGAGTTCCCGATGGTGATGACGAGGACGGTCCGGCAGTTCCTCGAGGGCGTGTCCGAGGTGCTCGGCGTCGAGTTCGATCCCGACGACGTCGAGGGCACGCTGGCGAAACTGGGCAGCCTGGCCCGGATCGTCGGTGCCACCCTGCGCAACACGGCGAACCCGACCGTCGTGCAGGCGGGCTACAAGTCCAACGTCATCCCGAGCAGCGCCGAGGCGATCGTCGACGGCCGGTTCCTGCCGGGCGAGCTGGCGGAGTTCGAGCGCACGGTCGACGAATTGCTCGGCGACAACGTGCAGCGCGAGTGGCTGATCCACGACCAGGCGCTGGAGACCGACTTCGACGGCCCGCTGGTCGAGACGATGATCGCCGCCCTGCAGGCCGAGGATCCCGGTGCCCGCGTACTGCCTTACATGATGTCCGGCGGCACTGACGCAAAGTCCTTCGAGCGCCTCGGCATGCGGTGCTTCGGGTACTCGCCGCTGCAGCTGCCGCCGGACCTCGACTTCACGGCACTGTTTCATGGCATCGACGAGCGCGTTCCCATCGACGGGCTGCGGTTCGGTACCCGGGTCCTCGATCGGTTCCTACGCTCGTGCTGACCATCTCACCCGTCGACGATCCCGCTACCGGGAGGACCGCCTGATGCCCACCGCGCTGCCCTACGGCTCGTGGCCGTCGCCGATATCGGCCGCGGAGATCGCCCGCGGCGGGGTGCGCATCGGGGGCGCCGCCCTGATCGGAGACGAGGTCTGGTGGGCCGAGAGCAGGCCCGAGGAGGCGGGGCGGCAGCTGGTGCGGCGCCGGGTAAACGGTCAGGTGCACGACCTGCTGGCGCCGCCGTGGAACGTGCGCACCCGGGTGCACGAGTACGGCGGCGCGAGCTGGACCCCCGTTCCCGCGGGCGGGGACCACGCACTGGTCTTCGCGCACTTCGGTGACCAGCGGCTCTACCGTGTCGACGGCGGCGGCGACCCGCAGCCGATCACCCCCGAACCGCCGGAGCCGTCGGGGTGGCGCTACGCCGAGCCGACGGTGGTCCGAGGCGGGTCGGAGATCTGGTGCATCCGCGAGGGGCACGCCGCCGGCACGGTGACGCGCAACCTGGTCGCCGTACCGCTCGACGGCGGCGCAGCGGACGATCCCGCCGCCGTCCGGGTGCTCGCGGGCGGCAGCGACTTCCTGGCCTTCCCGACCATCTCGCCGGACGGCCGCCACGTGGCCTGGATCGGCTGGAACCACCCGGACATGCCGTGGGACTCCACGACGCTGCACGTCGCCGCCGTCGCCGAGGACGGCACGGTCGGCGATGAGCGCACCGTCGCCGGCGGCCGCGGTGAGCCTGGCGAGTCGGTGCTGCAGCCAACCTGGATCGATGCGACGCAGCTGTTGCTCGTCAGCGACCGGTCCGGGTGGTGGAACCTCTACCGGGTTCGCCTCGACGGCGGTGACATGGACGCCGTCTGTCCCGGCGAGCAGGAGTTCGGCGGCCCGTTGTGGACGCTCGGCCAGAGCTACTACACGCCGCTGGCCGACGGCCGGATCGCGGTGCTGCACGGCACTGACGAGTTGCGGCTCGGCGTCGTCGATCCCACCGCCGGAACCCTGACCGACGTCGAGGTGCCATACACCGAGTGGGCGCCGTCCCTGTCCGGCGACGGCACGCGCGTGATCGGCGTCGGCGCGGCGGCGGACCGTGCGCCCGAGCTCGTTGTCGTCGACGTCGCGTCCGGCGCCGCCGAGGTGGTGCGCAGGTCAGTGGATTCACCACCGGACGCGCGGTTCCTGCCGCCCGTTCGCGCGATCACCGTCGACGGCCCCGGCGGCCGCGACGTGCACGCGCTGGTGTACCCGCCCACCAACCCCGACGCCGTCGCGCCCGAAGGTGAGCGCCCGCCCTACGTCGCGTTCGTGCACGGGGGCCCGACGTCCCAGGTCGGCGCGGCGCTGGACCTGTCCAAGGCCTACTTCACCAGCCGCGGCATCGGCGTCGTGGACGTCAACTACGGCGGGTCGACCGGTTACGGTCGCGCGTATCGCGACCGGCTGCGCGGGCAGTGGGGGATCGTCGACGTCGAGGACGTCGTCGCCGCGGTGCGGGCGCTGGTGGCCGCCGGCCAGGCGGACCCCGCCCGGCTGGCCATCCGCGGCGGATCCGCGGGCGGCTGGACGACGCTCGCGGCCCTGACCACCACCGACGTGTTCGCGGCTGGCACGTCGCTGTTCGGCGTCGCGGAGCTGCTCGAGTTCACCAAGGATACCCACGACTTCGAGTCGCGCTACATCGATGGCCTGGTGGGTCCGCTACCCGAGGCCCACGACCTCTACGTGCAGCGCGCGCCGCTCTCGCACGTCGACGACGTCTCCTGCCCGGTGCTGCTGCTGCAGGGTGCCGACGACAAGGTCGTGCCGCCGTCACAGGCCGAGATGTTTCGCGATGCCCTGGTGCGTAAGCAGATCCCGCACGCGTACCTGCTGTTCGACGGCGAGCAGCACGGGTTCCGGCAGGCCCCTAACATCATCGCAGCGCTGGAAGCCGAGCTGTCGTTCTACGGGCAGATCTTCGGGTTCGATCCACCCGGTGTACCGGAACTGAAGCTCTGGCGCTCGGCTGCCGGCTAGTCAGATCGCCGGGCCGGGCAGCCGCGCGCTGGTGCGCTTGCGGCGCAGCCACAGCTGCCGGGTGCCGTCGGTGCGCAGCCGCAGCCGGGCGAGTTCCCAGCCGGAGTACTCGGCCTGCAGGGTGAGCTGCAGGGCGGCGCTGCGACAGTTCGTGCCGGGCGGCATCCGCATCGGCACGTACTCGTAGTCCCCGTCGACCGCCTCCGACACGGCGGCTCCGGTTACCGGCATGTCGTGCATTGTGCACCGTCGCGCGGCCATGTCCACCCCGCGCGTATCCCGCTGGTCCACTCCGCCGCCCGCCGTCAGCCGCCGGAGACGTCGTCGAGCGCTGTCCGGATCTCGGCCGGCAGGGTGAGCTCGTCGGCGGCCAGTGAGGCGGTGAGCTGGCCGGCCGTGCGCGCGCCGACGATCGGCGCGGTGACGCCGGGCCGATCGCGGACCCATGCCAGCGCCACGGCGACCGGCGAGGTGCCCAGTCCGTCGGCCGCCGTCGCGACCGCCTCGACGATGCGGGCGGCGTCGTCGTTCCGGTAGTCGTTCACGAACCCCGCGAACGCCTCCGACGCGCCGCGGGAATCCGACGGCGTCCCGTGGCGGTACTTGCCGGTGAGCACCCCACGCCCGAGCGGCGACCACGGCAGCAGGCCGACGCCGAGGTGTTCGCATGCCGGCACGACCTCGTCCTCGATCTCCCGCGCCAGCAGCGAGTACTCGACCTGGGTCGAGACGATCGGCGCTCGCCCGAGCGCCTGCTGCGTGGCGACCGCGGCCGCGGTCTGCCAGCCGGTGAAGTTGGAGATGCCGACGTAGCGGGTGCGCCCGCTGCGGACGGCCGCCTCCAGCGCAACGAGCGTCTCCTCGAGCGGCGTGTCGGCGTCCCAGGCGTGCAGTTGCCACAGGTCGACGTGGTCGATCCCAAGCCGGCGCAGCGAGGCGTCGAGGGCGTCGAGCAGATGCCCGCGGGAGGATCCGCGGCCCATCGCGCCAGGTCCGGTGCGGCCCCACGCCTTCGTGGCGATCACCAGCTCGGAACGGGGGACGACGTCGCCCTGCAACTCGCCGAGCATCGTCTCGCTGGCGCCGTCGGCGTAGACGTCCGCGGTGTCGACGAGCGTGCCACCGGCGTCCCGGAATGCGCGCAGCTGGGCTGCGGCGTCGTCGGAGGAGGTCTGCCGGCCCCAAGTCATCGTCCCCAGGCCGAGCCGTGATACGACCAGCCCGCTGCGTCCGACCCGGCGCTCCTGCATGACGCCGAACGTAATGTCCTCGCCACACCCGTGTCCCAGCGGCGCCCCATGGGGGGTCCGAGGACGTCTCTGCGCGCGCCTTGTCTCTGCCCCATGGGACGGGCCAGAGCCCGACTCTGCCCCGCGAGGCGGGGTAGTGCCGACTCTGCCCCGCGAGGCGGGGCATTGACCAGGGAACGTAGCGCGCAAGCCTCGTCGTTCAGGGCGGGGTTAGCGCATCGAGTTGCGGCGTCAGGTGGGCCGGTTCTGTTGCTCGATGTACTGCTTGATGATCGTCAGTGGCGCTCCGCCGCAGGAGATGGCGAAGTAGGACGGCGACCAGAAGTGCCCGCGCATCCGGGCGCGGTTGCAGCGCCCGGTGAACTGGTAGCGCAGCTCGCGTGCGGACACGCCTTTGAGCCGGTTCACCAGCACCGACAAAGCCAGGGTGGGCGGGTAGGCGATCAGCAGGTGCACGTGGTCGGCCTCGCCATTGAACTCAGACAGCTCCGCACCAAGCCCGCGTGCCACCTCACGCATGGTGTGCTCGCAGACGCGCAGCATGGCGTCGAGAACCGGGCGGCGGTACTTGGTCACGAATACCAGATGGGCGTGCAGCGCCGACACGCTGTGCCGGCCTCGCCGGTAGACGGGAATCGTCGGTGGTCCCTTCTACCGTGTGGGTGTGCTCGCCCGCTACAGGTACCGCATCGAGCCGGCTCCGCCGGGACCCTGCTGACGCATGGACTCCGATCGCCAAATTTTGAAGCGGACATGTTTACCCTCGTCCCATGCGGCGTACACGCTTGCGGCGTGGTCTGGGGCGGTCGCCGTCGCGATCGGGGACGTCTGGATCGTTGGCTTGGTCGCGCACGAACTCGGCAAGTTGCTCGTCGCTCAGGTCGGGGTCTGGTAGCGACGCCGACGCAGCCTCGCGGAACAACCGCCGGAGCTCACGTTCGGTGGGTCCCTTGTCCAAGGAGCACCTTCCGCGCTGTACGGAGCGCCCGGGTCGTCTGGCTTCTCACGGTCGCCGAGGTACATCCAAGCGTCTCAGCAGTGTCCGCGACGCTTCGATCCTGGTAATAGCGTAGGACGAGCACGGCGCGCTGGCGCGGCGGAAGAGCGGCGAGGACCAGGTCCAGCCGCGTACCGCCGACGAGAACGGCGGGTGTTGCGCATGACGTTGTTCGCGACCGCCAGCAGCCACGGCAGGACTCCGTCAGCAGCCGCCGGCATCGACCGGCGACACCGCCACGCCTCCAGGAACGTCGTGGCCATCAGCTCCTCGGCCATGCTCCACGAGCCCATCCGCCGAAAGCAATGGTTATAGACCGCCGCGCTGTGCCGCTCGAACAGGTCAGCGAACGCAGCCACATCCGTGCTGTGACCCGCCCGCTGCCCGCGCACCGCATCCACCGTCCCCACACCTATTCCTGTCCGCTGCCGACCAATCGGTTCCTAGCGCGCTCAGCCGCTCTCGACGGACCGGTTCGATGGTCTTCCCAGATCGAGCCGAACCAGGTCATCATGGGCCATGTGAGGATGACACGCGGCCACGATCGTCTACACAGTCATTCACCCGCCCTCGACGACGAGGACGAGGACTCCGCTACGGGCGACAGTCAGGCAAATCAGCCGGACATCGCCTGCCACACGCTTCGGGGAAGCGGCGACTCGCGACAAGAGCTCAACCACGCCGATCCAGCGGTACTTTCACCGTGAAGGTTCAGAACAAGAACAACGCCGGCCGTTCAGACAGGACAGGCGTCCTGCGGCGACCACTGTGGCCAATGCTCGCGATCTGCATCGGGGCGATACTCCCGTGGAGTGAGGCGCCCCGAAGCGGCATCCTGGGGCTGGGCAAGTACGCCCTCGCGCTGGCAGCAGCGGGCCTCATCCTCTACACGCTCGCCACCACACGGCGTCTTGATCCGCGGTGGTGGCGGCTCGCCTCGGTGCCGCTGGCGCTTGGCTGTCTCGCACTCGCCATTGCCGCGCTAACCGGCTACGGCGCGCTGGGCGCGGTCGTGACGGCCGTCTCAGCAGTCGCCTGGATCGCCGCTCCCCGCCGACCGCCGTCCGCAGTTGGAAGGTGATACCCCGGTTTCCGCGCATCTGCAGCGCAAGCTGCGGAGGCTCGCCAGGCTGGAACGAGAGAAGTCCCGCCGCCAGAAGGGGTCGAAGAACAGGAGCAAGACCCGACACCACGTGGCCGTGCAGCACGGCAAGGTCGCCCGGGCACGGCGGGACTATCACCACAAGCAGGCGCTTCGGCTGGTTCGCGAGAACCAAGTGATCCACGTCGAGGACCTCAACGTGGCGGGCATTCTCGGCAACCGGCGACTCGCCCGCGCGATCGCAGATGCGGGGTGGAGCCAGTTCGTGCGGCTCATCACGGAGAAGGCCGAACGCTACGTCCGCACCGTGCACCGTGGACCGGTGGCTGCCCAGCTCGAAGACCTGCTCGTCATGCGGGTACATCCTCGGCGAGCTGCCGCTGAAGATCAGGCAGTGGTCGGAGTCCAGCCTGTCAGGCCACGCACGACCGGGACCGCAACGCCGCTATCAACATCCTCGCCGCCGGACGGGCGGAGAGGCTAAACGCCTGTGGAGCCTCGATAAGACCTCCGGAAACGGAGGCACAAGGTGAGGAAGTAGGAACCACCCGGAGTGCGGCGTAGCCGAACCGGAATCTCCGGCCTTCAGACCGGAGAGGACGTCAAAAGCGTCTCGCGGTGGACCTCCAGTCCTGCTCCACCGGGCGGCTGCAGCAGACGCCCCTGCCCGTCGGACTTCTCGATCTATCCCGCCTCCGACGTAGGAAGCGGCGAGGCCATTAGGGTGTCGAATCGGCGGCCGCCGGTTCCCGTCGCATCAGGTCGAGTCGGAGAACAGGAGCGCGGATGCAGCTCGGGCTCAACCTCGGCTTCCTCTCCGGTGCGAACGTGGCGGCCCGAGCCGCCGCCGACCTCGAGCTCACCCGGGAGGCCGAGCGGCTGGGTTACGCCGTCGTATGGGTGGCCGAGGCGTATGGATCCGATGCGCCGACCGTGCTCGCCTGGCTGGCGGCGCAGACCACCCGGATCGACATCGGCAGCGCCGTGATGCAGATCCCGGCTCGTGCACCGGCCTCGACGGCGATGACGGCGGCGACCCTCGATGCGCTGTCCGGCGGGCGATTCCGACTCGGCGTCGGCGTATCCGGGCCGCAGGTCTCCGAGGGGTGGTACGGCGTCGGCTTCGGCTCCCCGCTGGCCCGCACCCGCGAGTACGTCGAGATCGTCCGCCGGGCGCTGCGCCGCGAGCCGGTGCGGCACGACGGGCGGCATTACCAGCTGCCGTTGCCGGGCGGTCCCGGCAAGGCGCTCGCCCTGGCGATACACCCGGTGCGTGACCACATACCCGTCTACCTCGCGGCGCTCGGTCCGAAGAACCTGCGGCTGGCCGGCGAGATTGCCGACGGCTGGCTCGCGTTGTTCTTCTCACCCGAGCACGCCGCGGAGCCGCTGGCAGCGATCGCCGAGGGTCGCCGCTGGGCGGGCCTGTCCACCGACCGGTTCGACGTCGTCGCCACAGTGCCGCTGGTCCTCGACGAGGACGCCGGCAGCGCCGTCGATCAGATCCGCGCGCACGCCGCGCTCTACCTCGGCGGGATGGGCAGCCGGGCGCAGAACTTCTACACCGACCACGCCGCCCGGATGGGCTTCGCCACTGCGGCGAACACGGTTCGCGATCTGTTCCTGGCCGGCGACCCGGCTGCGGCCGCCGCCGCGATACCGGCCGAGTTCATCGCGGCTACGTCGCTGGCCGGCCCGCCCGATCTGCTGACCGAGCGGCTGCAGGCCTACGCCGAGGCCGGTGTCACCACGCTATCTGTGCTGCCGCAGGCGCGGACGGCGCAGGGTCGGATAGCCGCCGTGCGCGCCGTGGCCGAGGCGTTCGAGCGCGCCGGGCTGGCGGCGTGAACGTCGGCGAGGCCGCCGCGCTCGGCGTCGTCCAGGGTCTGACGGAGTTCCTGCCGGTCTCCAGCAGTGCCCACCTGCGCATCGTCCCGGCGCTGGCCGGCTGGAAGGACCCCGGGTCCGCGTTCACCGCCGTCGTCCAGCTGGGCACGATGCTCGCCGTCGTCATCTACTTCTGGCGAGAGATCGTGCATCTGGTCGCGGCGTGGGTGCGCGGCATCTTCGACCGCTCGGTCCGGCACACGGCGGAGTACCGGATGGCGTGGTACGTCATCTTCGCGACGATCCCGATCAGCATCCTCGGCCTGGCCTTCAACCATCAGATCAACCACGGCGCCCGCAACCTGTGGCTGATCGCGAGCACGATGACGTTCGTCGGCCTGATCCTGCTGCTCGCCGAACGCGTCGGGCACCGCGACCGCGGCGAGGACGACCTCCGGCTGCGTGACGGCCTGCTCATCGGCGTGGCGCAGTCCGCGGCTCTGGTGCCAGGCGTCTCCCGATCGGGCGCCACGATAACCGCCGGCCTGTTCCGCGGACTCGAGCGCACCGCCGCGGCCAGGTTCTCGTTCCTGCTGTCGATCCCCGCCGTCGTGCTGTCGGGCGGCTACGAGCTGAAGGACGTCGGCAAGTCCGGCGGCCCGGGAATGGGTGTCACGGGGCTCGCCGCCGTGCTCGCGTTCATCGTCGGCATCGCGTCGATCCACTGGCTGCTGCGGTACCTGACCCGGCACAGCACCGGCGTGTTCGTCGCGTATCGGGTGGTGCTCGGCGTCGTGCTGTTCGCGTTGCTCGCCAACGGCACGATCACCGCGACCTGAACTTTCGCGCCCCCGTCGGATCGAGGAACACCTGGGTCACCTGGGCGTGCCGGTGTTGCAGGCCGGCGTCGATGCGCGCCGCGAATGCCTCGATCGCATCGGAATCCAGCCCGTCCGCGAGATCGAGCCGAGCGGCGACGAGCAGCTGATCGGCTCCGAGTTGCATGGTGAGCAGCTCGACGACGGCGTTCACCTCCGGCTCGGCCGCGAGCTCCGCCGCGAGAGCCTGCCGCAGTTCCGGATCGGCCGCCTCGCCGATCAGCAGCTCCTTGGTGTCCCGGCCGAGACCGATCGCGACCACGGCGAGCAGCGCGCCGATCGCGAGCGCCCCGGCCGCGTCCCAGCGCGCCGAGCCGGTGATCGCGTGCAGGCCGATGCCGGCGGCGGCGAGCAGCAGGCCGGCGAGAGCCGCCGAGTCCTCGGAGAACACCGTCTTCAGCGTCGGGTCAGAACTGCGGCGCAGGTGCTCGAACATGCCGCGACCGGTTGCACGTGCCTCGGTACGCAGCTGCGTGACCGCCGTCCACCACGACGCGCCCTCGGCGATGAACGAGACCAGCAGGACGGCATAGGAGATCAGCAGCTCGCCGCCGTGCTCGCCGCCGGGATGCACCAGGCCGGTGACGCCCTGGTAGATCGAGAACACCGCGCCGGATACGAAGATCCCGACGGCGGCGAGCAGCGACCAGAAGAACTGCTCCTTGCCGTATCCGAACGGATGGTCGGAGTCCGGCGTGCGGGCGCTGCGCCGCAACGACGCGAGCAGAAACAGCTCGTTGGTGGTGTCGGCCACCGAGTGCGCTGCCTCGGAGAGCATCGCGCTCGAACCGGACAGCAGCCCGACGACGAGCTTCGCCGCCGCGATCACCGCGTTCATGCCCAGTGCGATGACGACCGTGCGTCGGGTCTCGGATGCCATGGCGCCGTCCTACCGCATCCGATCGACCCGCGGCGTGCCGACCCGCGCTGACTACCCTCGTAGAACCATGACGACCCTGCTGCTGATCCGACACGGCCGCACCGCCGCGAACACCGGTGGCGTGCTCGCGGGCTGGACGCCGGGCGTCGGGCTCGACGACGTCGGCCGTGAGCAGGTGCGGGCGCTGGCGGAACGACTCCGGCCGGTTCCGCTCGCCGCCGTCGTCGCGAGCCCACTCGATCGCTGCCAGCAGACCGCGGCGGGGATCGCCGAGAACAGGGACGGGCTCGCCGTGGCCACCGACGAGCGGTTCGGTGAGGTGCGGTACGGCTCCTGGACCGGGCGCACGTTAAAGGAGCTGACCCGCGAACCGGTGTGGAAGGTGGTGCAGGCGCATCCATCGGCCGCGGTGTTCCCCGACGGCGAGGGGCTGGCCGCCGTGCAGGCGCGGGCGGTGGCCGCGGTGCGCGCATGGAACGCCAGCCTCGGCCCGGACGCCATCTACGCCGCGTGCACCCATGCCGACGTCGCCAAGTCGATCCTGGCCGACGCGCTCGGCCTGCATCTGGACCTGTTCCAGCGCATCGTCGTCGATCCCTGCTCGGTATCGGTGGTGACCTACACCGATACCCGCCCGTTCGTGGTGCGGGTGAACGACACCGGGGGTGACGTGCGCGCGCTGATCCCGCCCAAGCGCCGGCGGCGCAAGAGGCGCCCGGCCGACGCCGCCGTCGGGGGCGGTGCCGGTCGGTAAGCGGACGTTAGGCTCAGAACATGGCCCGCCAGGTGTTCTATTTCGACCCGCCGCAGCGATTCGTGACCGGCACGGTGGGCGATCCGGGCGACCGCACATTCTACCTGCAGGCGAGCGGTGACGGCAGGACCACCAGCGTGGCGCTGGAGAAGGTCCAGGTGAAGCTGCTGGCCGACCGGCTCGCTGAGCTGGTGACTGAGGTGTACCGGCGCCTCGGCGGCGATGACCCGCCGGTGTCGACGGCCGAGGACCTGGAGCCGCTGGATTCGCCGGTGGACGAGGAGTTCCGGGTCGGCGCGATGGGGCTCGCCTGGGACGAGGAGGCTGAGCGCATCGTCGTCGAGGCACAGGCAGCCACCGACGAGCCGGTCGACGAGGCCACCATTCTCGAGGACGTCGAGGACGGACCCGACGTGCTCCGGGTGCGGATCACCACCACCACCGCGCTGGCGTTCGTCGACCGCGCCCGCCGGGTGATCGCCGCGGGCCGGCCGAACTGCCCGCTCTGTGGCATGCCGTTGGAGGCGGCCGGCCATGTCTGCCCGCGGCAGAACGGCTACCGCCGTGCGCACTGACTGCTCGGTGCGGTGACATCCGCCGTCCCTCGTCGTGAGCCCGGACCGGGCCCGCACGGCATCGCGGCCGAGGTCGACACGGCGCTGGAGGCGCTGTCGATCGGCACCATCGAGATGGAGGGACGGCTGGTCGACGCCAGCAACGTCACTCTCTACTGCACGGTCTACACACCGGATGCGTCGTTCCCGTGCGTGTACAAGCCGGTGCGCGGCGAACGCCCGCTGTGGGACTTCCCGAACGGCACGCTCGCCGAGCGCGAGGTCGCGGCATATGCGGTCTCGGCCGCCACCGGCTGGGCGATCGTGCCGCCGACGGTGCTGCGCGAGGACGGCCCGTACGGGCGCGGCATGGTGCAGCTGTGGATCGACGTCGACGAGACCGTCGATCCGGTGCAGCTGGTGCAGTCCGACAGTCCCGCGCTGCGGCGGATGGCGGTGTTCGACGCCGTCGTGAACAACGCCGACCGCAAGGGCGGCCACCTGCTCCCGATGCCCGACGGCCACGTCTACGGCGTCGACCACGGCGTCTGTTTCGCCACCGAGCCCAAGCTGCGCACCGTGCTATGGCGCTGGGCCGGCGACCGGCTGACCGGATCGGCACGGGAGACCCTGCACGCCCTGCGCGCCGATCTCGACGGCACCCTGGGCGAGCAGCTCGCGTCCCTGCTCACCGGTGCGGAGGTGCGCCGGACGGTGCGCAGGGTCGATCGCCTGCTCGCCAGCGGCCGGCACCCCGAGCCGTCCGAGGAGTGGCCGCCCGTGCCGTGGCCCGCGTTCTGAGTCCACGCCAGCCCCTCTGCGGTCATCCACCGTCGGTACGCTGAGCGGCATGCGCTCCTGGCCGGCACCGGACGTGCCGCGGCTGCCGGGCCGGGGGAGCGTCCCGGCGCTGCACGACACGGCGACGGGCTCCCGGGTCGCCGTCAGCGGCGACGCAGCGCGGCTCTACGTCTGCGGTGTCACCCCCTACGACGCCACCCACATCGGCCACGCCGCAACGTATCTCGCCTTCGACCTGCTGAACCGGGCCTGGCGGGACGCCGGAATCACGGTGCGTTACGCGCAGAACGTCACCGATGTCGACGACCCCCTGCTGGAGCGCGCCGAGCGTGACGGCGAGAAGTGGGAGGACCTGGCCGCCCGGCAGACGCAGCTCTTCCGCGACGACATGGCGGCGCTGCGGGCGCTGCCGCCGGATCACTACGTCGGCGCGGTCGAGGCGATCCCGCGCATCGCCGAGGAGATCGCCCGACTGGTCGGATCCGGTGCCGCCTACCCGGTCGACGACGACGTGTACTTCTGCGTCGGTGCCGCCCCGGAGTTCGGCTACGAGTCGCACTTGGACGCGGCCGCGATGTTGCGGGTCTTCGGCGAGAACGGTGGCGATCCCGACCGGGCCGGAAAGAAGAACCCGCTCGATCCGCTGCTGTGGCGCGCGGCGCGACCCGGCGAGCCGTCGTGGCCGTCGCCGCTCGGCCCCGGCCGCCCGGGCTGGCATATCGAGTGCGCCGTCATCGCGATCGATGCGCTGGGATCGACCGTCGACGTGCAGGGCGGCGGCCGCGATCTGGTGTTCCCGCACCACGAGATGTCGGCCGCGCACGCCGAGGTGCTCACCGGCGAGCGCCCGTTCGCCCGGTGCTACTCCCACGTCGGCATGACCCGGCTGAACGGGGAGAAGATGTCCAAGAGCCGCGGCAACCTGGCCTTCGTCAGCGCGCTGCGGTCAGGTGGCGTCGACCCCTCGGCGATCCGGCTGGCCCTGCTCGCCGGCGACTACCGCGCCGACTGCGACTGGCGCAACGACGTGCTCGCCGCCGCCGTGTTCCGGCTGCAGCGCTGGCGGAAGGCGGCGACGCACCCGAGCGGGCCGAGTGCGAAGGGCGTGCTGGACCAGGTGCGTGCGGCCCTGGCCGACGATCTCGACTCGCCGCGCGCGCTCGCGGCGATCGACGCCTGGGCGGACGCCGTGCTGGCCGCCGGCGGATCCGACGCCCCGGCCCCGGCGCTGGTGCGCGACATCGCCGACGCGCTGCTCGGCGTGCAGCTTTAAGGGAGCGTCAGGTCGGCTCGGCCGGGCCGCGGTGACGCAGGTAGCGCTCGAACTCGCGGGCGATCGATTCACCGCTGGTGTGGGCGAGGTCGGCCGCGCCGGCCTTCTCCTCCAGCCGTTTGACGTACTCGCTGACCTCGGAATCCTCGGCGGCCATGTCGTCGACCATCCGCTGCCAGTCGACGGTCTGCTCGGGCAGCCCGGCGAGCGGGACCCGGATCTCGATCGCCTCCTCGACCCGCTGCAGTAAGGCGACGGTGGCCTTCGGATTGGGCGGCTGTGAGATGTAGTGCGGCAGGGCCGCCCAGAACGTGATCGAGGGCAGTCCGGTCCGCACCGCCGCGTCCTGCAGCGCGCCGACAATGCCGGTTGGTCCTTCGTACCGCGACTGCTCGAGCGCGAACCTGGCTGCCGACGCCGCGTCATAGGCGCTACCGGTCACCGGCACCGGGCGGGTGTGTGGCGCATCGGCCAGCAGCGCACCGAGCAGCACGATGCTCTGCACGTCGAGCTCGGCGAGAACCGCCAGGATCTCATCACAAAAGCCGCGCCAGCGCATGTTGGGTTCGATGCCACGCATCAGCAGCACGTCGCGGTCGGCGCCGGCCGGGCGGCAGAGCGAGATCCGCGTCGTCGGCCAGGACAGCCGCCTGGTGATGCCGTCGACCAGCGACACGGTGGGCCGGTTGACCTGGAAGTCGTAGTAGTCGTCCGGGTCGAGCGCGACGAGTGGACGCGCATCCCAGATCAGCTCCAGGTGCTCGACCGCTCCGGTTGCGGCGTCGCCCGCGTCGTTCCAGCCCTCGAATGCGCCGACGACGACGGGCGAGGAGAGAGTCGGGAGGTCCTCGCGGCTCGGCACGACTCCCAGCGTACGTGCCGGGCGGTGGCCCGCCGCGCCGGTAGGCTCGCTGGTCGTGGCCCCCCGAACCGTCGCACCACAGTCCGCATCTCTAGCTGCGGCGCTTGCCGAACGCGTGGTCGTCGTCGAGGGCGCGATGGGCACCATGCTGCAGGCCGCCGACCTGACGCTCGACGATTTCAACGGTCTCGAGGGCTGCAACGAGATCATCAATGTCACTCGGCCCGACGTCGTCCGCGGCATCCACGAGGCCTATCTGCTGGCCGGGTGCGACGCGGTGGAGACGAACACGTTCGGCGCGAACCTCGCGAACCTCGCCGAATATGACATCGGCGACCGGATCGAGGAGCTGGCCGCGGCCGGCGCGCGGATCGCGGTCGAGGTCGCCCGCGACATGAGCACGGCCGACCATCCACGCTGGGTGATCGGCTCGGTCGGGCCGGGGACCAAGCTGCCGACGCTCGGCCACCTGCCCTACACCGTTATCCGCGACTCCTACCTCGCCGAGGCGACGGGGCTGCTCGCCGGCGGCGTCGACGCCGTCGTCGTCGAGACCTGCCAGGACCTGCTGCAGGCGAAGGCGGCGATCATCGGCGTGCGCCGCGCGATGGCGTCGTCCGGGCGGACCGTTCCGCTGTTCGTGAACGTGACCGTCGAGACCACGGGCACCATGCTGCTCGGCACCGAGATCGGCGCCGCGATCACGGCGCTCGCGCCGCTTCGCATCGACTCCCTGGGCCTGAACTGCGCCACCGGCCCGGCCGAGATGAGCGAGCACCTGCGGGCGCTGTCCCGGCGGTCACCGGTGCCGCTCTCGGTGATGCCGAACGCCGGGCTGCCCGTGCTCGGCCCGGACGGCGCCAGCTACCCCCTCACTCCCGACGAGCTCGCGACGGCGCTCGCCGCGTTCGTGACCGAGTACGGCGCGTCGCTCGTCGGCGGCTGCTGCGGCACCACGCCCGAGCACATGCGGCGCGTCGTGGACACGGTGCGCGACCTCGCACCCGCCCGCCGGCACCCGCGGCCGGAGGTCGCCGTCGCGTCGATGTACCAGGCCGTCTCGCTGCGCCAGGACAGCAGCGCCCTGATGATCGGCGAGCGCACCAACGCCAACGGTTCCAAGGCTTTCCGCGATGCGATGCTCGAGGGCCGGCTCGATGACTGCGTCGAGACGGCGCGGGCCCAGACCCGCGACGGCTCGCACCTGCTCGACGTCTGCGTCGATTACGTCGGCCGCGACGGCGTCGACGACATGCGCGCGATCGCCGGCCGGCTCGGTGCGGCATCGACCCTGCCGGTCGTGCTCGACTCGACCGAGCCGGCCGTGGTCGAGGCCGGTCTGGAGATGCTCGGCGGCCGGTCGGTGATCAACTCCGTCAACTTCGAGGACGGCGACGGAGCGGAGAGCCGGTTCGGGCGGGTGATGCCGGTGGTGCGCGAGCACGGCGCCGCCGTCATCGCGCTCACCATCGACGAGCAGGGCCAGGCGCGCACCGCCGAGACGAAGGCGGCCATCGCGGACCGGCTGATCGACACCCTCACCAAGACCTGGGGGATGGCCGAGAGCGACATCCTGATCGACTGCCTGACCTTCACTCTCGGCACCGGGCAGGAGGAGAGCCGCCGCGACGGCCTGGAGACGATCGAGGGCATCCGGCGGATCAAGACGGGGCATCCCGAGGTGCATACCGTGCTCGGGCTGTCCAACATCTCCTTCGGTCTGTCGCCGGCGGCGCGGCAGGTGCTGAACTCGGTCTTCCTGCACGAGTGCCGGCAGGCCGGGCTCGACGCCGCGATCGTGCACGCCGCCAAGATTCTGCCGGTCGCGCGCATTCCCGACGAGCAGCGCGAGGTCGCGCTCGATTTGATCTACGACCGCCGGCACGAGGGATACGACCCGCTGGGCCGGCTGATGGAGCTCTTCGACGGCGTCGATGCCAAGGCGAGCGCGCAGACCCGGGCCGCCGAGCTGGCAGCGCTACCGCTCTCGGAGCGGCTGCAACGGCGCATCGTCGACGGCGAGAAGGTCGGCCTGGAGGCCGACCTCGACGACGCCATGGGCATGCGGCCGCCGCTGGAGATCATCAACGACACGCTGCTCGCCGGCATGCGCACCGTCGGCGAGCTCTTCGGCAAGGGTGAGATGCAGCTGCCGTTCGTGCTGCAGTCCGCCGAGGTGATGAAGACCGCCGTCGCCTACCTCGAACCGCACATGGACAAGACCGACGACGCCGGCAAGGGCACCATCGTGCTGGCGACCGTCAAGGGTGACGTACACGACATCGGCAAGAACCTGGTCGACATCATCCTGTCGAACAACGGCTACACCGTCGTCAACCTCGGCATCAAGCAGCCGGTGTCGGCGATCCTCGAGGCCGCGACCGAGCACGAGGCGGACGTGATCGGGATGTCGGGGCTGCTGGTGAAGTCGACGGTCGTGATGCGCGAGAACCTCGAGGAGATCAGCTCGCGCGGGCTGGCCGAGAGGTGGCCCGTGCTGCTCGGCGGCGCGGCGCTGACCCGTGGCTACGTCGAGCAGGATCTCGCCGACATGTTCCCCGGTGAGGTGCGGTACGCCCGCGACGCGTTCGAGGGGCTGCGGCTGATGGACGCGCTGATGGCCGTGCGCCGCGGCGTCGTCCCGGTCGGTGCCCTGCCCGACGGGCCGGACGACACGAAAGTGGCAGAGCGCCGCGCCCGGCACGAACGGTCCCGCCGGATCGCGGCCGACCGCCGGGCCCGCGAGGATGCCGAGCTCACCTCGCTGCCGGACCGCTCCGATATCGCCACCGACGTGCCGGTGCCGACACCGCCGTTCTGGGGCAGCCGGGTCGTCAAGGGCATCCCGGTGGCGGAGTACGCCGCCCTGCTGGACGAGCGCGCCCTGTTCATGGGTCAGTGGGGCCTGCGCGGCGTTCGCGGGGGAGCCGGGCCGTCCTATGAGCAGCTGGTGGAGTCCGAGGGCAGGCCGCGGCTGCGGTCGTGGCTGGATCGGCTGCACGCCGACGGAGTGATCGAGGCCGCCGTCGTCTACGGCTACTTCCCGTGCGTCGCCGAGGGCGACGACCTGCTGGTTCTCGATGACGCCGGCGCCGAGCGGTGCCGGTTCAGCTTCCCGCGGCAGCGCCGCGAGCGGCGGCTGTGCCTGGCCGACTTCTTCCGGCCGCGCGAATCCGGCGAGCTCGACGTCGTCGCGTTCAGCGTCGTCACCGTCGGGCAGCCGATCGCCGACTTCGCGCACAGGCTGTTCGCCGCCGACGCCTACCGCGACTACCTGGAGGTGCACGGCCTGTCGGTGCAGCTCACCGAGGCGCTCGCCGAGTACTGGCACCGGCGTATCCGCGAGGAACTCGTCTACGGCAACGGGCAGCCGATGGCCGCCGAGGATCCCGACGACGTGCGGGACTACTTCTCACTCGGCTACCGGGGCGCGCGGTTCTCCCTCGGTTATGGCGCCTGCCCCGACTTGGAGGACCGGGCGAAGATCGTCGGCCTGGTCGACCCGAGCCGCATCGGCGTCGAGCTCTCCGAGGAGTTCCAGCTGCACCCGGAGCAGTCCACCGACGCCATCGTCTTGCACCATCCCGAAGCGAAGTACTTCAACACGTGACGCCCGCCGACGCGATCCTTCCCGCGGAGGCGGCATGAGCATCGCCGACGCGATCCTTCCTGCGGAGGCGGCATGAGCATCGCCGACGCGATCCTTCCCGCGGAGGCGGCATGAGCATCGCCGACGCGATCCAGCCGCACCACGGCCCCGAATGTCGACCGGACCGATACTTTTCCGTCCCGATGGCGTCTTAGTAGGTCGGCGGCGTTCTGGAAGGGGGCACCATGGCCGCGGCGCGCACCCGTCGTCGGGAGACCGACTTCACGGCGTTCGCCGATCGCGCGTACCCGGACTTGCTGAGGATCGCCTAGCTGCTGTGCGGGGACCGGTGGGCAGCCGAGGACCTCGTCCAGACGGCGCTGATGAAGTCCTACTGTTCCTGGCATCGGATCCGCGACCCGGGGCGTGCCCTCGGTATGTCCGGCGGGTGATGGTCAACCAGCTGGCCAGTGACGCTCGGCGCCGCGCTGTTCGCGAGGTTCCTTCGTCCCACCTGCCTGACACCGCGGCGGCCGCCAGCGACGACGCCGACCAGATCCGCAACGAGTCGGAGATCGAGGCTCTGGCCCTGACGCTTCAAGATCGTTTGGTGTTGTCGGCGTGTAGATGAGCGAAAGTGCCTGTCCGGTAGGGGATTGTGGGCTTGTCGACAGTCCATGATCACCGAACCGGGAGGCACTTTGGAGGTGAAGGCTATCCGTACCCGCCGGCCTGTGCAGGTATCCGCCGACGGCGACGGGGTGGTGTCGGATGCCGGGTCGCGGTTGTTGGCCGATCTGGGCGATCGCACGACGTTGACCGCGCAGCTCTGGGCGGTGTTCGCGTCCCGGATCGCGCGGCGCAGACGGCGCACGATCCGGGTCGGGTGCTGACCGATGTGGCGGTGATGATGGCCGACGGCGGTGGGTGCATCAGCGGTATCGCGTCACTCGCGGATCAGCCCGGTGTGTTCGGCCAGGTGGCCTGGGACTCGAGGTGTTGGCGAGTCCTGGATGCGGTCGACGACGCCGATCTGAGCGCGATCGCCGAGGCTCGTGCGGCTGCCCGGGAGGTGGCCTGGGCGCAGCGCGCCGAGGCGACCGGGACGGCGTTGCCGGCCTCGCTGGTGGCCGGGGCACCGCTGCTGGCTCGAGACGGGCGGGCGGTGCTGGTGATCGACGAGGACGCCACCATCACGATCGCGCACTCGGACAAGGAACACGCTGCCGCGACGTTCAAGCTCACCTGGGGGTTCCATCCGGTGCTGGCCTTCTGCGACAACACCAACGAGGCGCTGACCGGGATGCTGCGGCCCGGCAACGCCGGCTCCAACACCGCCGCGGACCACATCGCGGTCATCGATGCGGCGCTGGCGCAGATCCCGGCCGAGCACCGGCACGGCTACCCGATCCTGTTCCGCTTCGACGGCGCCGGCGCCTCCAGGGCGCTGCTCACGCACATCCGATCGTCGCCTAACAGCGGCGTGCACAGCGAATTCACCGTCGGCTGGGCCGTGACGGCCCGCGAGCACGCCGCCATCGCTGCCCTGCCCGACCGGGCCTGGACCGATGCGATCGACATCGACGGCGACCCGCGCGAGTCCGCGGCGGTGGCCGAACTCACCGGCGTCTTGCCCGCGGGTATGTTCGCCGACTACCCCGAGGGCATGCGGATCATCGCGCGCCGCGAACGACCCCACCCCGGCGCACAGCTGGACCTGATCGAAGAAGCCGACGGCTGGCGCTACACCTGCTTCGCCACCGACACCGCAGCTGGCCAGCACGCCTGGCTCGACGCGCGCCACCGCTGCCACGCCAGAGTCCAGGACCGCATCCGGTGCGGCAAAGACACCGGCCTGGGCCGGTTCCCGTCCAAGCTGTTCGCGATCAACGCCGCCTGGCTGGCCTGCGCCCTGATCGCGATCGACCTGCTCGCATGGACCCAGACCATGCTGCTCCACGACCAGCCCGCACTGGCCCGCGCCGAACCCAAGACGTTGCGCTACCGGCTACTGCACACCGCGGCCCGACTCGTGCGCGGCGGCCGACGACTACGCCTCAAGATCGACCGCAACTGGCGGTGGGCGTCCATCCTCGCCACCGCGTTCAAGCGGCTGCAGGCCCTGCCCACACCGCAAACCTGAACCACCGCCACCGACACTGCGACCGCGCTACGGACAACCCGGGAACCGAACCCGGGCAACAGTCACGCCCCAACGCGTCCAACCCCGACACGAAGATCAACTCACCACTCGAAGACCAACCTCGCCGCCGACCTGAATAGCCGGGGCTAAGGGGCGGCTGGCCATCATCGACGCCGGGGCGGCAGCGGCCGGATCCGCATCCGCCCGAACGGTGTGCCCGCTGGGAACCACGTACGCTTCCGAGTGACGCAGGCCCAAGAATAGTGGGGGATTCCGTGCGGGCGGTTCTGTTCGACATGGACGGCACGATCTTTGACTCGGAGAAGCTCTGGGACGTGAGCCTGGCGCAGCTTGCGGCACACCTCGGCGGATCGCTCACCGCGGAGCAGCGCGGCGCGATGGTCGGGGTCAGCCTGACCGGCACGGTCGAGCGCATGCACGACTGGCTCGGTATCGCCGGGTCGCGCGAGGCCACCGAGTCGTGGCTGCTGGAACGAACGGCGGAGTTGTTCGCGGGGCGGATGCCGGTGAAGCCGGGGGCGCGTGAGCTGCTCAGGGCGGTGCGGGCCGCCGGGTATCCGACGGCCTGTGTCACCTCGACCCACCGCGTGCTTACCGATGCGGCGTTGCGCAACCTGCCGGCCGGAACCTTCGACGTCGTCGTCTGCGGTGACGAGGTGTCCCGCAACAAGCCGGACCCGGAGTCCTACACGACGGCGGCGGCGCAGCTGTCCGTCCACCCGGCCGACTGCATCGCGATCGAGGACTCGCCCACCGGGGTGGCATCCGCGCAGGGCGCCGGCTGCGTCGTCGTCGCCGTGCCCAGTGAGGTGCCGTTGCCGGATAGCCCTGACCTGGTGCTGATTGCCTCGCTCGCAGGCATCACACCGGAGTGGTTGGCGGCGCGGTGGCGGGAGCTTCAGCGTCCTGCTCGGGGTGCGGATACGGCGGGGGGGTCCCACCGAACGCCGGGCAGAGCGCCTGATGGTCACACCAAGCACACAGCGCCCCGGGACTCGGCCGGAAGTCCTCGGTCAGCATCGCGCGGGTAATCGCAACCCAGATCGCCTGCAGCGTCCGCTCGAAGCGCCGCAGCTCGTCCTCGTCGGGCGTGTAGGTGAGCGTGTCGCGGTCCTTGAGGTAGATCAGCCGCAGCATCCGGGGAATCACCCCCCGGCTGCGCCAGAGCACCAGCGCGTAGAACTTCATCTGGAACAGGGCCTTGGCCTCGAACGCCTCCCGGGGGGCGCCGCCGGTCTTGTAGTCGACGACGCGGATGTCGCCGGTGGGCGTGACGTCGAGCCGGTCGACGTAGCCGCGTAGCCGCAGACCGTCGTCGAGCTCGGTCTCCACCAGGCACTCCCGCTCTGCCGGCTCGAGCCGCTGCGGATCCTCCAGCGTGAAATAGCCCTCAACGAGGGCCCGCGCCGAATCCAGCCAGGCGCTCTCGTCGGCGCGATCGGGATGGTCGGGGTCGGCAGGGTCGGCGGGGTCGGCGCCAAAGAGCTCGGCCAGCGTCGGCTCGAGCTCCAGCAGCCGCTGCCACTGCGGACCGACCAGCGAGACGGCGGCCCCGAGCGTCCGCTCGGCGGCGGGCAGGTCGTAGAGCCGCTCGAGCACGGCGTGCACCACGGTCCCTCGGACGGCATCTGGGCTGGGCCGCTCGGGCAGGCGGTCGATGGATCGCAGCCGGTAGAGCAGGGGGCAGGTCTTAAAGTCGCTCGCGCGCGACGGCGAGAGCGAGTGCACCTGCCCCGGCACCCGCGCGGAACCGCCGTCGCCGCCGCGGCCACGTTCGAGGCCCGACGCGGTCCAATCCGTCGTGTCGGTGCTCGGCTCTGCCGCAGGCGCGCTCATGTGCTTGACCCTAGGCCGGTGCACCGACAACCTTGCGGATCTGCACTGGTGCGTGCCGAATGCGCCGCCGGGCCGCGAATGCGGATGGGTGCGACTCATCCCCGCGCGGCCACTACGCGGCGGCAGCTTCGATCGAAGCGGACCACCCGCGTGGCGGGTGGTCCCCTTCCCTCATGCCGCGCCCGCGCGCTGCGGTCGGAGCACGTCTGTGCGCGCGCCTTGTCTCTGTCCCCGGGCGCGGCCAGAGCCCGACTCTGCCCCACGGGACGGGGCAGAGACAAGCGTCTGGGGGTGGACATTCCCGGCTGCTCAACCGGGTGATCGGCGATGCCGCCGCGTGCCCGATCACTTCGCCGCCGACGGCCAGCGGCGCAACGTGGAAGCCGCCACTGGTGCACCACTAGAGGCCGGACCATCGGGCCGGCGGCCATACCAGCACGACGGCGTGCCCGACGATCAGCTGCTGGCTGATGGGCCCGAAATACCTGCTGTCATAGGAATCGCAGCGGTTGTCGCCCATCACGAACACGTCATCGCGGGGGACCGTCACCGGCCCGAAGTTGGCGGTGCCACCGCAGGAGCCGAGCACGAACGGTTCCGACACAGCGGTGCCGTTGACGGACACGACGCCGTCTCGAGCCTGCAGGACGTCGCCGGGCAGCCCGATGACCCGCTTGATCAGGTCGTCTTCGGAGATCTGCACGTTCGCCGGGCGCCGGAAGACGACGACGTCGTCGCGGCGGACGCCGTGCAGGTCGTAGCTGAGCTTGTCGACGATGACGCGGTCACCGCGCACCAGCGTGTCGTTCATCGATCCCGAGGGGATCCAGAAGCTCTGCACAACGAACGTCCGGAGCACCAGCGCGACACCCAGCGCGACGGCGACCAGGATCGGCCACTCGAGCAGGCGGCGACGCTTGGCCTGCCGACGTCGTCTCCGCATGACGGCGCGCGGCTGCCACTGCTCGATTTCGACGTCGGACGTCCCCTCGTGCCGCCGATCGGCCGCCGTGCGGGAGCCGGCGCGGTGGCGGGGACCGGATCGGCCCGGAGCGACCGGCGCGGTCGTGAGCGAGCCCGACCCGCCCGCATCGACTGGGCCCACACCGACTGGCATGACCCAACCGTAGGACACCGACCCCCGTAGCATCGGAGGGATGGGACCCGCCGCCGGGCAGTCTGGGCAGCCGCGATCTGGGCAGCCGCGCCCGGCTGGATTGCCGGCCGGCCGGTACTTCGGCGTTCCCGTGTACTTCTCCCCGTCGTGGTTCCTGTTCGCCGGCTACATCACGCTGTTCTGGGCGCAGGTCGTGCGCGACAACGTGCGCGACATCTCCTCCGGTGAGTCCTACTTCGTCGCGTTCGGATTCGCCGTCCTGCTCGCGGCGTCGGTGCTGCTGCACGAACTCGGGCACTGCGTGGTCAGCCTGGCGCTCGGCCTGAAGGTGCGGCGGGTGGTGCTCTTCCTGCTCGGCGGCGTCTCCGAGATCGAGACCGAACCGGATCGTCCGTCGCACGAGTACCTCGTCGCGATGGCGGGTCCGCTGGTGTCGTTGCTGCTCGCGGGCGCCGGCGCGGCCGGCTACCCACACCTCGAGCCCGGCTCGGTGCAGCGCTGGCTGGTCGTGCAGCTGATGCTCTCCAACCTCGGCGTGATGCTGTTCAACCTGCTGCCCGGCCTTCCCCTGGACGGCGGCCGGCTGCTGCGGGCGGGCGTGTGGTCGGTCTCCCGGTCGGCGGTCACCGGCACGAAGGCCGCCGCCTTGGGTGGCCGCGGGATCGCCGTGCTGGTCATCCTCGGTGCGCTGTACGCACAGACCCGCTCGGACAACGCCTCGCTCTACGGCCTGGTCGTGGCGTTCGTGCTCGCCGCCTTCATCTGGATCGGCGCCGGCCAGGCGCTGCGCGCGGTCACCCTGCGCGCCAGCCTGCCGCGCCTGCAGATCGACACGCTCGTGCGGCCGGCGCTCGAAGTGACCGGCGAGCTATCCGTCGGCGAGGCCGTCCGGCGGGCGCGCGACGCCCAGGCCGGTGGGCTGGTGGTCGTCGGTGGCGACGGACGGCCGTTTGCCGTCGTCTCGGAGGCGGCGATCCTGGGGGTACCCGAGCAGCGCCGTCCGTGGACGGCGATCGGCGACGTCGCGCGCTCGCTTGACCCCCGGATGGTGCTGGCCGATCGGCTCACTGGGGAGGCACTGCTGAAGGCCATCGAGGCCTATCCGGTGTCGGAGTACCTCGTGGTCCGCCGCGACGGCAGCACGGTGGGGATCCTGGCCACCGCCGACGTCGCCAAGGCCTTCGACGCGCTCGCGGCATCGGGACAGGCGCGGTGAGCCGCAGCCAGCCATCGGGGACCGACCATCCGAGCGGCCCGTTCCGGGTCGGCGAGCGGGTTCAGCTCTGCGATCCGCGCGGCCGGCTGCACACCGTGGTGCTCGATGTCGGGGCGACCTTTCACACCCACCGCGGCGCGATCGCCCACGACGACCTGATCGGCGCCGCCGACGGCAGCGTCGTCGTGTCGGCGTCGGGCACGCAGTACATCGCGCTGCGACCGCTGCTCACCGACTACGTGCTGTCGATGCCGCGCGGTGCCGCCGTCGTCTACCCGAAGGACGCGGCGCAGATCGTCGTCTGGGGCGACGTCTTTCCCGGCGCGCGGGTGCTCGAGGCGGGTGCCGGGTCGGGGGCGCTCGCGTGCTCGCTGCTGCGGGCGATCGGGCCGTCCGGGCGGCTGATCTCCTACGAACGGCGACCGGAGTTCGCCGAGGTCGCTCGGGTCAACGTGCAGAACTTCTTCGGCGGTCCGCAGCCGTGCTGGGAGCTGGTGGTCGGCGACGTCGGGGAGGCCCGGCTGCCGCCGGTCGACCGCGTGATGCTCGACATGCTGGCGCCGTGGGAGGTGCTCGATGCGGTGTCCCGCGCGCTCGTGCCAGGTGGCGTGATCGTCGGGTACGTCGCGACGACGACGCAGCTCTCCACCTACATCGAGGCGCTGCGCGCTCAACGCACGTTCACCGAACCACAGGCGTTCGAGACGATGCAGCGTCCCTGGCACGTGGTCGGCCTGGCGGTGCGACCGGATCACCGCATGGTGGCGCACACCGGTTTCATCGTGATCAGCCGCCGGCTCGCCGACGGCGTCACCCCGCCGCCCCGGCAGCGCCGGCCGTCCCGCGGGTAGCCCGCCCGTCCGGGGAATCGCATCGGCGGGTACCGCAGCACCGCGCCCTCGCTGTGTAGGGTTGATTTCAGGCGTGAATGCCAGCCCGGATGCACCGATCGAAGAGCGCAGGAGAGGTGGGCACGGCATCGTGAACGACGCCAATGCAGAGGACCTCGCCGCCCAGATCAGCTACCTCGAGCGCGAGATCGCGATGCTGCGCCGCCGGCTCCAGCAGGCGCCGCCGCACGGACCCGCCCTGGACGCGCAGCTCGCCGACGCCAATGCGCGGCTCGCGAGCCTGACCGAGCGCAACGAGAAGCTCACCCAGATTCTGCGCGAGGCCCGCGAGCAGGTCATCACGCTGAAGGAGGAGGTCGACCGCCTGGCGCAGCCGCCGAGCGGGTACGGCGTCTTCCTGACCGGCTACGACGACGGCACGGTCGACGTGTTCACCGGCGGCCGCAAGCTGCGGGTGGCGGTCTCGCCGGCGGTGCCGATCGAGGCGTTGCAGCGCGGTCAGGAGCTGATGCTCAACGAGGCGCTGAACGTCGTCGCTGCCCGCGAGTTCGAGCGTGCGGGCGACGTCGTCATGCTCAAGGAGCTGCTGGCCGGCGGCGATCGCGCGCTGGTGATCGGTCACACCGACGAAGAGCGCATCGTGCATGTCGCCGACACGCTGGCCGGGCAGAAGCTGCGGGCGGGTGACTCGCTGCTGCTCGAGTCGCGGTCGGGCTATGTCTACGAGCGCATCCCCAAGACCGAGGTCGAGGAGCTGATCCTCGAAGAGGTCCCCGACATCGACTACTCCGACATCGGTGGGCTCCGCGCCCAGATCGAGCAGATCCGCGACGCCGTCGAGCTGCCGTTCCTGCATGCCGACCTGTTCCGGGAGCACTATCTGCGGCCGCCTAAGGGCGTGCTGCTCTACGGCCCGCCCGGGTGCGGCAAGACACTGATCGCCAAGGCGGTGGCGCGATCCCTCGCGCGGCAGGTGGCCGCGGTGCAAGGTGGCGGCGACATCGACGTCGACGCGGAACCGAGCACGGACGGCGATTCGGCCCGGTCCTACTTCCTGAACATCAAGGGCCCTGAACTGCTGAACAAGTACGTCGGTGAGACCGAGCGGCACATCCGGCTGGTGTTCCAGCGGGCGAGGGAGAAGGCCAGCGAGGGCACGCCGGTGATCGTGTTCTTCGACGAGATGGATTCGATCTTCCGCACCCGTGGATCCGGCGTGTCTTCCGACGTCGAGAACACGATCGTTCCGCAGCTGCTCTCGGAGATCGACGGCGTCGAGGGCCTGGAGAACGTCATCGTCATCGGCGCGTCGAACCGCGAGGACATGATTGACCCCGCGATCCTGCGACCCGGCCGTCTCGACGTGAAGATCAAGATCGAGCGACCGGACGCCGAGGCCGCGCGCGACATCTTCTCCAAGTACCTCACCCCACTGGTGCCGCTGCACGGCGAGGACCTCGCCGAGCACGGCGGCAGCCGGGAGGCATGCGTTGCCGGGATGATCCAGCACGCGATCGAGCGGATGTACACCGAGCGCGAGGAGAACCGGTTCCTGGAGGTCACCTACGCCAACGGCGACAAGGAAGTGCTGTACTTCAAGGACTTCAACTCCGGCGCGATGATCCAGAACATCGTCGATCGGGCCAAGAAGATGGCCATCAAGGACTTCCTCGAGTCCGGGCAGAAGGGCGTCCGGCTCTCGCACCTGCTCGCGGCGTGCGTCGATGAGTTCAAGGAGAATGAGGACCTTCCGAACACCACGAACCCCGACGACTGGGCCCGGATCTCGGGCAAGAAGGGCGAGCGGATCGTCTACATCCGCACCCTGGTCTCGGGCAAGGGCGGCGAGACCGGCCGGTCCATCGACACCGTCACCAACACCGGCCAGTACCTATAAGCCGACAGGCGTCGCCAGCGGCAGCTGGGACATGTGGCCGCCTACGGCAGCTGTGGAAGCCCGTCGGCGAGCGGCCAGAACGGGTTGTGCGCGACCTCCCACAGATGACCGTCCGGATCGGCGAAGTAGCCGTGGTAGCCGCCCCACTCGGTGGCCTGCGGCTCCTTCCCGATCCGCGCGCCGGCGTCGCGCGCCGACTCGATCGCGGCGTCGACGTCCTCGCGCGAGCCGACGTTGATCGCCAGTGTGACGCCCCTGAAGTGCGGCGTTGGGTCGACGGCGTCGGCGGCGGCGTCGGCAGCCAGATCGCTGGTTCCGAACAGGCCGAGCAGGCCGCCCGTCGTCCGAAAGAAGCTGACCACACCCGGTTGTGACGCCGACGACAGCGGCCAGCCGAGTGCTTGGTAGAAGGCGGTGGAGCGGGTGACGTCGCCGACTCCGAGCGTCACCAGGCTGATCGTGGATGCAATCATTAGCCGCACTGTAGCGACCGGCACCGACGACGGGCCGTCACGGCAGGTCCAGCGCATGCAGAACACCCTGCAGGTAGCCGAGCGCGTGTGCCCGGCCGCGACTGCAGTACGCCTCGGACGACGTGTCGAGCCAGGTGTCAAGGTCGCCGATCATGGCCGGCACGTGGTCGTCGATCAGGAACCCGTCGAAGCCGACGTCGTGCAGCCGACGGATCACCGCCGCGGCGTCGTAGTTCCCCTCGTCGACAAATGACTCGGTGAACTGCGGCACCGTTCCTTGCACATCGCGAAAGTGCACGTAGTGGATCGCACCGGCCGCACCGAGGGTGTCGATCACCTGCATCACCGCGGCCTCGCCGCCCATCTCCGAGATGGTCCCGAGGCAGCAGTTCAGTCCCCACATCGGATTACGCCGCGCCTGCTCGCGCGCCGCCACCAGCGACTCCGGTGAGATGAAGATTCGCGCAGCGCCGCCCAGGGGCTGGTCGACAGGAGGGTCGTCGGGATGCAGCGCGAGCCGCACCGAATAGCGTTCGGCGACCGGCAGCACGGCGTCGAGGAAGTACTGGTGGTTCTCCCACATCCGTTGCGCATCAAGTGGTTCGATCGCCGCGACGTCGGGTGTGAGCCGGTATCCCGCGAGTGCGTTGCCGCTGCCGACGCTGGCCAGGTCGAAGGACGTCACCAGCGCGCCACCACGTCCCGGCGCCGCCATCGAGGTGCGCCAGACATAGCTGACGGTGAAGTTATAGCCCAGCAGGTCGATCCCGACGGCGGCCATGTTGGCGAGCGTCGTGCAGAAGTTCTCAATCTGCTCGTCGCGTCCCGGCGCGCCGCGCTGGACCTTCCAGAAGTGCGCGAGCGGCACGTTCTCAAGGCCGTCGATGCGCAACCCGTCGGCGTCACAGCGATCGCGCAGCGCGCGCAGCTCCTCGATGCTCCAGTAGCCGTTCTCACCGGGAAGCAGGTTCGGCGTGTGGAACTGCACGCCGGACAGCCCGAGCTGGTGTGCGAACGTCGCCACCCGGTCGTCGTAGCAGTCGATGTGGCCGAGGGAGAGCCGGATGGTCATCGGTCGGTGCTCACTCTCCGGTCTGGCCGTCGATTCGTTCGCGGATGAGATCGGCGTGCCCGTTGTGGCGCGCGTATTCACCGATCGGTTTCTGCAGGTTCCAACGCAGGCTCCGGCCGTTGCCGGCGCCGACCGAGGCGAGATCGGCGTGCTCCGCGATCCCCGCGTCGGCGGCCCGCTTCTCCTTCGCCCACGCCGTCATCGACTCCTGCGCCATCGACTCGTCGGCGTCGATGTCCCACTCCGGTCCGTCGTCGGTGTAATCGCCCCAGACGAACTGCAGCTCGCACGTCGGTCCGAGCGCCCAGGCGCCGTACACCCGCTCCATCTCGGTGATGTGCCGCACCAGGCCGAGCAGCGACAACGGCGACGGCGGCGCGGCGCGGGTGGCGAGCTGCGCGTCGTCGAGCCCGGCGCACTTGGCTCGCAGGGCGTCGCGATGGAAGGCGAGCCAGCCAAGCGTGATGGCGCGCTCGTCGCCGTCAGGGGGTTCCTCGATCCGAGCGTCGGTGCTCATGTGGGTCCTCCGAGTCGACGATGGCCGGCACACATCATGCCGCCGATGTCCGGCTCTTGCTGCCGCGAGGTCACGGTGCTTGCATCCCATGGCTAACGCTATTAGCCTTAGCTTTATGCCGGCGACAACGCATTATCTCAGCCGCCCAGGCGGTCGGATCGCCTACGACGTCAGCGGCTGCGGGCCACTGGTCGTGTGCGTGCCCGGCATGGGCGACCTGCGATCGAGCTATCGCCTCCTCGCGCCCCGGCTGGTCGACGCCGGATACCGCGTCGCCGCGATGGACCTGCGCGGGCACGGCGAGAGCGACGCGAGCTTCGACGGGTATGACAATGCCGCATCGTCGGGCGACGTGGTCGCGCTGATCGACGAGCTCGGCGGGCCAGCGACGATCGTCGGCAACTCGATGGGCGGGGCGGCGGCCGCCTACACAGCGGCGGAGCATCCGGGCCGGGTGAGCGGCCTGGTGCTGCTCGGCGCGTTCCTGCGGGAACCACCGACGAGCATGTGGACGAAGCTGATGCTGCGCGCGCTGCTGTTGCGGCCGTGGGGGAGAGCGGCGTGGGGCAGGTACTACGCGTCGCTGTTCAAGGACAATCCACCCGCCGATCTGCCCGAGCGGCGTGCTGCCGCCAACGCGTCGCTGTCGCGGCCCGCGCACTGGAAGGCATTCGTGGCGACGACGCGCACATCGCACCAGCCGGTGTGCGAGCGACTCGCCCGCGTCGGCTGTGGCGGCGTCGTCGTGATGGGCACCAAGGATCCCGATTTCGCCGACCCTGCTGCCGAGGCCGTCTGGGGCGCCGAGCAGATCCGCGGCGAGACTCACCTGGTCGCCGGGGCCGGACACTACCCGCAGGTGGAGCAGCCCGACGAGGTCGCGCGAGTCACGATCGCCTACCTGCGCAGGGGCGACCGTGCCTAGGGCGGGCCTGAGTCCGCACGCCGTCGTCGTCGCCGCTGCGGACGTCGCCGACGAGGTCGGTTACGCCAACCTCACGCTCGCGGCGGTCGCCAAGCGATTCGGCGTCGCCCTGCCCAGCCTCTACAAGCACGTCGACGGCCTGCCCGGGTTGCGTCGCATGCTGACGGCCCAGGTTGCCCGCGAGCTCGCAGCCGAGCTTGCCGTGGCCACGAAAGGCCCACCGCAGCGGGCATTGCGGGCGCTGGCGAGAACCTACCGCCGGTACGCGCACGAGCATCCCGGGCGGTATCCCGCACTCGTGTCCGCGCCCGATCCCGACGACGTCGACAGCCTCGCGGCCAGCGAGGCCGCACTCGAGCCGATCCTGCGCGTGCTCGGCGAGTACGGCATTCGCGGCGACGTCGCGATCGACGCGGCGCGCACCCTGCGCAGCGCCCTGCACGGGTTCGTGTCGCTCGAGCTGGGCGGCGGCTTCGGCCTCCCGCGCAGTGTCGACCGCAGCTTCGATCGGCTGGTCGCCGCGTTGGATGCGGCCTTCCGCGCCTGGGACACGACGACCGCGAGAGCCGGCCGGCGATGAGCGGCGTCCTGGCGTTCGCCGCCGGACTCCGCGGCCCGCCCGGCTGCCCAATCGATCAGAGCTGCCGCAGCTCGACCCGCTGCTCCAGCCGATCGAGGACGCCGGCGATCAGCGGTCGACCGGCTGTGCTCAGTAGCGGCGCGAGAACGCCCGCGACCGGCAACCGGACGCCACCGAGGAATCCGAACGTGGTGCCGTCCGGGTGCGGCGCCGCGGCCATCCCGCAGAGCAGGAACCGGCTCTGGCACCAGCACCAGCCCGGTTCCAGGACGACGTCGAAGCGGGCGCGCTGCCCGAGCAGCCCGCGCGCATGCATGGTCAGCCGATCGCCGTCCCTGCCGCTGACCCGCACGGATCGGAAGTCGCGGACGAGATGGGGGAGCTCGTTCTCCAGGTCGCTGGCGACCGCCCACACCTGATCGACGGTTGCCGGGACCACCCGCTCGGCGACGCCCGCGCCGCGGATGGACGCGGCCATGACGCGCAGCCGCCGGATCGGGTCGAGGTCGGCCACCGGCCAGCTCTGTGTCATCGGTTCCACGCCTTCCGGAAGCTGTGCCGGGCGCGGTGCAGCCGCGACTTGACGGTTCCCGTCGAGATGTCGAGCAGCGCGCCGACGGTCTTCTCATCGAGGGATTCGAGGTCGCGGAGCACCAGCACGGCGCGATGGTCGGGGGACAGCCGGTCGAGCACATCGCGCACGTCGGTCGCGAGCTGCGGATCTCCCCGCGCCGGCACGTCGTCGAGCTCGGCCGGTGTCGACCGGCGCGAGCGTCGGGCGATACGCACGGCCTCGCGCACCGTGATCATGCGAACCCAGCCGTAGAGGGCGTCCGGGTCGCGCAGCGCGCGCAGGTCGCGGAAGACGGTGGTCAGGGCCTCCTGCGCGGCGTCGGGGCCGTCCTGCAGGGCGATGGGCCCGCAGAGGCTGCCGACGTACGGCGCCAGCACGTCGATCAGCCGCGCCATCGCCATCGTGTCCCCACCCTGCGCGCGGCGCACCAGATCGGCGACCGGCTCTCGGCGGGCCTCCGGGACTGGCATCGGCGTCATCTCTCCTCGACGACGTGCTGCTCGACGACATTCTGGGAGCGCGCCGATGATGACACCATCGTGTCCCGTGATCAGCGGCCGACGTCGTCAGCGAAGAACTCGCGCATCCATCGGGCGACCGTGGCGGGGCACTCCTCGGCGAGGTGATGGCCAGTGCCCGGGAGCAGTTCGAGCCGCAGGTCATCGGCGTAGTCCTGATAGCCGCCCAGCGACCTCGGCGAGAGAGCGAAGTCGCGGGTCCCGTTCAGCATCAAGGTCGGCACCGTCAGGCGGTGGGCACGGTAGCGGCCGAGCAGGGTCGGGACGATCTCGCGGTAGGCAAAGGTGCGCATGAGGGCCTCGCTGGCCCGAGCCCGGGCCGGTGCGCGCAGGGACGTGACGAAAGTGTCGATGTCTGCTCCGGTGACTGCGTTCGAATCGGCCAGCCCGCGCCGTAGCAGCATCCGGACGTAGCCGGGCAGGTGCGCGACGACCCAGCGACCGAGGAGAGGGGTCTCGACGAGCGGCGTCCACCAGTAGCGCCAGGCCTGGGGGGCGAGCAGGCGAGGCTGCCAGTACGGGTGCAGCCCGCCCAGGGCGACGAAACGGCGCACCCGCGCGGGATTCGAGAGGCAGATGCCGAAACCGACGCGTGCCCCGACGTCGTGGCCGGCGAGGAATACGCGCCTGACGTCGAGCGCGTCGAGCAGCCCCTCGACGTCGGCGACGAAGTCGGCGGTGGCGTATCCGGTCCGCGGGACGTCGGTCCAGCCGAAGCCGCGCAGGTCCGGGCAGATGACCCGGAAGTCCCCCGCGAGCAGCGGGATCAGCGACCGCCACGCGTACCAGTGCTGGGGCCAGCCGTGCAGCAGTACCAGCGGCTCGCCGGCGCCGGCCTCGGCGACGTGGATTCGCAGGCGGGGAGTGTCGACCCAACGGTGTCGTACCCCGTCGACCGATGGCAAGGCGGGATAGGTGGGCTGTCTGTCGTCCCAGCCGATCGCGCCGGTGGGGGTGCAGGCGACGGTCACGGTTGCTCCTCTCGGGTGTGCATGTGTGGAAGGGGCGCGGCGGCGGCGAAACGTTCCCACGTCCGGCTGAGAGAATCTGCCGGTGCCCAGACGCGCCGAGGCGATCGAGACATCGGTGGGCACGGCCCACGTAACCGTGGATGCGCCACCGCGCCCACGCGCGCTGCTGGTGCTCGGACACGGCGCGGGCGGTGGCATCGACGCGGCTGATCTCATCGCCGCGCGCGACGCCGCCGTCGGGAGCCGGATCGCTGTCGCGCGGGTGACCCAGCCCTACCGGCTCGCCGGCCGCCGGGCGCCGGCGCCTGCGGTGTCGCTCGACGCCGCCTTCGCCGACGTCGTCCGCGCCCTGCGGTCACGGCGGTCCTGGTCGCGGCTCCCCGTCGTCGTAGGTGGTCGATCCAGCGGTGCCCGGGTAGCGTGCCGTGGCGCATCCGGGCTTGCCGCCTGTGGCGTGCTGGCGCTTGCCTTTCCGCTGCACCCGCCCGGTCGTCCAGACCGCAGTCGCGCGGACGAGCTGCTCGCGATGGAGGTTCCGGTCCTCGTCCTGCAGGGGGACCGGGACACGATGGGCACCCCCGACGAGCTCGCCGCCGTCGGGCTGCCGGCGTCGATCCGGGTACACCGGATGCCGGGAGCGAACCATGGGCTGGCCGTCGGCAGCCGGGCCGAGCCGGTGCTGCCGCAACTGGCGCGGGTCGTCGCCGGCTGGCTGGAATCGTTGCTCGCGGCGCCGCGCTGACCTCGGCGGGGCGGCGTCGCATACGCTCGTCGGGTGAGCGTGCGGCGGATCATGGGCACCGAGGTGGAGTACGGCATCGCCGTGCCCGGGCAGCCGACCGCCAATGCGATGCTGCTGTCATCGCAGATCGTCAACGCCTACGGCCGCGCCGATACCCGCGCCGGGCGGCCGCGGTGGGACTTCGAAGAGGAGTCACCGCTGCGCGATGCGCGCGGGTTCGACCTGTCCGCGATGGTCGGTCCGCACCCGCCGGAGTCCGAGGACGACGCCGGTTTGGCCAACGTGATCCTCACCAACGGCGCGCGACTCTACGTCGACCACGCACACCCCGAGTACTCCACTCCGGAGGTCACCGGTCCGCGCGATGCCGTGCTGTGGGACAAGGCCGGCGAGCGGATCATGGCCGAGGCCGCGCGTAGGGCGGCGCTCATCCCGAACGCTGCGCGGATCCACCTGTACAAGAACAACACCGACAACAAGGGTGCGTCCTACGGCAGCCACGAGAACTTCCTGATGCGCCGCTCGACGCCGTTCGCCGACATCGTCCGGCACCTGACGCCGTTCTTCGTCTCGCGCCAGGTGATGTGCGGACAGGGCCGGGTCGGCACCGGCCAGGACGGCATGGGCAGCGGGTTCCAAATCTCCCAGCGGGCCGACTTCTTCGAGGTCGAGGTCGGGCTGGAGACCACGCTGAAGCGGCCCATCATCAACACCCGCGATGAGCCGCACGCGGACCCCGAGACCTATCGCCGGCTGCACGTCATCATCGGCGATGCGAACCTGTCGGAGATCGCGACCTATCTGAAGATGGGCACCACCGCACTGGTCCTCTCGATGATCGAGGACAAGTTCCTCACGGTCGACCTGCGCGTTGACACGCCGGTGACTGCGATGCACGACGTCTCCCACGATCCCACCCTGCAGCATCGCCTCAGCCTGGCCGACGGACGGCGGATCACCGCCGTACAGTTGCAGATGGAGTATCTCGAGCAGGCCCGCAAGTTCGTCGAGGACCGCTACGGCGCGGACGCCGACGATGAGACCCGCGACGTGCTGGCACGGTGGGAATCGGTGCTGGTCCGGCTCGAACAGGACCCGATGCAGTGCGCCGGCGAGCTTGACTGGGTCGCGAAACTGCGACTGCTCGAGGGTTTCCGTGAGCGCGACAAGCTGGGCTGGGACGCCGCACGGCTGCAGCTGGTCGACCTGCAGTATTCCGACGTGCGGCCGGAGAAGGGGCTCTACCACCGCCTGATCGGCCGCGGGTCGATGGCGCGGCTGCTCGACGACGTCGAGATCGATGCGGCGGTCGCCGCGCCGCCGAGTGACACGCGCGCGTTCTTCCGGGGTGAGTGCGTCCGCCGCTACGGCACCCAGGTTGCTGCGGCGTCGTGGGACTCGGTGATCTTCGACGTGGGCCAGGAGGCGTTGGCGCGGGTGCCGACCCTCGACCCGCTGAAAGGCACCAAGGCTCATGTCGGCGCGCTGCTCGACCGGTCTGCGAGCGCGGCCGACCTGGTCGCGGCGCTCGGCCGGCGTTGACCCATAGGCCGAACAACGTCGACCAGGCCGAGCACGACCGGCCGCGGCAACGGCCACGCGCGCGATGACCGGCATCGCGGACCGCGCCGGGTTAGGCTTAGTGGTGCGACGCGAACCAGGGAGGAAGGCGGCATGCCTACCCACGACAGCGGCCAGAACCGGGCGCAGCGCCAGAACAACCGGGCCGATGAGGCGGTCGACGACGCCGCGGCGTCCTCGTCGGTTGCCGAGCGCCAGGAGAAGCTCACCGAGGACGTCGACGCGATGCTCGATGAGATCGACGAGGTGCTCGAGGAGAACGCGGAGGAGTTCGTCCGGGCCTATGTCCAGAAGGGCGGCGAGTAGACCGCAGCGTCCTTACGGGGGCGCCTGCTGGGACTGTGCGTCGCGCCAGGCTTGCCAGATCTCCGGCCGGAGCCGGCCGCGGTCGGAAACCGGATGACCGGCTGCACGCGCCCAGGAGCGGACCTCGCCGGTGCTGGGGCCCGGGGCGTCCGGTGCGGTCGCTGTCCCGAGTTCGCTGGGTGTCATGCCGATGCGGTCGACGGCGGGTTTCTCGGCGTCGGCCCAGGCCCGGGCGGCGGCGAGATATCGGTAGGTCCACTCCTCGGCCAGTTGGCGCGCCTCGCAGAATACGATCGGCACGCCCGGCCAGCGCACCTGCAGCTCGGCCAGGCCGTCGGCGACGAGTGCGGGACGGATGCGGTCGAGCTTGAACAGCTGGGAGTAGCGTTCTTCGACGACGACCGCGGCGCGGGGCAACGCGGCCAGCTCGCCGAGGGCATAGCGCAACGTGCCGTTGACCAGGCTGGAGACCAGGTCGGGCAGCGACTTGCGTTCCACGACAGCGACCAGCCGACTGTCCACGCTCAGGCCGTAATCACCGCACGGCAGAGCCCGCTGCGTGGTGCGCACCTGCTGCCCGGCGAAGTGGTATGCGTAGCGTTCGTGCGAGTCGACGATGATCTCCAGCTCAGCGATGCCCGCCGCCCGGGCGGTCGGCAAGGCGACGTTAGGACGGGCCTGTTTGCGGGTGCGCGCTGACTGCCAGAACACCGCTTCGCGGCCGCGGGCGGTGGTGAAGACCAGCTGCGAGCGGTTCTCCCGTCCACGATCTAAGACGATGTCGATCGCGCCCCCGCGGCGGGCGCAGGAGCGCACCCCAACCCGTTGGAGAATGTCCGGGGCGACCGGCCACTCGGCGTCGTCGACCGGGTAGCAGTACAGCGCCTTGGTGCGTGGCCACATGCCCGAGGTGCGGAACACCAGCCCGGCGCCCAGCGGGATCCGCAGCAGGTACGGCAGCCGGGAATCCGGGTCCGGGTTGCGGGCGATCAGCAGCTCGGGCCCGCCGCGGGGACCGTCGGGGTCCTTCGCGCTCACGCTCATCGGGCCTGCCGCGGGCGACGGTGGCGCGGTCGATGCCATCCTCTGCTCGTCGCATGAATCACGACCGTAGACCGGCCGGTGGTTACCGCAAATGCGTGCTGCACGCGGACGGCCCGCCGCGTCTGACGAGATAGGGTCGGCAGGCGACGTCAGATGACCGACGTCGTCGTCGACGCACAGAGTCGCAGCGAGGAGTTACGTGGCCGACCATCGCGGGCCGGGCCGCCTGCCGGCCCACTTCACCACGCCGGGCTCGTCGTCGTTCATCGACTTCCTGGGTGCGGCGGCCCCCGACCTGCTGCCAGGTCGCCGGCCGCTGCCGCCGGGCATCGCCAGCGAACTGGCGCCGCACGGCACCACGATCATCGCCCTTACGTTCGACCGCGGTGTGCTGATGGCTGGCGACCGCCGCGCAACGGCAGGCAACGTGATCGCCCAGCGCGATGCCGAGAAGGTCGCCGTTGCCGACTCCTACAGCGCAATCGGTATCGCCGGCACGGCGGGCATTGCGCACGAGATGACGAAGCTCTTCCAGGTCGAGCTGGAGCACTACGAGAAGATCGAGGGCACGCCGCTCACCCTGGAGGGCAAGGCGAATCGGCTCTCCACGATGGTGCGCGGCAACCTCGGCGCGGCGATGCAGGGACTCGTGGTCGTCCCGATCTTCGCCGGCCTCGATCTCGATGTGGATGATGCGGCGCGCGCGGGCCGGATCTTCACCTACGACCCGACCGGCGGCAGTTACGAGGAGCGCTGGTTCCACGGCGTCGGTTCGGGCTCGATCTTCGCTCGCAACGCGCTGAAGAAGCGATGGCGGGCCGGCCTGGAGCGCGACGACGCGATCCGGGTCGCGCTGGAGGCGCTCTACGACGCCGCCGACGACGACACGGCTACCGGCGGCCCGGACATCACCCGCGATCTCTACCCGACGATGGTGGTCGTGACCCCCGACGGTGCCGTCATGGTGCGCGACGACGACCTCGCCGTCGTCGCCCAGCGGGTTATCGCCGGACGGCGAGACAACCCCGGCGGCTGAGCTTGCCCACCGATGTCCGAGCTGCCGCAAAGGAGCGCTCGCAATGACAATGCCGTTCTACGCATCGGCCGAGCAGATCATGCGCGACCGGTCGGAGTACGCGCGCAAGAACGTCGCCCGCGGCCGCGGCGTCGTGGTCCTCAAGTATCCCGGCGGCATCCTGTTCGTCGCGGAGAACCCGAGCAACACGCTGCACAAGCTCGGCGAGATCTACGATCGGGTCGGATTCGCCGCGGCCGGCCGCTACAACGAGTACGAGAACCTGCGGGTCGCCGGCGTGCGGTACGCCGACCTGCGGGGTTACTCCAACAGCCGCCGTGACGTCTCCGGCCGCGCCGTTGCGAACGCGTTCGCGCAGACGCTGGGGGCGATCTTCACCGAGCAGCAGAAGCCATACGAGGTGGAGATCTGCGTCGCGGAGGTCGGCGATGCGCCGGCGGGTGACCAGCTCTATCGGCTCACCTACGACGGATCGATCGTCGAGGAGCCGCAGCTGGTTGCGATGGGCGGCCACGCCGACACCATCGAGTCGACGGTACGCGACACCTACCACGACTCGATGTCACTCGCCGAAGCTACCCAGGCAGCGGTACGCGCACTCTCGGCCGCCGGGGACACCCCCCGTGAACTGGGTGCCGCGAACCTCGAGGTGGCGACGCTCGACCGGGACCGTACCCCGCGCGCCTTCCACCGGCTGATCGGCCCGGCGCTGAACGAGCTGCTGGCCGAGCCGTCGGGCCCTGACCACGATGCGGACGCCGACGCGGACGACGATGCGGGCGATGCGGACATCGACGGCGCGGCCACCGACGACTCGGCCACGGGTGACGAGCAGACCTCTGGCGACGAGAGCAGCGAACGTCCAGATCGCGGGACGCCCTGACCGGGCTGCTCCCTGGCGGTTCGGCGCTCCCGACCTCGGTCGGCTCGCCGTCTAGGCTCGCAACCGTGGATCGCCGCATCTTCGGCCTGGAGAACGAATACGGCGTCACGTGCACGTTCCGTGGGCAGCGGCGGCTGTCTCCGGACGAGGTGGCCCGCTACCTGTTCCGCCGGGTCGTGTCGTGGGGCCGCAGCAGCAACGTGTTCCTGCGAAACGGCGCCCGGCTCTACCTCGACGTCGGGTCGCACCCCGAATACGCCACTCCGGAGTGCGACAGGATCACCGACCTGGTCGTGCACGACAAGGCTGGTGAACGGATCCTCGAAGGGCTTCTGGTCGACGCCGAACACCGGCTGCGCGACGAAGGCATCACCGGCGAGATCTACCTGTTCAAGAACAACACCGACTCGGCCGGCAACTCCTACGGCTGCCATGAGAACTACCTGGTCAGCCGGCACGGCGACTTCGGCCGGCTCGCCGACGTCCTGATCCCGTTCCTGGTGACGCGCCAGATGATCTGCGGCGCCGGGAAGGTGCTGCAGACACCGCGCGGGCCGGTCTACTGCGTCAGCCAGCGGGCCGAGCACATCTGGGAAGGCGTCTCCAGCGCGACCACCCGCTCACGGCCGATCATCAACACCCGCGACGAGCCGCACGCGGACGCCGAACGGTTCCGCCGGCTGCACGTGATCGTCGGTGACTCCAACATGAGCGAACCGACGACGCTGCTCAAGGTCGGCGCGACCGAGGTCGTGCTTCGGATGGTCGAGGGCGGCATCGTGATGCGCGACCTGTCGCTGGAGAACCCGATCCGAGCGATCCGGGAGATCTCCCACGACATGACCGGTCGCAAGCGGGTGCGGCTGGCCAACGGGCGGGAGCTGACCGCGCTGGAGATCCAGCGCGAGTACTACGAGAAGGCCGTCGACTTCGCCGACCGGCACGACAGCGAGCCGATCACGGCGCGGGTGATCGACCTGTGGGGCCGCTGCCTTCGCGCCGTCGAAACCGGCGACCTGGCGCTGATCGACCGCGAGATCGATTGGGCGACCAAGTTCGCCCTGATCGAACGCTACCGGGCCAAGTTCGACCTTCCGCTGTCCTCGCCGCGGGTGGCCCAGCTCGACCTCGCCTACCACGACATCCATCGCGACCGCGGCCTCTACTACCTGCTGGAACGCAAGCGGCTGATCGAACGGGCGGCCCGCGACCTCGACATCTTCGCCGCGAAGACCGTGCCGCCGCAGACGACGCGGGCTCGGCTGCGCGGCGAGTTCATCAAAGAGGCGCAGGAACGACGACGCGACTTCACGGTCGACTGGGTGCACCTGAAACTCAACGACCAGGCGCAGCGCACGGTGCTGTGCAAGGATCCGTTCCGGTCGGTGGACGAGCGCGTGGAGAAGCTCATCGCCGGCATGTGACCGGGCAGGAGGTTCGCCGTCTAGGCTGAACCGTCCACCGATCGCCGTCGCCGAAGGGTCGAGCCTGTCTGTGTCCCGACCGCACGCCACCTCACTCGCCGTTGGGTTCAGCGCCGTCGTCGTCCTGGCCGCCGGCTGCGGATCCAGCAAGCCGGCGAGCCGGCCGCCACCCAAGACGCCCGCCGCGAGCACGACGGCTCCGGCCAACTCGATTGCGGCCATCACGGTCAGCGCTGGCGTGACGCCGAAGGTCACGTTGCCGAGCACACCGTTCGCAGTCGCCGAGACCAGCACCCGCGTGATCACTGCCGGCACCGGTCCGGTGGTCGCCAAGGGCCAGAACGTCACCCTGAACGTCGTGCTGGTCGACGGCCGCGACGGCACCCAGGCGTTATCGGACTTCGGGCACGCGCCCGAGGTGTTCCTCGCCGATCCGGCCGCCGGTCTGCCCGCGATCGGCAAGGGCGCCATCGGCCAGCATGTCGGATCCCGCGTGCTGGTCGCCGCCACATCCGACGACGGGTTCGGGACGCACGGCGATTCCCAGATCGGGATCCAACCGGGTGACCCGCTGGTGCTGCTGCTGCAGATCGTCAAGGCGCACACACCGTTGCCGGTCGCCGCCGGCAAGGCTGTCGCGCCGGTGGCCGGGCAGCCGAGGGTGACGAGCGGGAAGAAGCCGAGCATCACGGTACCGAAGCGGCCCGCGCCGAAGACGCTGATCGCGCAGCCGCTCGTCACCGGAACGGGCGCGAAGGTCGCTGCCGGGCAGACCGTCACCGTTGAGTACACCGGCGTCATCTGGACCACCGGCAAGGTGTTCGACTCCTCGTGGGCCAGGTCGCCGACGAACTTCGTGATCGGCAAGCAGCAGGTGATCCCGGGTTGGGACAAGGGGCTGGTCGGCAGGCACGTCGGCGATCGGGTGCTGCTGGTGGTCCCACCGGCCGATGGTTACGGCGCGTCCGGGCAGGGGCCGATCAAGGGAACCGACACCCTGGTGTTTGCCATCGACATCCTCGACGCCAACTAGTGTCCGTGGATGCGACCCTCGTGCCCTGCCGGCCCCGGCCACTGCGTGGTGAACCCCGCTGACCAACCGACCCGCGCCGTTACGAGGGGAGAATGCCCCTGGTCGTCGTCGCGGTTCACGGTAGATATGCCTCATGACGAATTACGAAGGGCAATCGGCGGGTGGTGATGCTGCGTTTGATTCGATGTTGTCAATCCTGCGGGAGCTGCCGCCGCGCGCCGTGATTGAGTGGGCCGATCTTTCCGCCGCCGAGGACGGCTGGTGCCGCGACTGGGTCGACGTGCTCGTGCCCGACCTGCAAGCGCAGACGCATCTGAATTGGGTGTGGACGATCCAACCGCGCTCGGCACGCTGTTGGAGATCAACGTCGGCGAACGACACCGCCGCCCGCCGGTTCCACAAGCGCCCAAGGGTCGTCGACACTGAGCTGGGCCGGGCGGACGCGATCCTGTCCTACTATCGTGAATTGTGGAGCGGACGAAGGGAGCTGCATGCAGGAGCGAGACGAATACCCGGCCGGCGTGCCGTGCTGGATCGACATCGGGCAGCCGGACCCCAAGGCGGCGGTTGCGTTCTACGGCGGGCTGTTCGGTTGGGAATTCGAGAACCGCATGCCGCCGCGTTCGTCCGAGCCGTACTTCGTGGCCAGCCTCGCTGGTCGGACTGTCGCCGCGATCGGCCCCGCGCTCGCGGGAATCCCGGGGCCGTCTGCCTGGCTCACCTACGTGGCCGTCGACGACGCGGACGCCACCGCGCAGAGGGTTAATCACGCCGGCGGTCGGGCGCTCAGGGAGCCCTTCGACGTCGGTCCACCCGGCCGTATGGGGATCTTCGCCGACCCGTCGGGCGCGGTGTTCGCGGTTTGGCAGGCCGGCGAGACCAAGGGCGCGCAGCTCGTCAACGAGCCAGGCGCTTGGAACTTCAGTGGTGTGATCACGCCCGACCGTGAGGGAGCGGAGGCGTTCTACGGGGCTGTGTTCGGCTGGGAGCTGAGCGCGTTCGACCCGGAGGATCCGATCGCGGGCGGATACTGGCGGCTGCCCGGCTACGGCGACTTCCTTGAGCAGATCAATCCTGGCACCCGCGCCGGGATGGCCGAGATGGGCGCCCCGGACCGTTTCGAGGACACGGTGGCGACGTTGACCCCGACGGTGTCGGGTAACGACGCCGCACCCCATTGGGACATCACCTTCGGGGTCGACGACGCCGACGCGACCGCCGGGCGCGCCCAGGAGCTCGGCGGTCGTGTGATCGTCCCGCCCATGGACGGGCCGTGGGTTCGCATGACCGTCCTGGCCGACCCGCAAGGCGCCGTCTTCGCGGCGAGCAAGTTCGTGCCGCCGACCTAGGCCCTACGCCCAGTTCGTAGCGCCGGTCCATCCCTGAAGGAGTCGGGCCGTGTCAAGCCCTCCGCTGGGTG
>QHCD01000066.1 GCA_003244255.1 Pseudonocardiales bacterium | reverse complement strand
ATTCAGAATACGCAGAAGGAGCCATCTAACATTGCAGCGACACGCCCCATACGCACGGCACATCATTCAATTCACCAGGGCTTGTGAATAAGCTTCCTGGTAACACATGTTCGACCAGAGCGGCCAGCAGCGTCGGTGAGCGAGACAAGGTAAATCCGAGCGCCGCAGTCAGATCGTTCTCGCGGATGCCGAGCAAGTCAAAGACGCTCCCGACATCACGTCCGTGACGCGAAATGTCACTAACTGCTGCGGCCACCACCAAACCGTAGCAGGAGCCTGACGCCTTACCGATGCTCACGACGTCGTCACCGAAGACCTTGCCGCTGCGGCCGAAGGGCTTGCCGCTGGTGACGATTGCGCTCGCGCGTTCGTCGCGAGCTGACGAGTTGGAAGAACAGGGTTCGCCGCCTCCGGCTCGAAGAGGCACCGAGTGGGCGATGGTGTCGCGTTTCCACCCTAATCGCTGTTCGTCAACGGTTGTGGCGCGTGCGTCTGTACTGCTCGACAGCCGCGCGTGGTGTCTGACCACGCTGAAGTCGAGGATTGCAGCGAGCGGCGCCAAAGCGCCAGGGCCCCTAGATCGGGGCGATAGCCATGTAGCCTCACGATACGTCTCCGGGGATAGCTCATGACATTCGGTCTGCGGGGCGGATCTGCAGGCAGAGCGCCCATCCCGCCCTACGAGGCGAGGTTGCGTTCCAGCGCTTCGCGAGCCAACTCGGACACACTCCGCTCTTCGGTGTCGGCTCGCGCTCTGAGCCCGTCTCGCAGCTGCTCTGGAACGCTGAGACGAAGCTGCGGCGATCGCCCTCCCGGCGCACTGAGCGACGGACGCCCGCGCCCCGCAGCATGCAGCACTTCCTGCGCGAGCTCCTGGGCACGGGCTTCGGTCAGACGGCTGCCGTCGGCGAGCCGGACGCCCTCGGCGTCCAGATCGATAGAACCGCCGTCTACAACGTCGGAGCCCTTGACTCGACTGTCTTCTTCGCCATCTCGTCAACTCCTCAGCGCGGTCGGCATAACATGCACGACCAAGTACAGACAGATCCGTCAACACCGCCGCAGCGATCTCCAGCTCGACACCTCGGTCATCGGCGCCGACCCACAGCAGCGCTGGGTTCCCGCTACTCGTGACCGACTCGATCGGTTCGACGGTGGACATCACCTGACGTACGTGAGCGCGACCGACGCGATGCCGCCGGCTGGACTGCGCCCCCGCACCTCCGCCTGTCAATAGTAGGACTGACAAATCTAGCAAGCAATTGACCGTGTTTGGTCGGTCGATCTCCGAGCTTGCCACCCAGATCCACGACCACGTCTTCGCCGGACGTGGACAAATGCAACAGTCCGCAACCAGGCGGACGGCGCCCGGGCGCTCTCTTAATCCGCAGGTTCCGGGTTCGATCCCCGGGCGGCCCACAGGCCTCGTTCTCTGGTACATACGCCGGCGGGTGACCGTGCATGCGTACCCTGGCTGCTATGAGGACCCTGGTGCTCGACCCCCCACCTCCCGAGGTGCAACAGCTCCTCGAACGCCGGAAGCGGCTCGGGCTCGACATGTACGACGAGGTGTGGGAGGGCACCTACCACATGGCCCCGATGGCCCGAGGCCGCCACGGCCGCCTGCAAGCCCAACTGACCCGGCTTCTCGGACCCTACGCCGACAACGCCGGTCTGCTCGACGTCGGCCCGTTCAACCTCGGCGATGGACCCGACAACTTCCGCGTGCCTGATCTCGGCTACCTCCGCGAGCTCGATCCGGAGGTGCTCTACTTTCCCACGGCGGCGGTGGTGGTCGAGGTCGTCTCGGCTGGCGACGAGACGTACGAGAAGTTCCCCTTCTACGCTGCCCGCGAGGTGGACGAGATGCTCGTGGTTCATCCCGAAGAGCACCACATCCGCACGTTCAGCCGAGCCGGTGGCCACTACGACGGTACGGGGCGAAGCATCCTTCTCGGCATTGACGCTACGGACCTCGAAGCGGTGATCCGCTGGCCCTAAACGAGAACGCCGAGGCCGCCGTCATCAAGTAGCGGCTGTCGCCCGCCCGCTGAGCTGGGCGTCCGGCGTCCGGGGCTCAAGGCCTACGCGAGGACGTGCGCGTTCAGGAACCTGCGTGCGACCTCTTTTGGGCTCATGTGGTCGAGGTCGACCGCAGCGTTCATGGTCTGGATGGCCTTGGTGGTCAGCGTCGCGCTGACGGCGTTGAGCGTTTGGGCGAATTGCGGTCCTTCTCGCGCCAGCACCTTCTTGTTGACCACCGGCGCCACGTTCTGGAATCCGAATATGCGCTTCGGATCGGTAAGGACCGCATAGCCGCCGCGCGACAGCTGACCGTCGGTGGTGAACACCGCAATCGTGTCCACCTTGCCGCCCGCGAGGGCCCGGTACTGGGCTCCAATGGGCTCGGACACGAACTTGGCGTGCGTGAGGCCGTAAACCCGCTTCATTCCGAGCAGACCCTCGTACCGGGTCCGATTCTCCGGAGGTGCGCCGTAGGTAAACGAGGAGAGCTTCTTCAAGTCCGCCATGGTCGCCAGCCCGTGGGCCTTGGCGAAGGCGGGTGTCACGGCGACGCGGTCGGCATTCTGGAACGGCGTCGGATTGAGCAGCGTGAAGCCGCGGTGGGATTCGAAGTCGGCGGCCTGGTGGTAGGCGGCGGCGGCGGAGCGAGGTGCCGACGTGATCACCCCTGGTGCGCCGGGGGCGGTCAATGAGCTGAGATCGGCCAGCGCGGAATCGATCACGCCGGTGTACTCGGGGTACAGGTCGATGCCGCCTCTGGTCAGCACGGGGTCGATGACCTTCGAGGAGCCGATGTCGGCCTTGAGGTGGACCGTATAACCCTTGGCACGGAGCGCCTGGGCGTAGAGCTCCCCGAGGATGTACTGCTCGGTGAAATTCTTGTCGCCGATGGTGACAGCCGGCTTTCCCGTGCCGGGATGCCCGGCCGGCAGCTGTGCATTGCCAGTCGGCAGCGCGCGGCCGCCGGTGCCCGTTCCGCACCCGCCAAGTGCCACCGCGCCCACGAGGGCCAGGCCGACAGCCAGCGAACGTCTGAACCGCGCGTTTTTCATGGCGTGCCGTCTACTAGTTGGCCGAGATCACTAGGCGGCCACGTTACTGCGTCCGGTCACGAAAGAGAACCCTCTGCGGGCAGACGGTGGTGTTGACCGACCGGCAGCGAGGCTGGACACTCCCCGAGGATGAGAGTCTGAGGCGCACCTCGCCTCACCCATGCCGTGTGATCACGAGCGAGGCGGTTGTCGCGATGGGTACATTCCAGATTCCCGAGACGCTCAAGTCCAACAAGGGCTTCCTGCGCCGGATCACCGCCGCCACCGCTTTCGGCGAGGGCCTCGACGGCTACGACCTCGGAGCGATCAGCGTCGTTCTCCCCATCATCACTCAGGAGCTCGGTCTCTCCGCGCTGATGGTCGGTCTGATCGGCGCGTCCACGCTCATCGGGATCTTCATCGGTGGCCCGGTCGTCGGTTACCTGACCGACCGCTTCGGACGCCGCAAGCTGTTCACTCTGGACGTCGTAGGCTTCGTGATCCTCGGGCTGGCGCAGCTCTTCGTGGCGAACGCGGTGGAACTGCTGGTCGTGCGGCTGCTCCTGGGCATGGCGATCGGCGCGGAGTACGCCATCGGCCCAACGATGCTGGCCGAGCTCTCGCCCTCCAAGGGACGCGGAACCCGGCTGTCCAACCTGCAGGTCTGCTGGTACGTCGGCTTCCTGCTGGCGGTCGTCCTCGCGTATGTCATGACCAGCGCGGGCGTTCCCTGGCGATGGATACTCGGCACCAGCGCACTCCCCGCCATCGTCACCCTGGTACTGCGCTACGGCCTTCCCGAGTCCCCGCGCTGGTTGATGAGCCGGGACCGGGTAGAGGAGGCCCGCCGGATCGTCAACCAGTACCTGGGCGGCGAGCAGTATTTCGAGACCGAGGACCTCGCCGGCGAATCTGCGAAAGTCGGCCATTTCCGGGAGCTGTTTGCTCCGGGAATGCGATCGCGCACCGCATTCGTCAGCATCTTCTGGGCCTGCCTGGTCGCGCCGTACTTTGCGATCTTTACGTTTGCGCCACTCGTGTTCGCGTCCCTCCACCTGTCCGACCAGCGCGCCGGCACCATTGCCGCCAACGGCGTCGCCGCTCTCGGTGCCGTCGCGGGCATGCTCGTAATCGAGCGCATAGGGCGGCGAAAACTGCTCATCGGGTGCTTCTGGATCATGGTTGTGACCCTCGCCGTCGTCGGCGGGTGGAGCGCGGCACCGTCCCTCATCGTGGTCGTCTGCTTTGCCGGGTTCTCGTTCTTCAATGCGATCTCCGGTGATCTGACGGGTGTCTACCCGAGCGAGATATTCCCGTCCGAGCTGCGATCCAGCGGGATCGGATTCGCCGCCGCGGCGAGCCGGGTCGGGGCTGCCGTCGGCACGTTCCTGCTGCCGGTGGGTGTGGCTCACCTGGGCGTCGGACCGACCGTTCTCATGGGCGCGGCCGTATGCGTCGTCGGCGCCGTCGTCTCCCACCTCTGGGCACCGGAAACCACCGGCCAATCCCTCACCAAGACCGGACGCGCGCCCGCGCTCGAGGTCGCACCGGGCTGAACCACGGCCCATGCTGGCGAGATAGGCCGTCGGCTCGGCGGCCCGCGGCCGGGCGGCGGTTCGTGACGGGCGGCAGGGGTAACCCAGGGCACTAGCCTCGACCGAACGAAGACGTCCCACCCCGAGGAGGTATGACCATGGTGGGGTCCGGCAGATCCACGTCCCCCTTCTGATCCGATGCCACAGCCGCCGCCACTGCGACCGCAACCCGACGAACCGACCCTGCCTCGCGTCGCTGCTCGGGTTCACCCCGACACCCACCAACACCGCGATGCCCGTGCTGCTGTTCTGCATTGCCTTCGGCCTGTCGATGGACTACGAGGTCTTCCTGATGAGCCCGCGCCGCCTGCACAACTGGATCGGGATCAACGACAACGAGGCATCCAAACCCGACCCGAGCCCGGCATGAGGCACCGCACCTGCCACCTACCGCCGACGAGCACATTCAAGGAGAATCAATGCTGGTGCAGCTCGGACCCGCGCTGGAGGCGGCAGACGCCGCCGCGGTAGTCGAGACCCTGGCCGACGACGTGACCCTGCGCGTGGCGGTACACGACGAGCCGTTCGAGGGCCGCGCGGCCGCAGCCCAGGTCCTCGGCGCCGTCCTCGACGGGCCACTGCATGACATCGAAGTCACCGAGACGATCGACGGCGACGACGCCGCGGTGCTGATGTTCGGCGCGCGGGTCTCGGGATACTCGGGCCGGGGCGACGGTCTGCTGGTCGTGCGGACCGACCCGAGCGAGAAGATCTCGGACCTTACCGTGTTCCTGCGGCCCCTCGCCGCCCTCCAGGCACTAGCCGGCGAGATGGGCCGCCGGCTTGGCGGTCCGCGGCCAGGCGGCGGTTCGTGATGGCCAAGACACCCCGCTGGCCAACCGGATTCCCGGCCGCAATCCTGTCGTCGCCATGACGCACGATCCGTCAGACTGGGGCCTATGAGTACTTGGCAGCAGCATCCGGGCGTCCGTAGTGGTAACCGGCTCACCGCCGGCGAACGAGCAGCCGACGTCGTCCGCAACGGCATGGGGTCCTGGCCGTTCGTATTCACCTTCCTCGGCTTCATGGCCATCTGGGCCGCGCTCAACGGCAATCGCGGGTTCGACCCCTACCCGTTCATCCTGCTCAACCTGTTCCTGTCGATGATCGCGGGCCTGCAAGGCGCGATCCTGCTCACCTCGGCCAAGCGCGCCGACTCGATCAGCAGCGAAGTCGCGCTACACACGCTGGCCAACACTGCCCGCTTGCAGGAACTGATCGAAACCAACACCGCACTGACGACCACGATCTCCGAGCTTGCCACCCAGATCCACGATCACGTCTTCGCCGAGGACTGAGCAGCGGGTCCGGGCGGGTCGCGCTAGCCTCGAACGGAACGAAGAAAGTCGCATCCGAGGAGGTCGGACCATGGTTGGTCCCGCAGATCCACGCCCGCCGTCTGATCCGATGCCACAGCCGCCGCCACTGCGACCGCAACCCGACGAACCGACGCTGCCTCACCCCGTCGACCCGGTGCCACCACCAGCGCCCGGTGACCCGGCTCCCGTACCGGACCCGACGATTCCCGACCCCGGGCCCGATCCGATGCCGCCGCTCCCCGATCCCGTCTGAGCCGACCCGGCACTGCGTCGACGGGTCTCTATGGCGTTCCGTTGCCGTCCCTCGCATCGGGTTCGTGGCCGCGGGTAGGCGGATCGAACCGTACGTCGATGTCCTCGAAGCCCTTGCTGCGTTGGGCCGTCGCCTGGCCGGTGTAGGCGCGTCGATCGCCGCCCGTGAGCACGACGTCGTCAGTGAACGGTGTCAACAGCGCTCGCGGATGCAACCGGTCGACCCGGACCGCATTGACTTCGACACACAGCACCACCACGACGGCGGTGAGGTAGAGGAACGCCAGCAGCCCGAGCACGAATGCGAACATTCCGTTGGTGGCCGATGCGCCTCTGACGACGTGTCCGACGTAGAGCACGCCAAACGATTGCAGCAGCTGCCAGACGACCGCGGCGGCGACGGCACCTGGGACGACGTCGCGCACCGACAGGTCCCGGGCCGGGGCGATCTTGAACGCGAACACGAACACCGCGGCGTTGACGGCCACCGAGGCCGCCAGCACGAGCACCCGCAGCGCGGTTCCGAACGACCCGACGTTGCTCGCGCCCATGGTGGAAAGCGCGGTCGTGCCCAGCACGGCCAACCCAGCGGTGCCCAGCAGGAGCAGGCTCCGGCCGCGAGCCTTGAACGGATTCGGCCGGTTGTTGCGAGGAACCGACCAGGCCGTATTCATCGCATACTGCACGGCCTGCGCGACCCCAAGGCCGCCATAAAGGGAGCCCAGGACGCCGACAATCAACCCGGCGGCACCGCCGCCAATACGCTTTGGCTCCCCCAACTGGCCGCCGACCACCGGGAACTGCCGCAGCGCAGAATGCAGCACCTGCTGCTGCAAACCCGGATCACCGGTCAGCACCAGGCCCAGAACGGTCGACAGCAACAACAGCAGCGGGAACAGCGACACGAACCCGTAGTAGGCGATCAATGCCGCCAGGTACCCCCCTGAATCATCGACATACTTGTACAGCACCGCCAACGGAAACCCCGCCGCCGGATGCCGGCGCTGAAACCCATCCACCCTTGCCGTCATTGCCATGTCCCCACCCCGGTCAGGCGCCGCCCACGGTGACGATCGCATCGGTGATGAAGCCCGCGAGCAGGCCGATCAGCAGGCCGTAGGCCACCAGGTCGGCGCGTTTCGCTCGCGCTGCCACACCCAGCAGTTGGGCGATGACGTAGACGATCGAGCCCGCGGCAAGGGTCAGGAACGCAACGCTGACCGGCTCGCTGGTGAAGCTGTGACCGACCGCCGTGCCGATGAAGGTGGGGCCACCAGCGATCGCCGCCATCGCCAGCAGGAAGCCCCACGATGGACGGGGGTCCACGGCGTCGATGTGCCCGTCGATGTGCCCGTCGATGTGCCCGTCGATGTGCTTTTCCGCGGCCAGGGGTGCGACGATGCCGAAGCCCTCGGTGGCGTTGTGCAGGGCGAAGCCGATCACCAGCACGGTGGCCAGGGCAACTGCGTTACGGGCCGCGGCCTGGCCGATGGCTAGGCCCTCGGCGAAGTTGTGCAGGCCGATGCCGACCGCGATCAGCAGGGCCAGCCGCTTGGCCGGCGCCCAGGTCGCGGGGCCGCGACGGCGATCGGCCCGATCGGTCACGGCCATCGCCCCCGGCCCCCCGCGGCTCGGCCGCGCCGCCCGGGCCATGTAGCGGTCGTAGCCGACGAGGCCGAGCAGGCCCACGGCCAGCCCGGTGGCGAACAGCGCACCGTATCCGGCCACCGGACCGGCACCGCCGCTGCCGTCATGGACCGCCGACAGGGCGCGGTCGATCGGCTCCCATGCCGCCGCGAGGACATCCCAGAACAGGAACATCAGCACCCCGACGGCGGCGGCATTCAGGATCACCCGCACTCCCGGCGCCGGCCGGCGCAGGCGACCGACCGGCAGGCCGAACAGGATGGTCACCCCGGCGATGAACCCGAGCACCAGAGTCGTGGACAAGCTCACGAGCGGACCTCCGGGGACGTTAGGAAGGACAGCCTAACCAAACAGGCTGGGAGGTCACAACGCAAGCCGGCCGCGACGGGTCTCCGCCAAGGCCATCCCGACGTGCGCGCCGTCGTGCCTCACTCGCCGGGCGTGACCAGCCCCGTTTCGTAGGCGAGGACGACGAGCTGCGCACGATCACGTACGCCGAGCTTCGTCATTGCCCGGCTGACGTGGGTTTTCGCGGTCAACGGGCTCAGGAACAGCGCCCGCGCGATGTCGTCGTTGGAGAGCCCCCGGGCGACCAGCGTCATCACCTCGCGCTCGCGGTCGGTCAGCTTCGCCAGCGACTCGACCTCGACCTCGATCCGGCGAGGCGACTTCGCCAGATGGGCGATCAGCCGCCGGGTAACGGTCGGCGACAACAGCGCCTCACCACCGGCCACGACCCGGATCGCGCGGAGCAGCTCCTCGGTCTCCACATCCTTGGTCAGGAACCCGCTGGCGCCGGCCCGCAACGCCTCGAGCACGAACTCGTCGGCCTCGAACGTCGTGAGGATGACGACCTTGACGCCGGCGAGATCGTCGTCGGCCGCGATCCGGCGGGTGGCTTCCAGCCCGTCCATGTCCGGCATCCTGATGTCCATCAGGATCACATCGGCGCGCTCGGACCGCGCCCTCGCGACGGCTTCCCGCCCGGTGCCTGCCTCGCCGACCACCTCGACGTCAGGGACCGAGGAGAGCAGGACGCGGAAACCGTTACGCACCAAGGCCTGATCGTCGGCCAGGACTACCCGAATCACGGCGTCACTCACGAGACAGGCAGCCGTGCGGTGACACGGAACCCACCGCCCGGTCGCGGACCGGCGTCGAGCCGGCCGCCGATCGCCGCTACCCGCTCTCGCATGCCGACGATCCCGTGACCCGCGCCGGTGCCGTTGGCGCGCGGCATCCCGCGGCCGGTGTCGTCGACCTGCACGACCAGGCCGTCGTCGGCATAGCGAATCGAGACGGCGGCGTTCGCCGGACCGGCGTGGCGGAGGGAGTTGGTGAGCGACTCCTGCACGATGCGGTAGGCCGCGAGGTCGGTCGTCGGCGGCAGCCGGCGGGGTTCGCCGACGGTCGCCACGGTCGTCGGCAGGCCGGCACCATTCGTCGATGCGACGAGCACGTCGAGCTGGTCGAGACCCGGCGCCGGCGAGGTCGGCTCGTCGTCGTCCTGACGAAGCAGGCCGAGGATCCCCCGCAGCTCGCGTAACGCCTCGGCGCTGTACTCCTTGATCGAGGCCAGCGCCTGCGCGCCCTGCGGCGGCGGATCGGCAATCACCTGCGCGGCCACCCGCGATTGCACGTTGATCATCGAGATCGTGTGCGCGACGACGTCGTGCAGCTCGCGCGCGATCCGCAGCCGCTCGGCGTCGACCCGACGCCGGGCCTCCTCCTCGCGGGTGCGCTCGGCGCGCTCGGCGCGCTCCTCGACGGCGGCAACGTACGCGCGCCGGTTGGCTACGGCGACGCCGAGGCCGAGCACGGCGGCCACGAGGAAGGGGTACACCGTGACCGGACCGCCGAGCGGCCCGAACGGCCCGCGCAGCGCCGTGAGCCCGCAGATGAGCACCGCCGTCACCACCGCGATCAGCACCGCCTGCCGCGGCCGGACCGTGCTGGTGACCGTATAGAGCCCCACCATGGCCGCGACGACGATCGCGCCGTTGACGTAGCCGAGTCCGGTGAAGACCAGCACGGCGCTGAGCGAGATCACGAAGGTCTGCATCGGCCATCGCCGCCGGCCGAGCAGGACCAGGCCGGCGATGACGACGAGCCCGTAGACCAGGACCGGTGGGTGCGGCACCGTCCCGCCGTCAGCGGGCTGGTTTGCCGGGTCGCTGGGATAGGCCTCGCCGATCGTGCCGTAGAGCAGCAGGCCGGTGAGCAGCACCGTTAGGGCGGCGTCACGCTGCATCGACGAGAGCCGCCACCAGCGACGGCGAACCGCGACCTCCACGGCGCCCAGCGTAGGCGCGCGCCGGGCCGCCGACGTCCTCCGACGGTTGACCCGGCGGCTACTCCCCGGGTAGTAGCCACGCCCGGCAGCACGTCGCAGGTAGCAGCCGACATGACTCCCCCCGTGCGACGACAATCACCTGCCGTGTCCGCCAGGGTCGGTGTCACGTCCACCCGGGAGGTCAATTTGCTCGCCATCACCAGGTTCGTTCTCCGGCACCGGCTGCTCGTCGTCGTCACCTGGCTGGTCCTCGCGATCGCTGGCGCGCTGACCGCGAGTCGCACCATCAACCGGCTCACGAACAGCTTCTCGATGCCGGGATCCGCCGCATCGACCGACGCGAGGATCGCGACGCTCTACCACTACGGCGTGCAGGACCCTGTCGTCCCGGTCATCACCGTCCCCGCAGGAACGTCGGTCCAGGCTGCCGACGTCGTGGCCCGGACGGCACGCGCGTTCGACGCCGCCGGCCGGGTCCTGGGCCGGTCCCGCGTGATCGACTATGCGAACACCGCTGACCGCGCATTCAGCACGCGCGACGCACGCACGACGTTCGCCCTGATCGCGCCGCGACCGTCGAACTCGCTCTCCAGCGGGCCGACCCCGGCGCAGACCCAGCGCGCGGTGACGGCGATGCGGTCGGCCGTCCCGGCCGGCTGGCAGGTGGGCGTCACCGGCATCGACGCCCTGTCCAACACCAAACCGCAGAAGGGCACCGGGGTGCTCGTCGAGTCGATGCTCGGCGCGCTCGGCGCACTGCTGGTGCTCGCCTTCGTGTTCGCGAGCCTGCTCGCGCTGCTGCCGCTGGTCGTGGCCGGCATCTCGATTTTGACGACGTTCCTCGCCGTCCTCGGCCTCACCCACATCACCGGAATCAGCCAGATCGTGGAGTTCCTGATCGCGCTGATCGGGCTCGGCGTGGCGATCGACTACTCGCTGCTCGTCGTGACTCGCTGGCGGGAGGAACGCGCGCACGGCCGCGAGAACGTCGCCGCGGTCGAGGCCGCGATGGCCTCGGCCGGACGGGCTGTCGTGTTCTCCGGCGTCACCGTCGGCATCGGGCTGCTCGCCCTGGTGACGCTCCCGGTACCGCTGCTGCGCAGCGCCGGGATCGGCGGGGTGCTGATCCCGCTGGTGTCCGTCGCCGTTGCGATCACGCTGCTGCCGGTGCTGCTCGCGACCGTCGGCCCACGCCTGGACTGGCCCCGCATCCGCACCGACAACACCGCCGGGCGCGGCTGGACGGCGTGGGCGCGTTTCACGATGCGCCGCCGCGGCACCGCCGCGCTCACCGGCATCGCGGCGCTCGTCGTCCTCGGCATCCCGACGCTGTCACTGCACGTCGGCGAGCCCCGCACCAGCTCACTGGCCCACAGCGGTCCCGCGCACGACGCGCTCGCGACGCTGCAGGACGGCGGCGTGCCGACGGGAACCCTCACGCCGATCGTCGTGCTCACCCGGGCCGACGACGCCGCCGCGGTGGTGCGGCGGGTATCGGGCGTCTCCGGCGTCCACGCCGCGGTCGCCCCTGCCCTCGGCGGCAACACCGCGGCCAGCACCGCGTTGGTGACCGTGCTGCCGGCCGACGAGACCAACATCACGGCCGGCCAGGACACGGTCCGGGCAGTCCGGGCCGCCGTCGACGGCGACGCGAGGGTTATCGGCGTCGCCGGATCGGGCGCCTCGCAGATCGACTTCATCCACGACGTCTACGGCAGCTTCCCGCTGATGCTCGGGCTGATCGCGGTGGCGACATTCCTGCTGCTGGCTCGAGCGTTCCGGTCGCTGCTGCTCCCGCTGAAGGCCGTCGTGCTCAACCTCGCATCGCTCGCCGGGGCCTACGGCGTGATGGTGCTGATCTGGCAGCAGGGCCACGGCAGCACCACCGTGTGGGGCGTGCCGGCGTCAGGTGCGATCACGTTCTGGGTTCCGGTGATGGTGTTCGCGTTCCTGTTCGGGCTGTCGATGGACTACGAGGTGTTCATCCTGTCCCGGATGCGCGAGGCCTACGACGCGACCGGGTCGACACGCGACGCCGTCGTCGAGGGCATCGGCCGAACCGGGCGGCTCGTCACCAGCGCGGCCCTGATCCTCGTGTTGTCGTTCCTCGCGATGTCGACCGGACCGGAGACCGACATCAAGATCCTCGCGACCGGGCTGGGTGCCGGAATCCTCGTTGACGCCACCATCGTGCGATGCCTGCTCGTGCCGGCGCTGGTGGGGCTCTTCGGCCGGTACAACTGGTGGCTGCCGGGGTGGGCGGCGCGCGTCCTGCGGGTGCCGCCGTCACCGCTGCATCCGGAGCGGCTTGGCGCGAGGCCCGAGCCCGTCGGCACCCGATGACGACGTCGCCGGCGCGGCCGGTGCGGGGACGCCGAGGAGTCAGCTCGCGGTGCTCCATCGCTCCGCTCCGGGGCTGATGCTCATGCCGTGGCCCGGCGCGTCGTTGTCGAGGTGCAGCGCGCCGCGCCGCGCGTCGGCCAGCCCGTCGACGAGTAACGGCTCGAGTCGCGCGTGGTCGGCGAACCATTCAACGTGCCGCAGGTTCGGGATCGCGGCGGCCACCGGAGCATGCAACGCCGGTGCGCAATGGGCCGAGACCTGCAGGTTGTGTGCGTCGGCGAGCGCGGCGCCGCGTAGCCAGCCGGTGTAGCCGCCGCAGCGGGTGGCGTCTAGCTGCAGGCAGTCGACGACGGGCAGCAGCGCCCGCACGTCGTAGAGATCCGCGGCATACTCACCCGCGGCGACGTCGCAGCGCAGCGCCGCCCGGACGGTCCCGAGACCGTAGGTGTCGTCGCTGCTGACCGGTTCCTCGAACCAGGTCACCCCTAGGTCGTCGAGCGCGGCGCCCACCCGGCGGGCCGGCCCGACGGCGTATCCGCCGTTGGCGTCGACCATCAGCTCGGCGTCGTCGCCGGCGAGCTCGCGCAGGCGTCGGACCCTGGCCAGGTCGCGGTCGATGCGGCTCCCCCACGATTCGCCGATCTTGATCTTCATCGAGGTGCAGCCGACGGAGCGCCACCACTGCACCTGCTGCTCGAGCTGGGCGTCGGTGAGTGTGGTGAACCCACCGGAGCCGTAGATGGGTACTTCGGTGCGGCAACGGCCCATCATGGCCGCAAGGGGTACCTCGAGCAGTCGGGCCTTGAGATCCCACCAGGCGATGTCGACGGCGCTGACGGCCTGCATGACCAGCCCGCGGGTGCCCAGGTTGCGGCAGGCGCGGTGCATCGCCGACCAGCCCGCGGCGATGTCGAAGGCGTCGCGGTCGTGCACGGCGGGTGCCAAGTGATCGGTGATCACGGCGGCGGCGGCCGCGCTGGAATAGGTCCAGCCCAGCCCGGTCTTGCCGCCGGCCTGAACCGTCACGGTGACGGCGGTGGTCGCATCCCACTGCAGGGTGCCGTCGGCCTCGGGTTCGGGGGTTGGGAACTCATAGGTTGCGGTCGTGACTTTGCCGATGCGGGCGCCGTCGCCGGTCATCTCGACGCCAGCTGCGCTTCGGCCAGGCCACCGCGGGCAGCGGCGATGAGGCGTGCGGCGGCGCGGGCTGCCAGCGCCATGATCGTCAAGGCGGGGTTCGCCGATCCCTGGGTCGGCAGCACGCTGCCGTCGACGACGTACAGGTTCGGGGTGCCGAACACGCGGTGGTTGCCGTCGACGACGCCGTCCTCGGCATGGGTGGCAATCCGGGCGCCGCCGACGAGATGGGCGTAGCGGTCGATCGTGATGACCTCCGAGGCGCCGGCGGCGCGCAGGATCGTCTCCAGGGAGGCAGTCGCCGCTCGGGTGAGCTGCTTGTCGTTGTCACACTGGCTGTAGGCGAAGTGGGCGACCGGCAGGCCATGCCGGTCCTTCTCGTCGGCGAGGGTCACCCGGTTGTCCGGCTGGGGCAGGTATTCGCACAGCGCGCCGAGGGTCGCCCAGTGCACGTAGTCGCGCAGGTACTCGCGCAGCGGCGCACCCCAGTGGCCCTGCGCGGTGACGTGTTCCGCCCACGTGATCGGGAGCGGGCTGACGGTCTGAATCGCCCAGCCCCGCTTGTAGGGCTTGCTCGGATCGGTCTCGTAGAACTGCTCGCTGGAGACCTCCGGCGGCGGCGCCTTGTACATGCGGATCTCCTCGGAGAACCGCCCGGCGGTCTGGGGCGCGCCCTGAACCATCAGGTAGCGGCCGACCTGGTCGTGGTCGTTCCCGAGCCCCTGCGGGTGCCGGCCGGTCGCCGACAGCAGCAGCAGCCGCGGCGTCTCGATCGAGTAGCCGGCCACGGCGACGGCGCGTGCACGCTGGTGGTGCTCGCGGCCGGCGCGCACGTAGTTCACGCCGGTCGCGGCGCCGGTTCGGTCGTCTACGACGACGCGGGTGACCATGCAGTCGGGTCGGATCTCCGCTCCGCTCGCGAGAGCGTCGGGGATGTGGGTGATGAGTGGGCTCGCCTTGGCGTTCACCTTGCAGCCCTGTAGGCAGAAGCCGCGATAGATGCAGTGCGGCCGGTTGCCGAAGCGTCCGTTGGGAATCGCGACGGGACCCACTCGCGCGTCGATACCCGCCGCTCTGGCGCCGCGCAGGAAGATCTGGCCGTTACCGCCCACCGGATGCGGGTGGTGCGGGTAGGCGTGCGGGTCACCCCAGGGCCAGTCCTGCCCGGCGACCGGCAGCTCCTGCTCGATCGCCTCGTAGAACGGCTTCAGGTCCCAGTAGTCGATCGGCCAGTCCGCGCCCACTCCGTCGGCGCTGAAGGTGTGAAAGTCCGAAGGGTGGAACCGAGGGGTATAGCCGGCGTAGTGGATCATCGAGCCTCCGACGCCGCGGCCGGAGTTGTTCGAGCCCAACGGAACCGGGTCGGTGCCGCCGATCTGCCGCGGGTCGGTCCAGTACAAGGTGTGGGCGGCACGTTCGTCGGACACCCAGTCGGTGTCGGGATCCCAGAACGGGCCAGCGTCCAGGCACACGACCCGCCACCCGGCCCGAGCCAACCGCTGGGTGAGCACGCCACCGCCCGCGCCCGCTCCGACGACGACGATGTCGACCTCGTCCTCGTCGCCGTAGCGGCGCATGTCGGCGCGCAGCCGGTGATCGGTGCGGGTGCCGTCGTTCGGGATCAGCCAGGCCGAGTCGTTGCGGGCGCGGATGTCGCGGTAGTTGCTCCTCACAATCCACGCTCTTGGGCACGCTCTTCGCCGACGACGTCGGCGTGCTCATGCCGGGCCGTCTCGACCCGGTCGGCGAACGGGATCGGGTCCTCGTCGTCGTGGTCGGCGACCTCCCAGTGCTCGCGCGAGTCGAGGCCGGCGTTGAGGTAGCCGCGTGGATAGGCCGGGCCGGGAAAGCCGATCTCGTTCCAGGCCCACGGGTGGGAGTAGAACGCGGTGCAGGCATAGCGTGTCCACAGGCTCCAGACGTGCTCCGCCGACCAGCCGTGCCACTCCTGCCCGTCCGTGCCCGCATCCTGGACGGCCTGGATGAGGGCGGCCTGCTTGCCACTGGTGAGTTCCGCGAACCCCCGGCCGGAATGTCGTGCGCGCGCATCCTCGTCGAGAAGACGCAGGGTGTCGCGCCAGGCCTGCGCGTCCTCGGGCATCTCGTCGTAGTGCCAGCCGTCGGTCTCCCCTGCCGCCAGGCGCGCGTCGATCAGCGCGAGTACGGGCACCCGCGGGTCGCCGTCCTGGGCGAGCAGCAGGTCGAGCAACGGTGCGGCGACGCCAACCTCGGCCGAGGTGAAGAACGCCAATCCGCCCGGCAACGCGAGCCTCGCCAGCACGACGCCGGCGGTGACGTCATCCCAGGCGTGGACGTTGTCCAGCACGTCGAATCCCGGATAGCGTCCGCGGCCCTGTGGCGTTACCGCATGCTGGCTGCGACAGCGATAGGGCATCAGGCGTCGCCCTGGGGAGGCCGGCCCTCACGGCGCAGTACCGCGGCCAGCAGCCCCATTCCGCCCACCAGGGAGGCAAGTAGCGGTGCAAACACCGGCGGACCCGCCTCCAGGTTGTAGCGGGTGATGCCGCCAGGCCGTTGCGCGACCCCGCGCATGTGCAGGTAGGTGCCCTGCAGACCGTTGGCGACGATCGCCGCGGACGCCAGCGGAAGCACCGTGTGCGCGGCGCGGCGAGAGAACACCGACGCGACGCCGGCCGGGATCGCGGTCGGCACGACGACGATCGGCCACCACATCATCTTGTTGCCGAAGCTCGCGCCGTCGTGCGACATGAAGATCTCGCCGGCGGTGATCGCGGCGCCGGCCGCGGTGAGTGCGGACAGGGTGCGCTCGAACCGTCCGGTCCGCACGTCTCGCACCGCGGATTCGATGGGTCGGCCGACGTCGCCGCTGGCCACCGTCGTCAGCTTTCGCATGTTAGTCGCCGTCCTTCTTGCCGGGGAGGTACTGCTGCACCTTTGTCTTGATGCCCTCTTTGACGAATCCCCACGCGTCCTCGTCACCGTGCAGGATCGCACTAGCGGTCGCCTTGGCCTGGGCAAGGGTGGCGTGCGGCGGGATCGGCGGCACGTTGGGGTCGCAGCGGATGTCCAGCACCGTCGGGCGGTCCGCTTCGAGCGCGGCCTCCCACGCCGGGCCGACGCCGTCAGGGGTGTCGACATTGACTCCCGATAAGCCGAGGCTGCGGGCGAATGCGGCGAAGTCGACGTCGGGCAGCGTCTGGGACTCGACAAACTTCGGTGCGCCCTCCATCGCTCGCAGCTCCCAGGTGACCTGGTT
>QHCD01000065.1 GCA_003244255.1 Pseudonocardiales bacterium | reverse complement strand
TAGCGTCAAACACGTCGAGGTCTTCCGGGTGGGTGGCGTAGGAACCTCCATCATCGGAAGACCTCGACCCCTACCCCGCGACCGACGCGCCGACCAGAGCTACACCCCCAACTGCGAAGAGCCCATTATCCTACGCGTCTCAACGGGTCGCTCCCGGTTTGACCTGCTGACCGTTGGTCACGCAGTCGGAGGTGGGGGCCAGCAGCTCCCTGTCCAGCTCGGCCAGCGCGTCGTCAGCCGCCGGGCCGAGTTTGCTAACGCACTCGCAGCCGACCGGATGCGCGTCTCGGTGCCAGGCGATGAGGAACTGTAAGGACAGCTGATTGACGCGGAAATCATGCTCGGCCTTGATCCGATCTCGCTCCGCCTGCCGATTCTGCGAGAGCAACAGTAGGGGCGCCGCGTACGCGGCCTGGGTGGAGAACACCAGGTTAAGCAAGATGAACGGGTATGGATCCCACCCGTGCAGGAATGCCAGCAGATTCACGCCGATCCAGATGATCACGATGACTGTCTGAACCGAGATGAACGCCCAGGAGCCAAACGATGCGGTCACCTGGTCGGCAAGGCGCTCACCGAATGTCCGCTGGTCGTACCGGCGCTGGTTGGCCGGATGCCGGTGAAGAGGCATCACCGGCATCCGTCGAGGAAGTGCGTAAGCGAGGGTGCACCGCCACGGCGATCCGCGTCCTGAGCGGCGTCGGCGTCGGCGACGGAGACGGCGACTACAGCCGCCTGGTCGTCACTGATCATGGGCAAGCGCGGTTCTCAGGTGTCGTGACCCGTTGGTCCACCGGCATGGTCCCGTCGGCTTGTGCCAGCCCTGGCCGGTCACCTGATCGGTGCCGGCAGCACCCGACCGCCTTCGTTCTCGAAGCGGCCGAGTGGGTCATCTCGCTGTGGTCCCGACCGGCCAGGCGTCAATCGTCCCAAGCGATACGACTCAGAAGCACTATGTCCACCAGCCTGCGCGCCAGACCTCCAGGTCGACGATGTCGCTTCGGGTGCGGTCGAGGACACGACGCTCAACCGCCGTTGGGGAGATCGACCGGGTTGGGACTCGACGTCTGTTCCTTGCGCAGGGGCACATGCTGTTTTGGTGCTGACGTACCATTCGTGTTCGCTACTGGGATCGGCACGGTCGCCGCGGCCTTCTCCCTCGCGAGGAAAGATCCGAGTTCGGCGATCGTCGTCATCAAGGGCGCCGGGAAGACAACGGTGGTGTTCTTGTCGACACCGATCTCGACCAGGCTCTGAAGATTGCGAAGCTGCAGCGCCAACGGGTGAGCCATCATCGTGTCCGACGCCTCACCCAATGCAGCGGCCGCCATCGACTCCCCCTCCGCGTTGATGATCTTCGCGCGCTTTTCCCGCTCGGCTTCGGCCTGGCGGGCCATGGCGCGTTTCATGCTGTCGGGCAGCTGGATATCCTTCAGCTCTACCAGGGTGACTTCGACGCCCCAGTCGACGGTGGTGACGTCGAGGATCTTGCGGATGTCGAGGTTGATCTTTTCGGTTTCGGACAGGGTCTGGTCCAAGGTGTGCTGGCCGACGACCTTGCGCAGGGTGGTCTGGGCGATCTGGTCGATCGCGGAGTACACGTTCTCGATCGCGACGACGGACTTCACTGCGTCGATGACTTTGAAGTAGGCGACCGCGGAGACGTCGACGCTGACGTTGTCGCGGGTGATGATGCCCTGGGACTGGATCGGCATGGTGACGATCCGCAGCGAGACCCGGTGCATGACGTCGACGAACGGGATGATCAGTCGGAACCCGGGTGCGCGCTCGCCGATGACTCGGCCCAGCCGGAACAGCACCCCGTCCTCGTACTGCTTCACGATCCTGACTGCCGCAGCCAGTGCCAGCAGCAGCAAGATGACAACGATGACAACGATGACGATGACGATCTTCATGATGCGGCTTCAGTTCGGGTGGGCGATGGTGTCGTTCCGTGCACCACCAGCACTGGGCAGATGGCGTGTTCGGTGCACGCGGCGCTGACCGAACCGAGCAGCAGGCCGGCAAATCCGCCGTGGCCGCGGCTGCCTACGACCAGCATTCGGGCGCCCTCGCTCAATTCGAGTAGAACCTTGGCGGGGTTGCCCTCACGCACCTTGAGCTCGAGTCGCGGTGGACGATGCTCGCCGAACACTTCGTCGACGGTCGCGCCCAGGGCTTTCTCCGCGTCACTCCCTGGATTCCAGTCGCTCGGCATCGTTGCGTATTCAGCGCCAATCCAGCCGTAAGCAGTGAACGGCTCCCACGCAGCTACTACCTCGACTGTGCTGCCGGTCCCCTCGGCGAGGGAGGACGCCCAACGCAGCGCGAGTTTGCTGGCCTCGGATCCGTCAACGCCGACGACGATGCGGTCGTGGATGGACACAATCTGATCAACACTCATTCGTTGCTCCCGAAGGTTTGGTCGCTGCCGTGCAGTGACTCGTCGTAGCCGCGGGCCTGGTTACCCGGACCTCGTCGGGACGGCCTCCCCCCGGAAGCCGTTCCGGAAGCCGTCCCGACGCAGACCCGGTTTGAAGTCGGGTCGAGGTGGTGGCGACGTCACGCACGTCGAACCGGCAAGAGAGGTCACGGTCGTTCGCACATGCGGGCCCAGGCGAAACACAAGACTTGGTCCGACGCACGAGAAAGCGGACGTGAGCAGGAACCTGCTGGCCGTCGGCGAGATCCAGCACCGCCACCGTCTTCCGCCTCATCCCAGCGCGCCGTCACCGCGACCGATGACCCAATCGATCCTGCTTAGCAAGATGTATCGACAACGCGCATCCATCAGAAAATGACGCCAGCGTGCAGACGCCCATGCCGTACTGGTGTGCGTCTGAAAGCTGGTCGAAATGTTCATGGTGATTCCGCCACAGTACTCACCGAACGTTCGGCGCTGAGCTGTAGCTCCGCAAGTTCAGCGGCGGGCAGCCGAACTTATCCCAAACTGGCTGAGGGTCCCAACAAGTTTGACGCTACACCTCTGACGGGCGCCGCCGCTGCCGTGCAAGATCTTGTTCTCATGAGTGCCGATATAGGGGAATATCGGCCCGCTCTCGTCTACGTTCACAACCATGGCAACCACCACGGCCCCAGGCACACGCGAGCGCTCTGCTCCCCCGCCCGCCCCGTCGGTCGCTCAGCTGGCCGAGCAGTGGCTTGACGGCCAAGCGTGCACTCGAGTCAGCCGGACAAGCTGCGAAGGGGCACAGCGACCGGGCCCGCCGCGCTGACCTGGCCCGCTGGGGCCGACTCCTCACCACCACTGGACACGACACCGCCGATGAGGACACCGGATTGGACGTGGCCACCGACCTGGCCGCAGTCTCCCTCACCGATCTGAACACGGACGAGCTGGTCACCGCGGTTGCAGCGGCCAAGAAGGCGTGGGGCGACGCCACGGTGGCCCGGATGCTGTCGGGCTGCCGGTCGGGGCGGCGGCGCACGCGTTTCGTCACCACTACGGCGTGACCCTGGCGCTGCGCGGGGGTCCCGCAGGCGGCGATCAGTCAGCTCATGGGCCACGCCGACCCGCGGACCACGGCGATCTACCACTGTCGCGGCCTCGACGCTGATCGGGGTCTTGGACGATGCCGGGCTGCTGTAGGTGGCGGCCGAGCGTGGGGTCGGCTTCGCCGCGGACAAGGTCCGTCAGTGGGGCCCTCACCCGTGACCACACCGACGACGCCCACCCGGTGCGGGTTCGTCGGCTGACCCGGCTCGGGTTCCACACCCGCGTCGAGGGACGCTCGCGACCGGCGAGCACGCAGTCGTCCAGCTGACCCGCGGGCACGCCGACGAGCTCGGGTCGCGGCCCGGCGACGTCGGGCCACCTCGCCCAAGGCCCCGCTATCAGACCGCCCCATCGTGAGCATCGCATCACGAAGGAGCACCTTGGCACCCGAAATGGTTCCGATGTCCACGGTCGTGCTGGATCTCTGCTTCGGACCCTTCAGCGCGCGTCTGCTCCCGCGCGAAGCAGTCCCGGCAACTGCTGCGCAGGGCGACTCAGCCTCGAAGGGCAGCGCGCAGCTGCTGCTCATGCACGCTGAAGCTCGCATGTTCGATGCCGTCGATCAGCACCACCGGTACGCGGTCGCCGTACTCCGCCCGCAGCCGCGGATCGCCGTCGACGTCGACCGGTTCCCAACCGGTGCCGAGTTCCGCGGCGACCCGGCGGATCACCTCGACGGCGGCGTCGCACAGATGGCAGTCGCTTCGGGCCAGCAAGGTGATCCGGGCGCGAGTCATCGGTCATCACCGGTCGGCCTGCGGACCTTGCCCGTAGCCGAATGCGGCAGCACGTCGACCACCCAGATCTCGGCCGGGCGCTTGAACGCCGCCAACCGGCGGTCGGTCCATCCCCGCAGGTCCTCCACGTCGAGCGCCACACCCGGCCGCGGAACGACGAATGCACGCACCGCCTGGGCGTCGTCGGCGGTGACGACGGCCTCGGCGACGCCGGGATGTGAGGTCAGGGCAGCCTCGACCTCGGCCGGGTAGACGGGGAATCCGCGGACCAGGGCCCGATCCTGACGGCGCCCGACGAGGTGCACACCCCCGGCGACGTCGAGGTATCCGAGGTCCCCGGTGGCGAACCAGCCGTCATCGGCCGGGCGGTCCGCGCGGTTCGGCCAGTATCCGCTGAACAGTGATGCGGAGCGGACGACGATCTCGCCCGGGTCGCCGTCGTCGACGCGGAATCCCCTGTCGTCGCGCAGTTCCAGCTCGACCCCGGGCAACGGGCGGCCGACCGATCCCGGCTCGCAGGAGTCGTCGGCGAGGGTGAGCAGGGGGCCCGCCTCGGCGAGTCCGTAGCTGTCGCGCACCGTGACTGTGGTGGCCGCGGCGATACGCGCGGCCGCCACGGCGGGAAGCGGTGCGCCGGCACTGATGGCGCGCCGCACGCTGGCGAACGCGGTGGCGAGCGCGGCGTTGCCGGCCGCGGCCCACGCGGCATACGCCAGCGGAACGCCGACGACGACGCTCGGTCGGCGGTCCGCGAGCTCGGCCAGCGTGCACTCCGCTCCGGCAGCCGGGAGAACGACGGTGGCCGCGGTCGCGGCGGCCAGGCCGACGCCCGCCATCAGACCGACCGGATGGAACAGCGGCGCTGCCACCAGGACGACGTCGTCGGCGCCCAGTATTGGCGGCCGCGCGCCCCTCGCCTGCTCGATCGCGGCGCCCAGCGCACGATGGGTGAGCGCGGCCCCGCGCTGGTGAATGCCGGACTTGCCGGTGAAGACAATTGCGGCGATGTCATCGGGACCGGGCAGGTCCGTCACCCGGCCCCCGCGGCCCGCCAGCTCGTCGAAGCTCGCGGCGTCGCCGGCGTCCGAGGCGCGGGGGACGATCACCGACCGCAGGCCGAGCCGGGGCGCCGCCTCGATCGACTGCACCCGGCTGGTCACGATCGCCACCGCCTTGGTCCGGGAGACGATGTGGTGGAGCAGCTCGTCAGCACACCGCGGGTCGACCGGCACGGCGATCAGGCCGGCCAGCAAGACCGCAAAGTAGGCCAGCGGCAGGTCGATGCCGTTACCTAACTGGAGCACGACCCGCTCACCGGCAGCGAGGGGCAGCGAGCGCAGACCCGCGGCGAGCGCGTCCACCCGGGCATCGAACTCCGACCACGACGGCCCGGTCGCGCCGTCGGCCGTGACAGCGGTGCGGTCGGGTGCGGCCGCCGCTGCGCGGCGGATCAGGCCGATGGGGCCGATCGCGTCCGGACTCGCCACCGCGTCAGGGTATCCGCGCGATCAGAAGAACGCCGAGTCCCGGGACGCGAGCAGCTGGTAGAGCGTCTGCTGGATGGTCTCGCGCACCTGATCGGTGATGTTGAAGACCAGCATCGGGTCATCCGCCGCCGACGTTGCGTAGGAGTCGGTGCGCACGGGCTCGCCGAACGCGATGATCCACTTCGACGGCAGCGGTAGGGCGCCCAGCGGTCCGAGCCACGGGAACGTGGGCGTGATCGGGAAGTACGGCAGGCCGAGGAGCCGAGCGAGCGGCTTCGCGTCGGCGAGCATGGGGTAGGCCTCCTCGGCCCCGACGATGGAACACGGGATGATCGGCACGCGGGTGCGCATCGCCGCGCTGACGAACCCGCCGCGCCCGAAGCGCTGCAGCTGGTAGCGCTGACCGAAGCCCTTGCCGGTGCCCTTGAAGCCCTCCGGCCAGACGCCGACGAGCTCGTCCGCGCCGAGCAGCCGTTCGGCATCGGCGTTGCACGCCAGCGTGTTCCCCGCCTTGCGGGCTATCTCGCCGATGATCGGGAGCCGGAATACGAGGTCGGCGCCGAGCATGCGCAGGTACCGGTGAACGGGATGCTCGTCGTGCACGGCCACCGCAGTCATCAGCGCGTCCAGCGCGATCGTGCCGGAATGGTTCGCGACGACGAGCGCGCCACCGGAAGCTGGGATGTTCTCGATGCCGCGCACCTCTACCCGAAACCACTTCTCGTACAACGGTCGCAGCGCTGGGAGCAGCACGCTCTCGGTGAGGTCGGGATCGAACCCGAAGTCGTCTATCGCGTAGTCGCCGGTCAGCCGGCGGCGCAAGAACGCGAACGCGCTCTCCAGGGCGTCGGCACGGCTCCCGTCGTCGGTGTGGCCGGCGCCCTCGTCGGTGGCGGGCGGCGGATCCGGTCTCGGCCGGCGGACCCGCGCCGGCTCGTCGGCCGGTTCGAGTCCCGGCATGGCGATGACGGTGGCATCAGGCATCGGTCGGCTCCCGCGACTGCACCGTGGTCATGATCCTGCGCAGGCAGGCGTCGACCCACTCGGGGTCGACGGCGGGCCGCAGCCCGCGGCCGCGGACGAAGTCGTCGAACGCCTCGATGGTGGTGAACGCCGGCCGGTACCCGAACGCCGTGCGCAACCGGGTGGTGTCCACGGCGCGGCCGAAGGTGAGCGCCCTGGCCTGGTCCGGCGTGAAATCGACCCTGCGGGTGCCTCGCATCAGTCGCGCGACGACGTCGATGGCCGGCGCCGGAACGGGTGCGCTAAGCCGGCCGGCCCGCCGGATCGCCTGTGACAACGGCATAATCCCGGAGCCGGCCACGTTCACGGTGCCGTGCAGGTTGTGCGTCGCGGCGCGGCGTACGACGGCGACCGCGTCGTCCTCGTGCAGCATCTGCAACCGCGGGTCGTACCCGAAGACGGTGGGCACCACCGGGAGCAGCAGGTAACGGGTCAGCGACGAGTCGATCGTCGGGCCGACGACGTTCGCGAACCGGAGCACCGATACCACGATGTCGGGCCGGCGACGCGCGAAACCCCGCAGATAGCCCTCGACCTCGACGACGTCCTTGCCGAAGCCGGAGCTCGGCGTCGAGGGCGGGTCGGTGTCCTCGGTGAACACGGCTGGGTCGGCCGAGCTCGACCCGTACACGGCGGTCGAGGACTTCACCACCAGGCGGCGCATCCGCTCGGAGTTCTGGGCGGCCGCCAGCAACTGCATGGTGCCGATGACATTGAACTCCTTCATCGCCGACCGGCTACCGCTCGCCACCGGCGCCGGCGTCACCGAGAGGTGGACCACGGTGTCGACCTGCTCGGTCTCGATCACGGTGGCGATCAACGGGTTCCGAATGTCGACCCGCACGAAGCGGATGCCGTCCATCGAGCGGGCCAGATCCGGACTCGCCGGCACGCTGTCGATGCCCACGACCTTGGACACCCCCCGCGCGCGAAGCAGGTCCGTCGCCACCCGAGCCCCAAGTGGCGTGCTGACGCCGGTGACGAGGACGACCGACGTCATCTCGACCTACTTCTTGTTGCGCCGCGCGACGCGGGTGCGCTTGAGCAGCTTGCGATGCTTCTTCTTCGCCATCCGCTTGCGGCGCTTCTTGATGACCGAACCCACACTCACTCCACGATGACTCGGGGGTACCTACGGCGCTGCCGCGCCGGCGACGCCCTCGCGGCAAGCCTAACCTGCCCGGGCGGGTCGCCGGTAACACGCACGCGCACCGAACGGATCAGCCCGGCGGGGACACCAGCGCCGTCGCGATTGCGGCAATGCCCTCTGCGCGTCCGGTGAGCCCGAGTCCGTCGGTGGTCGCGGCCGCGAGACTCACCGGTGCACCCAGCGCCTCGCTCATCGCTGCCTCGGCCTCGCCCCGGCGCGGCCCGATCTTCGGGCGCTCACCGACGATCTGGACGGCGACATTGCCGATGCGCCAGCCGGATCCGGCGAGCAGCGATCGGCAGTGCCGCAACATGTCGAGGCCGGACGCTGCGGACCACTGCGGATCGCCGGTGCCGAACACGGCGCCGAGGTCTCCCTCCCCGGCGGCGCTGAGCAGGGCATTGCACGCGGCGTGACAGGCGACGTCGCCGTCGGAGTGGCCGGAGAGTCCATCGACGCCGTCCCAGAACAGCCCACCGAGCCAGCACGCACGGCCGCGTTCGATCGGGTGGACGTCGACGCCGACGCCGACCCGGTCGGTCACGGCGTCACCGGCTCTGCGTCCGACCGATCGATGGGTGCGACCTGGACGGCGGTGACGGCGATCCCGGCCGACAATGCGGCCGAGAGTAGGTCGTCGCCGGAATCGCTTGCGTACAGCCGTTTCAGCACGTCGATCTCGAATGCCATCGGCCCGATGGGCTCACCGAGTGAGGACCTGTCCACCGTGGACACAATCACGCCCGAGTCGTCGACGAGCTTCACCGTGTCCGAGACCGGCGCTACCACGATCGCCGCGGGCGAGCCCCGGCGCACGGCATCGAGAACGGCGTCGATCGCCACCAGATCAGGCCGTGGCGTGGAGTCGCCGACGACCCCTGCATCAACGAGGATGACCACGCAGCCGCGTCGACCGTGCGCCATCGGGTCGGTCAGGACGCAAGGACCTCGTCGAGCAGCACTTCGGCCTTGTCCTCGTTGGTGCCTTCGGCCAGGGCGAGCTCGCTCACCAGGATCTGCCGCGCCTTGGAGAGCATCCGCTTCTCCCCGGCCGACAGACCGCGTTCACGGTCGCGGCGCCACAGGTCACGCACCACTTCGGCGACCTTGTTCACATCGCCCGAGGCAAGCTTCTCCAGGTTCGCCTTGTACCGGCGGGACCAGTTCGTGGGCTCCTCGGTATGCGGCGCGCGCAGCACCTCGAAGACGTGGTCAAGGCCTTCCTGGCCGACGACGTCGCGCACGCCCACGAACTCGGCGTTGGCGGACGGGACGCGAACGGTGAGGTCACCCTGGGCGACCTTCAGTACGAGGTACGTCTTCTCCTCGCCCTGGACGACGCGCTTCTCGATGGCCTCGATGAGTGCTGCCCCGTGATGCGGGTAGACCACCGTCTCGCCGACCTTGAAAGTCATCCTTGGTGACCCCTTTCGATAGACCAAGGATAACATGACCAGCCCGTCCATTCCGAGCTCGGAATTGCCTTGCACACAAGAGAAGAAACGTCAAGACCCACATGACTCGCGGAGAGTGACGGCGCCTGCTCGGCAAGTCGTGCTGCGCCCCTCTGGCGTCGGCGGGTGTCGAGGCGCACCCTGAGGGCGTGAGCGACGAACCGATCGGCGACGAGCCGACGGGCGGTGGCGCCGAGGGGTCACCGGCCGGTGGTGTCGGCGACGGCGAACCAGACTGGACATCCGTGCTCGTCCCCGACGACCTCCGCTGCCTCGACGCAGATGTCCGGGCCTATCACCGCGAGCAGCGGGTCGCGATGCGGCGGGCTCGGATCCGCGGGCTGATCCGACACGAGCGCTTCGGGTACGCGTTCCCGACCATCGTCGGCGTTCTCGTCCTCGCCGCCATCTACAGCTTCGCGATGCTGCTGTTCACCGCGCCGACCCGCCCTACCGACCACGGGGTTACGCTCGCCCGTCCGACCGTTGCCGCCGGTCAGGTCGGCGGGCTGCTGCCCGACCTCGACGTGCGCGACTCCTCCGGCGCCCGGGAACCGTTGCGGGTGCTCAGGCCCGCAACGGTGCTGCTCCTCCCGGTGCACTGCCGCTGCAGCGCCACCGCAGCCAGGTTCACCTCGGCCTCGTCCAGGGCGCGGTTGCAGACCTTCCTGATCGGGACCAGCCTGCCCGCCCTCTCGACCGACGGCGGCCCGTCCACGGTCGACGTGCGGTCCGAGCCGACCGGCCAGCTGCTGCCCGCGTACGACGCCGTCGACCATCTGGTTGTCCTCCTGGTCCGGTCCGACGGCGTCGTCACCACCGAGCTGCGATCGGTGCCGGCGCCGGACCAGCTCGCCCGCGATCTCGCGGCGCTGCGCCCGCAGCTGCGCTGACCCGAGGCAGCGCTCAGGTGCCGGTGGTGGCCGGCGCAGTCCGCGGGTGCAGCCAGCCCGGCGGGCAGCGCCCGCGCGGGGTGCCGATACGCTGGCCACCGTCCGTCGGTGCGAGAGGTGGAACGGTCGCGGTGATCCGGCTGTCGGCAACGCGAGACGGTGCCGTGATGCGTCGAATCGGCGGCTCGAGGTGTCGCCGGGCCGGCGCGCTCGCCGTAGCGGGCGCCGTAGCGGGCATGGTTCTCGCGGGGGTTGCCGGCTGTGCCGCCGGCCAGGTCGCGGAGACGGCCAACGAGCTGTCGGCGGTCGGCGGCTCCGAGGGTCAGGTCGGGCAGATGGCGTTGCGCAACGTCTCGATCGCCTACCCCCCGACCGGCAAGTACGAGCCGGGCGGCACCGCGCGGCTGAACTTCGCCCTGGTCAACGAGGCCAGCGGCACCGACCGTCTGGTCAGCGTCAGCACACCGGTCGCGAGCAGCGTCACCGGCACCGGCGGATCGCAGTCCGGTGGCCTGGACATCGCCGTCGGACCGCTCTCCAGCGTCCAGACCGCCGGCACCGGCGGTACCGCGGCGGCGAGCGGGCCGATCGTCGTCCTGCACGGGCTGCGGCAGACCCTGCGATCTGGCGAGCCGGTGCAGATCACCTTCCGGTTTGCCAGAGCGGGCTCGCTCACCCTCGACGCGATCGTCGCGTCGCCGGTGCAACACGTGTCGCAGCCGCCCGCGAGAACGCCGCCGCCGTCCGTCCAGGATTGACTATCCACACCGGCGCGGCATAGCGCCCGCGCCGTCGGTACCCCGCCCTACAGTCGGCAGGTGCCCGCCCGAGGAAAGGACCGCCCAGCATTCCGCTGCTCGGAGTGCGGGCTCATGGTGCCCCGCTGGGTCGGGCGCTGTCCCGAATGCCAGACTTGGGGGTCGATCGGCGAGCAGGCCGCCCGCAAGCCGGCCGCCCTCCGGTTGGCCTCCGGTCCCGTGACGGCGCCGGCGCGGCCGATCGGTGACGTCGACGTCGAGGCCGCGCGGGCACATTCCACCGGGGTCGGCGAGCTGGACCGCGTGCTCGGCGGCGGGCTGGTGCCGGGGGCGGTGTTGCTGCTGGCCGGCGAGCCGGGCGTCGGCAAGTCGACCCTGCTGCTCGAGGTCGCCAACCGATACGCCGCCGGCCAGCCCCGGCGGGCGCTGATCGTCTCCGGCGAGGAATCGGCCGCGCAGGTGCGGTTGCGGGCCGAACGGATGGGCACTTTGGACCGCGGCCTCTACCTCGCGGCCGAGACCGACCTCTCGGCCCTGATCGGGCACGTCGAGCAGATCGACCCGGGCCTGCTGATCGTCGACTCCGTGCAGACGATGGCCGCCGCCGACGTCGAGGGCTCGCCCGGCGGTGTGAGCCAGGTCCGCTCGGTCGCGGCGTCGCTGATCGCGCTGGCCAAGTCCCGCGGCATGGCCACCGTGCTGGTCGGACACGTCACGAAGGACGGCGCCGTTGCCGGGCCGCGGCTGCTCGAGCACCTCGTCGACGTCGTCCTGTACTTCGACGGCGACCGGCACTCGACACTGCGCCTGGTGCGGGCCACCAAGAACCGGTTCGGCGCCGCGGACGAGGTGGGTTGCTTCGAGCTGCACGACGACGGCATCCGCGGCCTGGCTGACCCGTCCGGGCTGTTCCTCTCCGATCGCAGCCGGCCGGTGGCCGGCACATGCGTGGCCGTCACCGTCGAGGGGCGGCGACCGCTGCTCGCCGAGGTGCAGGCGCTGGTCGCGAGGACAAACCTCGCGATGCCCCGCCGTGCGGTGTCGGGGCTCGACTCGGCGCGGGTGGCGATGATCCTCGCCGTCCTGGAGCGCCGGGGCGGCCTGCGACTGTCCACCGACGACGTGTTCACGGCGACCGTAGGCGGCATGCGGGTGGTCGAGCCGGCGGCCGATCTCGCCGTCACGCTCGCCGTCGCCTCGGCGGCGTGCGACCGGCCGCTGCCGCCCGGCCTGGTCGCCCTCGGCGAGGTGGGGCTGGCCGGCGAGGTCCGTCCGGTCGGCGGGATGGCGCGCCGGCTCGGCGAGGCCTCGCGGCTGGGTTTCACGCACGCACTCGTGCCGCCGGGAATCTCCCAACCGCAGCGCGAGATCCGCACCCGCGAGGTGACCAACCTTGCCCAGGTGCTCACCGACCTCGGCCTGACTCGCACCGCCGCGCCGTAGACTGGCGCCCGATCGCTTCGCCGCCGGACCGGGAGGACGCACCGCGTGGTATCCCCCGACCGTGATACGGGCCTGCGCCCGACGCTGGCGGCCGTCGCACCCGGCACCGGCCTGCGCGAGGGCCTCGAACGCATCCTGCGCGGCAATACCGGCGCGCTGATCGTGATGGGGCACGACCGCGTCGTCGACGCGCTGTGCACCGGCGGGTTCTCCCTCGACGTAGAGTTCTCCGCCACCCGACTGCGCGAGCTGGCGAAGATGGACGGCGCCGTCGTCCTGTCCTCCGACTACGGCCGGGTGTTGCGGGCCGCCGTGCACCTGATGCCCGATCCGTCGATCCCGACCGAGGAATCGGGCACCCGGCACCGCACCGCGGAACGGACGGCCGTGCAGACCGGTTTCCCGGTCATCTCGGTCAGCCAGTCGATGCGAATCATCAGCCTGTTCGTCGGCAGCCTGCGGTACGTGGTGGCCGACTCCGCATCTGTGCTGTCCCGCGCCCACCAGGCACTATCGACGCTGGAGCGCTACAAGCTCCGCCTCGACGAGGTCGCCGGAACCCTGTCAGCGCTGGAGATCGAGGACCTGGCCACCGTCCGCGACGCCGTCAGCGTGAGCCAGCGGCTGGAGATGGTGCGCCGGATCGCCGACGAGATCGAGGGCTACGTCGTCGAGCTCGGAGTCGACGGGCGGCTGCTCGCGCTGCAGCGGGACGAGCTGATGGCCGGTGTAGATCTGGAGACCGAGCTGATCGCGCGCGACTACCTGCCGGCCGCTCGCCGCTCGCGCACGGCGGCCGACATCCTCGCCGCCATCGGCGAGCTCTCGTCCATCGAACTCGTCGACCTGACCCTCGTCGCACGGGCGTTCGGCTACGGCGCGAGCCTCGAGGGGCTCGACGTCGCCGTGAGTCCCCGCGGGTACCGGCTGCTCGCGAAGGTGCCCCGGATCCCCGCGGGCGTCGTCGAGAAGATCATCGATCACTTCAAGGGCCTGCAGAAGCTGCTGGCCGCGTCCGTGGACGACCTGCAGGCCGTCGAGGGCGTCGGCGAGGCGCGGGCGCGCAGCGTGCGCGAAGGGCTGTCCCGGCTCGCCGAGTCGAGCATTCTGGAGCGCTACGTCTAAAGTCGCGGCGCGCTCACCGAGGATTGGGACGGGTGATCGTGACGGCGATCGGCGTGGCGGAGAGCGTGCCTATCCGGCCGATCAACGTGTAGTCGGCGGCCGGGACCGGGTTGCGCTGCCCGGCGCAGCCGGGCGCCGAGCGCAGACCCGACCACACGATCGGGTAACTCGCGGACCCGCCGGGCGCGAGCGTCCGCACGTCGGCCTGCTGTTCCGGGTAGCAGTCGTTGCTGTCCCACACTCGGGTGAGGTTGCCGAAGGCGACGACCTCCTGGTTGCGCGGGCCGAAGTCGCCGGTGCACGGTGCCGCGGAGGTGTTGGTGACGGTGAGGACGATCTGCGGCTGGCCGCCGAGCGGGTAGGTCGGCGATTTGGTCCTCGCCGCGAGGCGCAGGTCGGAATCGACGCACGGTCCGGCCAGGACCGGCGTCGGAGCGGCACCCGAGGGCAGCGGCGTGTGGCGGCCCACCTGGGTCGGCGGCGCCGGTGTCGCAGCCGTGGTCCGGGGGGCGGTTGTCGAGGATGGGGTCGGTGCGGGCGGCGGCGTCGTCGTCGTCGTCGATGGATGCGATGCCGGCGCGATGGCCGGGCCGGTCAGATGCTGGGAAGGAAGCGCGTGCGCGCCGGCTGTCGAGGAGCCGCCGGCGAAGGCCAGCTTGCTCGCCACGGCAACGAACGCGATCAGAGCGACGATCACCAGCCGCCGGCGCCAGTAGGTGGCGGCGCTCGCCCGGCCGACGGGATGTAACACGGGACGACCGTAACGCGTGTGACTGGTGAGACCGGGGCACAACTCGCCGCAGGGGCGGACCAGCATACGTGCGAGCATCGTCGGCGTGCCCGAGAGACCTCCCGGAGCGGCCCTCGCCGACGCCGCCGTCCGCTGGTACGACGCGCGTGCGCGGGACCTGCCGTGGCGGCGACCGGATGCCACGCCGTGGGGGGTCATGGTGAGCGAGTTCATGTTGCAGCAGACGCCGGTGGCGCGCGTCATCCCGGCCCACGACGCGTGGCTCGAACGCTGGCCGACGCCGACGTCGCTGGCTGCCGCGTCGCCCGGCGACGCCGTGCGGATGTGGGGCAAGCTCGGCTACCCGCGCCGTGCGCTGCGGCTGCGCGAGGCCGCGGTCGCGATCGTCGCGACGCACGGCGGGCACGTCCCCGACGACGTCGATGCGCTACTGGCGCTGCCCGGCGTCGGCGCCTACACGGCGCGAGCCGTGTGCGCATTCGCCTTCGGGCAGCGTCAACCCGTCGTCGACACCAACGTGCGGCGACTGATCGCTCGCGCGGTGGGCGGTGCGGCCGACGCGGCACCGGTGTCGACCGCCCGGGACCTCGACCAGGTGCTGGCGCTGCTGCCCGACGACCCGGCCGCTGCGGCCCGGACGTCGGCGGCGTTCATGGAGCTCGGCGCCCTGGTGTGCACGGCGGCGACCCCGCGCTGTGCCGCGTGCCCGTTGGAGCCGCGGTGCGCGTGGGTCCGCGCCGGGCGGCCGGCCTACGGCGGTCCGGTGAAGCGGCCGCAGCGGTATGCCGGCACGGACCGGCAGGTGCGCGGCCTGCTGCTCGAGGTGTTGCGGGGCAGCGACGGCCCGGTCGAACGGTCCGCCCTCGACGTCGTGTGGCCAGATGCCGCGCAGCGGGAGCGGGCACTCGACGGTCTGGTCGTCGACGGCCTGGTCGACCCGCTGCCCGACGGGCGCTACGCCCTGCCGTCGGCCTAGCCCCGGGCGACGCCGGCGCGCAACCAGACGCGGGCACCGAGGTGCAGTTCGGCTGCCCGGGTGGCGACGCCACGGAAGCCGCGCGCACCGCCGTCGAGTTCCCGCAGCCCCGCGCGGACCTCGTCGTCCACCAGGCCAGACGGCGTCCTGCGCAGGCAGAACCGGGTGAACTCCACGCACGGCGACGCGACGCTGATCTGGCCGACATAGAGGCGGTCGCCGTCGGCGGTCTCGATCCACAGCCCGGCGGACAGGTCGGCGCCGGCGAGTCGGTCGGCGCGATCGATGAGCAGCGTCTCTCCGGCGATGCCGTCGGTGAGGTGGGCTCCGTACCGGCGGCGTAGCCACCGGTAGTCGGCGGTGCTCATCACGGTCAGGCCGCCGTAGTGCTTGGGGTCACGGCACTGCGGGTGGTGCTGGTGGTGCACGTCGAGAACCGTGCTGCCGTCCGGCCGCAACCCCCAAGCGCCGTCGGAGTCGATGCGGATCCACTCGACGGTTCGAAGGTTCGCCGGTTCATACCATCGCGACGGCTTGGTGCCGATCTTCAAGGGCCCGTCCTGGACCTGGATCCGGACAACCGTTCCGAGCAGCACCCGACCCGCCTGATCACCGCCGAGATCGCGGTTCACCACCGCGACACGCCGCCCGGTGGGTGGTGAACTGCGATCTCGGGGTGGACGGTTACTCGTCGGCTCCGGAGCCCGTACCGACTTCGACAGGTGGCGCATCGGGCACCGGCAGCGGCTTGGGTTCACCCCGGAAGGTGAACTTCGCGTCCTCACCCTCGCCTTCGACGTCGACCAGCACGATCTGACCGGCACCGAGCTCGCCGTAGAGGATCCGCTCCGAGAGCTGGTCCTCGATCTCGCGCTGGATCGTGCGGCGGGCCGGGCGAGCACCGAGCACGGGGTCGAACCCGCGCTTGGCGAGCAGGGCCTTCGCGGCCCCGGTGAGCTCCAGGTCCATGTCCTTGTTCTTCAGCTGGACATCGACCCTGGCGAGCATCAGATCGACGATCTGCAGGATCTCGTCCTCGCTGAGCTGGTGGAACACCACCGTGTCGTCGATGCGGTTCAAAAACTCCGGGCGGAAGTGCTGCTTGAGCTCGTCGTGGACGCGCTGCTTCATTCGCTCGTAGTTGCTCGACGCGTCATTGCTCGCCTGGAAGCCCATGCTCACCGCCTTGGCGATGTCGCGGGTGCCGAGGTTCGTCGTCATGATCAGCACGGTGTTCTTGAAGTCGACGACGCGACCCTGACCGTCGGTCAGCCGGCCGTCTTCGAGCACCTGCAACAGCGTGTTGAAGACGTCGGCATGTGCCTTCTCGATTTCGTCGAAGAGCACGACGGAGAACGGCTTGCGGCGCACCTTCTCGGTGAGCTGGCCGCCCTCGTCGTAACCGACGTAGCCCGGAGGCGCACCGACCAGCCGCGACACGGTGTAACGATCATGGAACTCGCTCATGTCCAGCTGGATCAGCGAATCCTCGTCGCCGAACAGGAATTCCGCGAGCGCCTTGGACAGCTCGGACTTACCGACTCCGGACGGACCGGCGAAGATGAACGAGCCACCGGGGCGCTTCGGGTCCTTCAGCCCGGCACGGGTACGCCGGATCGCCTGCGAGACAGCCTTGATCGCCTGCTCCTGGCCGACGATCCGCTTGTGCAGCTCGCCTTCCATCCGCAGCAGCCGGGAGGTCTCCTCCTCGGTGAGCTGGAACACGGGAATACCGGTCCAGGTGCCGAGCACCTCGGCGATCTGCTCGTCGTCGACCTCGGCGACGACGTCCATGTCGCCGGCCTTCCACTCCTTCTCCCGCTGCTCCTTCTCGCGCAGCAGCTGCTTCTCCCTATCGCGCAACGAAGCGGCCTTCTCGAAATCCTGCGCGTCGATCGCGCTCTCCTTCTCCCGGCGCACCTCACCGATCCGCTCGTCGAACTCGCGCAGGTCCGGCGGCGCCGTCATCCGGCGGATCCGCATCCGCGAGCCGGCCTCGTCGATCAGGTCGATCGCCTTGTCCGGCAGGAAGCGGTCGGAGATGTACCGGTCGGCCAGCGTTGCGGCGGCGACCAGAGCGGAGTCGGTGATCGAGACCCGGTGGTGTGCCTCGTAGCGGTCGCGGAGGCCCTTGAGGATCTCGATCGTGTGAGCCAACGACGGCTCGCCGACCTGGATCGGCTGGAACCGGCGCTCGAGCGCGGCGTCCTTCTCCAGGTACTTGCGGTACTCGTCGAGAGTGGTCGCACCGATCGTCTGTAGCTCCCCGCGGGCCAGCATCGGCTTCAGGATGCTGGCGGCGTCGATCGCTCCCTCGGCGGCACCCGCGCCGACCAGCGTGTGCAGCTCGTC
>QHCD01000064.1 GCA_003244255.1 Pseudonocardiales bacterium | reverse complement strand
CCTGCTCGTAGTAGCCGGCCCGGTCGCACCCCTCGTGCACGGTCTTGCCGAACAGCCACGTCGGTCGCAGCGCCTCGTCCAGCGGAATCATGGGTGCCTGACCGGTGGCTTGGTACAGCAGGTAGGTCAGCGTCTCGGAGAGGTTGTCCGGCTGGATCGGGCAACCCGGGACGCAGACGATAGGCAGCCCGGCCTTGGACTTCCAGTCCCAGCCGAGGTAATCGGGGACGCCCATGGCGCCGGTCGGATTGCCGGCCATCGCGTGAATGCCGCCGTACGTCGCGCAGGTGCCGGCCGCAACGATCGCGAGCGCCTTGGGTGCAAGCCGGTCCAGCCACTCGCTGGTCGTGACGGGCTGGCCGGTCTCCGGGTTGTTGCCGAACCCGCACCAGTAGCCCTCGTCCTTGAGCGCCTCGTTGGGGATCGAGCCTTCGACGACGAGCACGAACGGTTCCAGCTCACCGCGGTCGGCCTTCCAGAACCACTCGAGGAAGTCGTCCGCGCCGCCGTTCGGCCCGCACTCGAAGTCGATGAGCGGCCAGTGCACGGCGATCTTCGGCAGACCAGGCAGGGCGCCGAGGGCGATCTCCTCGATGCTCGGCTGCGTCGCCGCGGTTAGCGCTACGGAGTCACCATCACAACTTAGACCCGCGTTGATCCACAGCACGTGGATGAGGGTGTCCTCCGCGGCGATCGCTTCGGCTGTCGGCATAGCCCACCCCTAACAGGCCCACACGTGCAGGGCCTAGCGACTCCAGCACAAGCCGGCGAGCACCGGTCTGTGTGACGCCTTCCGATCAGACACCCGGCTTCGGTCGGCGTCAAGGCATCAACCGGCGCTACATCGGTTCGCCACCCGTTCGTGCTCACGATGGCTCGGAACTGCTGACCGATCGGATAGGGTCTTGACCCCTCATCCGTGCGCGTGCCGGACGCGCTCGGATGAGCGCGCCGGCGAGACGCTGCCCGAACAAGCGATCACCGGCACCGGTTTGGAGGTGCCACGAACCTGAGCGAGCTGGTGACGTTCGTGCGCGAGCGCGGGCTGGCCGTGATCGCCACCCGGGGCCCTGACGGTGCGCCCGAAGCGGCGTTGATCGGCGTCGCGGCTACCGACGAGGGAGAACTGGTTTTCGACACCGCGGTCCGCTCCCGCAAGTACGCGAACCTCCAGGCGTTCGAGCGGGTCGCACTGGTGATCGGCTGGGAGGACGAGGTCACAGTTCAGTGCGAAGGGATCGCGGACGTCCTGCGCGGCGCAGAGCGCGCCCGCTGTCTGGTCGCTTACCTCGACCAGTACCCCGACGGCAGGCAGCGGGCGGCCGACCCCGAAATCGCGCACATCCGAGTCCGGCTCGACTGGCTGCGCTGCTGTGACTACCGCCCGGCCTCGTTGGCTGTCGAGGAGGTCCGCCTCGGGGGGTAAGCCGGCGTCAGGGCGGGACGACCTTGACCGGCGGGACGACCGGCACGGGGTCGCTGGCCAGGCGCGCATGCGTGTGAACGTCGAACCGTTCGGCGCCGTAGCGCAGCTTCGCCCGCTCGATGCCCTCCGCGACGAAGCCTGCTGCCGTCGCCACCCGGCACGATGGCGGGTTGCCGACCCGGTGGCCGAGCTCGAGCCGGAACAGCCCCAGCTCGTCGAATGCCCAGCGGGCGAGGGTCGCGGTCGCCGCCGTGGCCGCAGCACGAGCGTCATCGGCCGGCGAGATCCTCCAGGGACATGTCCGTATTGGCCAGCTCGTCGGCGGCAACGACGGCGCCGGACCGGATCAGGGCCTTGATCGGCTCGTCGACGTCCCAGATGTTGACGTTCATGCCCGCGATGACGCGCCCGTCCTTGCGCCAGAACGCGATGAACTCCCTGCCCGCCTTGTCGCCGCGGAACACGACGTCGTCGTAACCGCCAGCCCCGGCGCGGCCGTGATACTCCATGCCGAGGTCGTACTGATCGGTGTAGAAGAACGGCAGCAGGTCGAAGGCGACGTCCTCCCCCATGATCGACGCGGCGGCGACGTCCGGCTGGTTCAACGCGTTCGCCCAGTGCTCGACGCGGATTCGCCGGCCCAGTAAGGGATGCCACTGGTTCGCGACGTCGCCGACGGCGTAGATGGCGGCGTCGGCGGTGCGCAATCCCTCGTCGACCACGACGCCGTCGTCGACCATCAGCCCGGCGGCCTCCGCCAGCTCGGTGTTGGGTTTGGCCCCGACCGCGACGACGACGGCATCGGCGCCGATCACCGTGCCGTCGGCGAGCCGGATTCCGGCCGGCCGATCGTCGGTCACGACGATCTCCGCGACCTCGACGCCGAGCCGGAGGTCGACCCCGTGCTCACGGTGCAGGTTGGCGAACACCTCGGCAACCTCGGGACCGAGCACACCGAGCAGAGGTAGCTCGGCGTACTCCAGCACGGTCACCCCGACACCCCCCTGGCGGGCGGCCGCTGCCACCTCGAGGCCGATCCAACCGGCGCCGACGATGGCGATGCGCTGTGCTTGGCTGATTGCCCGCTTCAGATCGTCGGAGTCATCGAGCCGGCGCAGGTAGTGCACGCCGGCGTGGTCGGCGCTGGGGATCGGCAAGGTCCGCGGGCTCGCGCCGGTGGCGATCACCAGGGCGTCGTAGGGCAGGGTGTTGCCGTCGTCGAGGGTTACCCGATGGGCCGCGCGGTCGATCGCGGTGACGGCGGTTCCCAGCAGCAGCACGACGTCGTGCTCTGCGTACCAGCCCTCCCCGTGGACGAAGACCGAGTCGCGCTCGGCCTGACCCGAGAGATAGCCCTTCGACAGCGGCGGCCGCTCGTAGGGCCGCTCGCTCTCGTCGCCGACGAGCGTGATCGAACCGACGAAACCCTTGTCCCGCAGGGCCTCCGCTATCTTTGCGCCGGCCAGCCCGGCCCCGACGATGACGACCCGCTCGATCGTGCTCATGCGTGAATCATGCCCGACGGGCACCGCACCCGAAACCGCCCGGCTGACCAGACCCGGCGCGGCCGCGCTGTTGCGAGAGCGGCCGCGCCGAGGTTCGCGGTGGGTCAGGCGTTGTCGTTACTCGTGTTGATCGATCCGTTGACGCCGGTGGGGAAGAACCCGCCCTTACGGGCCGACTCCGGTGTCAGGTAGACAACGTTGAGGACGTCACCTGTCGACCGGCCGAAGGCGAGGCCGTTGGAGTCTGCCGGAACGAGGTTGACCTTGCCGTTGACGATGACTCCCTGGTCGTCGTCGGTAGGCCCGTCGAGGCTGTCCCGAGCGCCGGAAATCGCGTTGGCGGCGGTGCCCAGACCCTTGGCGTAGAGCAGGGCGCGGATGCCGGCCGCGTGGTAGGCCTCGACGGCCAGGATGCCGGCGGCCGCCCCCAGGTAGGTCTTGTTGCTGATCAGGGGTGCGGCGCCCTTGTAAGCCGTCACACCCACGTCTTCGAAGATGAACGCACCGAGCAGGAAGTTCTCCTCGCTGGCGTAGACGTCGAAGTCGTCGTGCGGGCCGACGAGGCCGGCCGCGCGGGCGGCGGAGACGAACGCGCTGTAAATGCTGATCGCCGGGCGGGCGACCTTGGCGCTGCCGAGCGCGGAGCGCAGGAAGGTGACGTGGGCAAGCTCGTCGCCCGAGATCTCCTTGGCGAACTGCTGGATGGCGGGGGTCTTGAAGTGCACCTGTCGTCCACCGAATACGCCGCCCATGTTTCCCTTGCCGCCGGTCAGGTTGGCTGGCAGGCCCGACCCCGTGACGGCGTGCAGGTAGAACTCGGCCTCGAGGTACTCGAGGTTGAGCGCGAAGTTCAGCACGGCGGCGTCGCTGGGCGCGCCGTAGCTGTCTGCCTCTGCGGCCGAAGCGACACCGGCACGGGACGCGATGCCGGCGGTGGCGACCCCGGCGCCGGCAAAGCCGGCTGCGCGCAGGAATCGTCGACGGTCCGTCGGGTTCTCCGAACTGCGGCTGATCATTTGCTTGACGAACGAGGCATCGAACATGGTGGTCCTCTCTACGCACGCGACGCGGGACTGACGGTTCAGCGCTGCGTTCGCCGGAGCGGCCACCTCGGTTGCGCCCATGCGGCGCGTCGGCAACGGCACGCCGAAACTACCTCTCTGCGTGATCGAGGTAGCGCCGACAGTGCTGGGTTGTCGACAACCGCGGGCGGCTGCCGACAGGGCTGAGTCGTCGACAGCCTCGCTGGGCCGTCACCGGGCGAAGAAGTGCCAGCCGACCCAGAGCCAGAACAGCAGGCTGCAGGCCCGGCCGGTGCGGGTGACCATCACCTTGCCGAGTAGCTCCTCTACGGTCGGCACCTGCGAGCGCTCGCGGCGGCCGAATGCGATCGCCAGCGCGGCAGCGACGGCGTAGATGACGAGGGTGAGGATGCGGGTCATCGGCGCAGCAGTTCCACGCCGACCGCGATCCACACGAATACGGCGACGGCCCTGAACAGCTGGTGGTCGAGAATCGGCGTCATCAGGATCGACAGCGTCGGATGGGCGTAGCTGGACCCGAGGAGGTCGTTGGCGATCTCCTGGACGGAGAACACGCCGAGCATGATCGTCCATGCCATGATGCCCCGCCGCTCCAGCGAGCGGGGCGGTGGCACCCGCTTCGGCGGCCGGAACAGCGCGATCGCGAGAAAGATCGCACCGGTTCCGAAGATCGCCACGTTCGACGCGGGCGTGAAGGTTCGCAGTCCTCCGACGATGAACGAGTACACGAGGGTGACGGCGATCAGCGGCCAGCGCCAGCTCAGCGTCGACGTGCTTGTCACGACAACGGCTGTCGGCGGCCGTTCCGCGCGCGTGGTGTCGTGGGTCACGCCGCGATTATCCCCGTCATCGCTGCTCTGCGGCAGTGGGCGCGCACGCCGACCGTTGCCTTCGCCCTCTCCACGGAAGTCTGAAAGGATATGTCCTCACCAAAACCACCCACACCGCTGATCGACGCTGCGATCGAAGGGGGACAGTGTGCCGGGCGACGCCGGCCGGATCGTGGTATCCGGCCTGACGAAGACGTTCTCTGGAAATGTCCACGCCGTCGAAGACCTGAGCTTCACCGTCGAGCCTGGTTCGATCACCGGATTCCTCGGGCCGAACGGCGCCGGGAAAACGACAACGCTGCGCATGATCCTCGGGCTGGCGACACCGACCCGTGGTACCGCGACCGTGAGCGGGCAGCGCTACGACGCCCTGCGCGATCCGGGCCTGACCGTGGGCGCGGTGCTCGAAGCCACCAGCTTCCATCCCGGCCGCAACGCGCGGAACCACCTGCGGGTCTACTGCGCGGCCGCCGGCATTCCGGACACTCGCGCCGACGAGGTGCTCGCGCAGGTCGGTCTCACCGACTCTGCCAAGCGCTCGGTCAAGGGCTTCTCGATGGGCATGCGACAGCGCCTCGGACTCGCTACGGCGCTGCTCGGTAACCCGAGCGTGCTGATCCTCGACGAGCCGGCCAACGGGCTCGACCCTGAGGGAATCGCCTGGCTGCGCCGGCTGCTGCGTCATCTGGCCGAGGCCGAGGGACGCACCGTGCTCGTCTCCAGCCACGTGCTGTCAGAGGTCGAGCAGACCGTCGACCGGGTCGTGATCATCGCCCGGGGCAGGCTGGTCCGGGAGGGCACGCTTGACCAACTCGGCGAGGGCTCGAGCACGGGCACGATCGTGCGGACGCCCGACCCGAACGGCCTCACCGCCGCGCTGTCCGGCGCCAACGGGACGCTGCAGCCCGACGACGATGGCCGGGTCTGTATCCGCGGCATGGAGCCTGCCGTCGTCGGCCACGCCGCCTGGCAGGCACACATCGAGCTGCACGAGCTGTCGGCGATGCGCTCTGATCTGGAGGAGATCTTCCTGCAGCTCACCGCCGAAGGCGGCGATGCGAGCACGCCACCGCTGCCGGGCGGACCGGCCCGGGGCGCGCACCCGCCGGGGCCGCAGGGGCCGCCACCGGCCGGCGTCGCGCCCACCCCCGGACGGTCTGGGCAGCCGAGCGGGGGAGCGTCATGAGCGGACTGATCCGCGCGGAGTTCCGCAAGGTCCTGACCACGAAGCTGTGGTGGGGCATGCTGCTCGGCTCGATGGCGTTGGCGGCGTTGGGCGTCATCGGTCAGATCGCGTCCAACGGCACCAGCGGTAACGACACGCCTGGCCTGGACACCACGCAGACCCAGCAGTCGGTGTTCTCCTCCGCCGGTGCCGCGGGCATCTTCATCATGATCGTCGGCATCATTGGGATCACCACCGAGTACCGCCACTTCACCTCCCGCCCGACGTTCCTGATCGAGCCGCGGCGCGGGCGGGTCATCGTCGCGAAGCTTCTGGTTTTCGCGGTCGTGGGCATCGTCTACTCGCTCGTGTGCGTCGCCGAGGCGATCGCGATCGCCGTCCCGTGGCTGTCGCTTAAGAACGTCTCGGTCGGCTGGGAGAGCAAGCAGATCATCGCGGTACTCGCGCTCACCGCGCTCGGCGTTGCCATCTACGCATTGGTGGGCGTCGGCATCGGCGTGCTGATCCACAACCAGATCGCCGCCGTGATCGGATCGCTCGCGTACTTCCTGGTGATCGAGAACCTGATCAGCATCATCCCCGGGGTGAAGGTGATCCACAAGTTCCTGCCCGGTGCGACGGCGAACGCGATCACCGACCTCGGGCACTACAACCACGACCTGCTGCGCTGGTGGCAGGGGGCGATCCTGCTGATCGCATGGGGGCTGTTCTTCGCCGTCCTCGGCTGGGTCCTCACGGTCCGTTCGGACGTGCCATAACGACGCCCTACGGCCATCCGATGCGGGTCGGCGAGCCGCCCGGGCGCATCGTGGTCGCCGCGCTGTCGAAGACGTTCGCCGGTGGCATCCGGGCGGTCGACAACCTCTCCTTCACTGTCGAGCCGGGGTCTGTCACCGGATTCCTCGGGCCGAACGGTGCCGGCAAGACGACGACGCTTCGGATGATCCTCGGACTGGTCCGGCCGACGTCCGGGACCGCGACCGTCGGCGGCCGGCGCTACGTCGCCCTGCCCAATCCGCTGCGCCATGTCGGGGCCTGCCTCGAGGCGTCGAGCTTCTATCCCGGCCGGACGGCGCGCAACCACTTGCGCGTCTACTGCGCGCACGCGGGTCTGCCCGGCAAGCGTGCAGCAGAGGTGCTCGAGCTGGTGGGCCTGTCAGCGGCGGGGCGACGCCGGGTCAAGGGGTTCTCGCTGGGAATGCGGCAGCGGCTCGCGCTCGCCACGGCGATGCTCGGCGACCCACCAGTGCTGATCATGGACGAGCCGACCAACGGCCTTGACCCCGAGGGCATCCGCTGGCTGCGCGGCTTCCTGCGCGAACTGGCCGGACAGGGCCGCACGATCCTGGTGTCGAGCCACCTGCTCGCCGAGGTGCAGCAGACCGTCGACCGCGTCGTCATCCTGTCGGCCGGGCGGTGCGTACGACAGGGATCCATGGCAGAACTCGCCGGCGGCCGCGGGCCGACGACGCTCGTACGCACGCCGCAGGTCGACGCGCTGATGGCCGTGCTGACCAGCCGCGGCGTCGGTCTGACCCGCGTCGACGCCACGGCGGTGCGGATCGACGGCCTGCCGGTGCCTGACATCGGTCACGCCGCGTTCGAGGCCGGCTGCGAGATCCACGAAATGCGCGCCGACCAGGCCGACCTCGAACGGGTCTTCTTCGAGCTGACCAGCCAGCCGCCGAGCCAGCCCCATGTGGGCCCGACGTATGGTCAGCCGCCGTACCAGCCGCCGTACCAGCCGCCGTACCAGGGACCAGGGCAGGGCGGTCCGTGGTGAGGGCGGTCGCGGCGGAGTTCGTCAAGCTGTTCACGACGCGGGTGTGGGCCTGGCTGGTCGGCGTCGTCGTGCTCCTCGCGGCGGGGATCACGGGGATCGCGGCGGTCAATGTCAGCACCGGCGACGGGCCACCCGCCGAGGTGCTGCTGGTTCTGCTGATCGTGCTCGGGCCGGTTGCCTTCGTCGTCTCGGCGGTCGTTGGCATCACGGCGCTGACCGGCGAGTTCCGCCACCAGACGGCGACCTCGACGTTCCTCGCCGAGCCCCGTCGGCCGGTCGTCGTGGCCGCGAAGCTTCTCGTTTACCTGATCTTCGGTGCCCTGCTCGGCGCCGTGTTCGTCGGCGTGATGCTGCTGGTGGGATTCCCGATCATGCACTCGCGCTCGATCACCGGCGACGTCGGGCATCCTGCGTACCACCTGGCCCGCATCGTGGTCGGTGCGATCGGCGCTATCGCGCTGTTCGCACCGTTCGGGGTCGGGTTCGGCGCGCTGGTGCGCAACCAGCCGACCGCGATAACGATCAGTGCGGTCTACCTGGTCGCGGCCGAGAACATCATGCTGGCCTTCCGCTCCGGCCGGGCGATCTATCCGTATACGCCGGGCGGCGCCGCGAAGTCGATGATCATCCCGCATGACCGCATCCACGAGGTGTTCGACGTCAGCGGCGTGCACATGCTCGGCGGCCTGGGCGGAACGATCACCCTCGCGGTCTGGGCTCTCGGCCTGTCGATCCTCGGCTCCGTCGTCGCGGTCAGCCGCGACGTTAGCTGATGCAGCGGCGCATCCGAAGAACGCTGATGTGTGGCCTGCTCGCGGCCTGCACGGTGGCCGGCTGCGGCTCGACGACGAGCCCGGCGAGCTTCGCGCACCGCGCCAACCACGACTGCACGGATTCGGTGGCTAACCTCGGCAAGCTCCCCCGGCCGCCCAAGGTCAGCGGGATCGACTACACGCTCGGCTACTACACGATCTACGAGCGGCTGGTCACCGAGCTGAACCGCACCCGGCTGCCCGTGCGTTCCGCCGGCCAGATCAAGGCCCGCTGGCTCGAGCCGGCGCGGCGCAACCTGGTGGCGTTCCGCGCGTCGATGCAGGCGGTCCGGTCCGCCAGCAATCGCGGCGACACGGCCACGGTCAACGCCGCCATCGTTCGGCTGGACAACCTCGGACGCACCGGCGTCGATACCGAATACGTGCGCCGGCTCGGGGCGACCGAGTGCACGGCCCTGTTCTGAGTACGGTGGGCGCACCACGCGAGAAGTGAGCGCGTACCCTTGCTGCGAAAGAGGACCCGAAGAGGCGATTCCACCGATGGGCCGCGCGGCGGTGCCGCACCGTCGATGATCTCTGCGAAGCGAGGCGATCCACCGTCGTGTCGACCCCGTCCCACCCGGAAACATCGGCTCACCCGACGGCATTCGGCTCCGAGTTCGGCACCAACGAGTGGCTCGTCGAGGAGATGTACGAGCGGTACGTCGCGGATCCGAACAGCGTCGACTCCTCCTGGCATGACTTCTTCGCCGACTACCATCCGGGCGCACCGGGTGCCGGGCCGGCCCGGCCCGGCACGCCGCCGTCGAGCGACAGCGCAACAGCGGCGGCACGTTCCCGCGACACCGACCATCTCAACGGCGCGGCTCCGCCATCCGGGACGACGCCGGTTGCGCCCGCACAGCCCGCGCCCAGCCCCGCGCTGCCGCCGGAGCCACCGGCGAGGAGCCCGTCGACGCCGCCCGGCCATCCGGCGCCCGCGACCGCGCCGCCGAAGAGCGCTGGCGACGAGCCGACCCCGCTCGTGCTCAAGGGCGCGGCCGCGCGCGTCGTCGCCAACATGGACGCGTCGCTGGCCGTGCCGACGGCCACGAGCGTCCGCGCGGTGCCGGCCAAGCTGCTCGCCGACAACCGGATCGTGATCAACAACCACCTGCGCCGCAGCCGGGGCGGCAAGGTGTCCTTCACGCACCTGATCGGCTACGCCTTGGTCAAGGCCCTCGCCGACCACCCGGAGATGAACTACGCCTTCGGCGATGCCGAGGGCAGGCCGGCGCTGGTCAAACCGACGCACGTCAACCTTGGCCTCGCGATCGACCTCACCAAGGACAACGGCACCCGCTCGCTGGTCGTCGCCGCGATCCGCAACTGCGAGGCGCTGGACTTCGCTCGGTTCTGGTCGTCCTACGAGGACATCATCCGGCGCGCGCGCAACAACAAGCTGGCGGCCGACGACTTCGCCGGCGTCACGATCTCGCTGACCAATCCCGGTGGCATCGGCACCGTGCACTCGATGCCGCGGCTGATGCCGGGCATGGGCGCCATCGTCGGGGTCGGAGCGATGGAGTACCCGGCCGAGTTCCAGGGCATGAGCGAGGAGACCCTCAACGAAGCCGCCATCAGCAAGATCATCACGCTGACCTCGACGTATGACCATCGGGTCATCCAAGGGGCGCAGTCCGGGGAGTTCCTGCGGACCATGCACGGCCTGCTGCTCGGCGAGGACGGCTTCTACGACGCCGTGTTCCGCTCGCTGCGGATTCCATACGAACCGGTGCGTTGGGTCCGCGACATCAGCACCACACACGAGGGCCAGATCGACAAGGCCGCCCGGGTGATCGAGTTGATCAACGCCTACCGCACCAGCGGACACCTGATCGCCAACACGAATCCGCTCGACGTCAGCGTGCGCACCCATCCCGACCTCGACGTGCTCAGCCACGGGCTGACGCTCTGGGACCTCGACCGGGAGTTCCCCGTCGGCGGGTTCGCCGGCGAGCCGGTGATGGCGCTGCGCGACGTTCTCGGCGTGCTGCGCGACTCGTACTGCCGCAGGGTAGGCATCGAGTACATGCACATGACCGATCCCGAGGAGCGCGCCTGGCTGCAGGCCAGGGTGGAACAGAAGGCGGCGCCGGTGGAGCGCGAGGAGCAGAAGCACATCCTCGGTCGCCTCAACGTCGCCGAGGCGTTCGAGACGTTCCTGCAGACGAAGTTCGTCGGTCAGAAGCGGTTCTCCTTGGAGGGCGCGGAATCCTCGATCGCCTTGCTCGACGCCGTCATCACCAAGGCCGCCGCGTGCAACCTGGACGAGGTGGTGCTCGGCATGACACACCGCGGTCGGCTCAACGTCCTCGCCAACATCGTCGGCAAGAGCTACGGGCAGATCTTCCGCGAGTTCGAGGGAAACATCGACCCGCGCAGCACGCACGGCTCCGGCGACGTGAAGTACCACCTCGGCGCGCGCGGCACGTTCGCCGCCCGTGACGGCAGGCGGATCACGGTCTCGTTGACGTCGAACCCGAGCCACCTCGAAGCTGTCGACCCGGTGCTCGAAGGGATCGTGCGGGCCAAGCAAGACCTGCTGGACAAGGGCGACAGCGGCTTCACCGTGCTGCCCGTGCTGGTGCACGGCGACGCCGCGTTCGCGGGCCAGGGCGTCGTCGCCGAGACGCTGAACCTCTCCCAGCTGCGCGGTTACCGTACCGGCGGCACGGTGCACCTGGTGATCAACAACCAGGTGGGATTCACCACCAGCCCGGCGTCGGCCCGGTCCAGCCTGTACTGCACCGACGTGGCCCGGATGATCCAGGCCCCGATCTTCCACGTGAACGGCGACGACCCCGAGGCGTGCGTTGCCACGGCGAAACTGGCTGTCGACTTCCGGCAGGCGTTCAACAAGGACGTCGTCATCGACATGGTCTGTTACCGGCGTCGCGGTCACAATGAGGGCGACGATCCGTCGATGACGCAACCGCTGATGTACGACCTGATCGACGCCAAGCGATCGGTGCGCAAGCTCTATACCGAGGCGCTGGTCGGCCGCGGTGACATCACCGTCGCCGAGGCCGAAGAAGCGTTGCGCGACTACCAGGGCCAGCTGGAGAAGGTCTTCCTCGAGACCCGCGATACCTCCGACCGCCCGTCGGCGGCGCCGGTCATGGCGGACGCCACCGAGCCTGAGGTGCAGACCGCCGTCGCGCCCGAGGTGATCAAGGCGATCGGCGACGCCTACGTCAGCCTGCCGGCCGACTTCCGCGTGCACCCACGGCTGAAGCGGATCCTCGACCGCCGCGCCGCGATGGCAAGCGAGGGCAACATCGACTGGGCGTTCGGCGAGCTGCTCGCGATCGGCTCGCTGCTCATCGAGGGCCTGCCGGTGCGGCTCGCCGGGCAGGACACGCGGCGCGGGACGTTCGTGCAGCGCCACGCCGTGCTCGTCGACCGGCACACCGGCGCGGAGTACACGCCGCTTAGGAATCTCGGTGCGGACCAGGCCCGGTTCTGGATCTACGACTCACTGCTGTCGGAGTTCGCGGCGATCGGCTTCGAGTACGGCTACTCGGTCATCAACACGACGGCCCTGGTGTGCTGGGAGGCGCAGTTCGGCGACTTCGCCAACGGCGGCCAGTCGATCGTCGACGAGTTCATCTCGGCCGGCGAGGCGAAGTGGGGTCAGCGCTCGGGGGTGGTGTTGATGCTGCCGCACGGCTACGAGGGTCAAGGCCCGGACCACTCCAGCGCCAGGATCGAGCGCTACCTCTCGCTCTGCGCCGAGAACAACATGACCGTCGCGTACTGCAGCACGCCCGCGAACTACTTCCACCTGCTGCGCCGGCACGCGCGCCGTGCACCGCGCCGGCCGATGATCGTGTTTACGCCGAAGTCGCTGCTGCGCCTGAAGGCGGCGACGTCGGCGATCGACGATTTCACCGCCGGCGCGTTCGCACCGGTGCTGCCGGACCCCGACATCCCCGGACGCCCGGCGGACCCGTCGACGGTGCGCCGGGTGCTGCTGTGCTCGGGCAAGGTCTTCTACGACCTGGCCACGGCCCGGGCGAAGCCCGAGTCGGGCACCGAGTCCGGCACGGCCGCGATCGTGCGGCTCGAGCAGCTCTACCCGCTGTCCGAGGCCGCACTGAGCGAAACACTCGGCGCCTACCCGAACGCGGAGTCGTTCGTGTGGGTGCAGGAGGAGCCGGCCAACCAGGGCGGCTGGCCGTTCATGGCGCTGCACCTGCCGGAACTGCTGCCGGGCTCCGTGCCGCTGCAGCTGGTATCCCGTGCCGCGGCGGCGAGCCCGGCCACCGGCTCCGGCAAGGTGCACGAACAGCAGCAACAGGCTCTCGTCGCGCGCGCGCTCACCGGCTGAGCGCGCCAGCTGAGAAGGACCGGCCGATCATGTACTTCACCGACCGCGGCATCGAAGAGCTGGCCGGCCGCCGCGGCGAGGAGGTCGTGACCGTCGAGTGGGTTGCCGACCACCTGCGCGGCTTCGTCGATGCTCATCCGGAATTCGAGACGGCGATCGACCGGCTGGCCACCTGGCTGGCGCGTGCGGACCCTGACGACTGACCCGGCCGGAACGCCCTAGCCGCAACGGTGGCACGTTCTCCTCGTCGGTGGCCCGTCGGGCGTCGGCAAGACCGTGCTGACAGCAGCACTTGCCCTCCGCTACGGCTGTCGCCGCGATCGAGCTCAGGCCGTGACGGTCACCTTCAGGGTGGCGAGGGTGACCCAGTGCGGGCACATCTGCCCGGCCTTGCACGCAGGCTTGACCGGGGTGGTGATCGTCACCGAGCCGGTGGCGACGGCGGTGTAACGCACCAGGCTCGCCGAGAGCACCTTCTTCGCGAGCACCCTGTGGGCCGTGCTCGTGCCGGAGAAGGTGGCGGCGATCATGGTTGCCTGCACGCTGGGGCTGACCTGGACGGTGAACGAGTCGCCGACCGTCAAGCTCAGCGTGCGCGGGCTGAAGTTGTTCGCGAGCTTGACCACCCGGGCGCTGCCGGAAGCGCCGGTGGCCGGCGGCTGCGTCGTCGGCTTCGTCGACGCAGTTGTCGAGTGGGCCGGTTTGCCGACCTGCTGGGGATTTCCACTGGTATGCGTGCCGCACGCCGAGAGAACGCCGAGCGCACCTGCCAGCACAAGTGCGATCGCTGCGGTCGCTCGGCGTGGTGCGGTGATCGAGCTCATCAGTCCTCCTCGACACGGGGTCCAGTGATGGGACGTCGGGCCGGCGCGATCGGATCCATCGAATCTGGATTCTCCCAGGAACCGGTCACCAGGCGGGCGCGCGCGGTGGATTGCCGCGCTGCCGGCGGCCGGTGGAGCCGCGCAGCAGGAGGGCGATCGCCGCGCCGAATCCGAACCCGAACACGTGCACGAGGTAGGCGACGCCGCCGCCCTGGGCCTGCACGCCATGGGCGTACACCGCTTGCAGGCCGAACCACCCTCCGAGCACCACCCAGGCGGGCAGCCGGATCGGCAGGATCACGAACAGGCTGGTGATCTTGGCCCTGGGGTACCACACGAGGTAGGCGCCGAGCACTCCGGCGATCGCACCCGACGCGCCGACCAGCGGCTCGATCGAGTTCGGGCGGGTTACCGCGAAGCAGTACGCCGCGGCCATGCCGATGCCGAGGTAGAAGAGCAGGTAGCGCAACCGCCCGAGCCGGTCCTCGACATTGTTGCCGAAGATCCACAGGAACAGCATGTTGCCGAGCAGGTGCAGCCATCCGCCGTGCACGAACATCGAGGTGAGCGCCGACAGCACCGGTATCTTGTCGTAGGGGGCGGGGACCTCGGCGCACGACGCCGCGCCGACGGGAGATCCGATCGCGAAGGCCAGCGCGTGGTTGTGCGCGAGCTCGGTGGGTTGGGCACCCCAGCGGAAGAAGAACGCGGTGTCCCGGCAGGACTGGGTGGCCGTGGCGCTTCCGAGCGAGGCCTGCGGGACGGGCGAGAGCAGGAACGCGACGACGTTTACGGCGATCAGGGCATAGGTGACGACCGGCGCCCGACGCGTCGGGTTGCGGTCGTGGATCGGCAGCACCACGAGTATCACTGTGAACGATGCGCCGCGCCTGCGCGACAACGCCGCGGCCGATACGGCCGGTGGCTTACAGTCGTCGTCGTGCAGATCCGCCAGCTCGCCATCGAGGGCGCGTTCGAGATCACGCCGGACCTGCACCCCGACGACCGCGGGGTGTTCACCAACCCCTACGTCGCGTCGGCGTTCACGGCGGCGATCGGGCACCCGTTCGCCGTCGCCCAGACCAACCACAGCGTGTCCCGGCGCGGCGTCGTCCGCGGCGTGCACTACGCGCTGGCGCCCGGACAGGCGAAGTACGTCTACTGCCCGCACGGTTCGGCCCTCGACGTCGTCGTCGACATCCGGGTCGGCTCGCCGACGTTCGGCAGGTACGACGTCGTCGGGCTCGACGCCGAGAGCGCACGGGCGGTGTACCTCGCCGAGACGCTCGGACACCTGCTGATCGCACTCGAGGACGTGACCGTCGCGCACTACCTGTGTTCCACGGCGTACGACCCGGCCCGCGAGTTCGCGATCAACCCGCTCGATCCCGCCCTCGGCATCGAGCTGCCGGCCGAGGGCGACGCCGTGCTGTCCGAGCGCGATCGCGCCGCGCCGACCCTGGCGCAGGCGCGCGAGCGCGGCCTGCTTCCGGCATACGCCGGCCTCGTATCGGCCGACGGCCCGGACGCGAGATGACTGCGCCGGGCGTCGGGCCCGGACGCCGCCGCCGGTCGCTGCGTTACGAGCTGCTCGGCTGCGCGCTGGAGGGCCACGCCCTGGTCGGCCTCGACGTTGCCAGCCTCCGCGCCGACGACGACCATCTGATCCGCGACGCCGGTGACCACCGCTGGCACCGCTGCCTGCGCTGCGACGCCTGGTTGTTCGCGCCCCTGCCGGACCGGCCGGCGCGCGAGCATCGCCCGCCGGACACCGAGATCGCGTTGCCGCTGCGCGGGCGCCCGCTGCGCGACCGATACGTGCTCCGACTCATCGCGATCGACCGACTGATCCATGTCGTGCTGTTCGTCACGGCGGCGATCGTGATCCTCGTCTTTGCCGCGCACCGCGACGTGCTGCAGAAGGATTTCACCAGGATCGTCGCCGACATCCAGGGCGGGGGGCACGCCGCCCGCGGTGGCCTGCTCGGTGAGATCGACAAGACGTTCACGTTCAGCTACCGCTCGCTGCACGTGCTCGCGCTGATCGCGCTCGGTTATGCGGTTCTCGAAGGCGTCGAGGCTGTCGGGCTCTGGTACGCCAAGCGGTGGGCCGAATACCTGACCTTCCTCGCGACGATCGTGCTGCTGCCCGTGGAGATCTACGAACTGAGCCACCGCGTGTCGGCGCTGAAGATCATCACGTTGGTGATCAACCTCGCCGTTGCGGTGTACCTGCTGCTCGCCAAACGGCTGTTCGGCCTGCGGGGCGGCGGCCGCGCCGAGAACCGTGAACGCGAGCACGACCGGGGCTGGGAGCCGATCTATCGGGCGACGCCGCCGCGCGGTAGCGCCCCCACCTCCCAGGCCGGGCCGTGACCGCGGCCGGCGAGCTGCTCGTCGTCCGGCACGGTGAGACCGAGTGGAGCCGATCGGGCCGGCACACCGGCGTCACCGACGTCGCGCTGACCGAGGCCGGCCGGCGTGAGGCACGTGCACTGCGCGGCCTGCTCGCCGGGTTCCAGATCGCGCGCAGCTACGTGAGCCCGAGCATCCGGGCCACCGAGACGGCGCGCCTGGCCGGTATCGACGCCGCCGTCGACGACGACCTGGTCGAATGGGATTACGGCGACTACGAAGGCCTTACGACCGCGCAGATTCGCGAGCAGCGTCCACAGTGGACGATCTGGTCCGGCGATCCACCTGGCGGTGAGTCGGCGGCCGATGTGAGCCGGCGTGCAGATCGGGTGATCGAACGCGTGCACCCGGCCCTGGCCGACGGCGACGTGCTCGTCATCGGGCACGGACACTTCGGCAGCGCGCTGACCGCGAGGTACCTGCAGATGCCGATCGAGTGGGGCGGCTGCTTCGCCCTCCAGCCGGCCCGGCTCTCGGTGCTCGGCAGTTTGCACGAACGGCCCGCGATGCACGGTTGGAACATTCCCCCGGCGCCCTGACCGGCGATCCTCCGGTGTCCGCCCGGCGGCGACCGAACTCGTGCACAATGTCGGCGTGGCTGACGACACGGGTGGACCGGCAGCGGCTGCTCCCATCGCCTACGAAGCCCCGGGCACGCCCGCCGGCGACGTCGTCGAGATCTGTATTCCGGTCGACTCCGCCTACATCGCCCTGCTGCGCACGGCGGCGGCCGGGCTGGCCGCCCGGCTGGACTTCACCCTGGACGAGATCGACGACCTGCGCATCGCCGTCGACGAGGCATGCTCGCTGCTCGTTCCAGACGCGTGGCCGCATTCGGCGCTGACCTGCCGGTTCCTGATGGGGAGCAGCGGTGTGGAGGTCTCGGTCACCGCCCGGCAGCGCTCCGGTGCGATACCGCAGTCGTCGTTCGCCTGGACGGTGCTCGGGGCCCTCGCCGATTCCTCGCGCGTGGACACGGCAGCCGACGGCGCCGTCGTCATCACGATCCGCAAAGAGCGCGGCCCGCGCAGGTGACGGCGTCGACGGCGCTGCCAGCAGACGCCACCGGTCGCGAACGCGAACGCGAACGGGCGCGCCAACTGCTCGCCGACCTCGCGGCGGCGGC
>QHCD01000063.1 GCA_003244255.1 Pseudonocardiales bacterium | reverse complement strand
CTGGGCGTTCTTCACCTTGCGCGAGTAATGCCGCGGCTGGTCTGGGACATAGTCCGCGCCGTAGAGCTCGCGGGCCTGCGTGCGCGCGGCCGAGATTGCCGTCGCCGAGAGGTTCGTCGAGTCGGTGCGCATGTAGGTGATGTAGCCGTTCTCGTACAGCCGCTGCGCGGTGCGCATCGCGCGCTGCGCCGAGAACCGCAGCTTGCGGCCGGATTCCTGCTGCAGCGTGCTGGTGATGAACGGCGCGTACGGGCGGCGCGTGTACGGGCGTTCATCGACCCGGCTGACCCTGAAAGTCTTGTCGGTCAGCACTTCCGCGACCCGCCGTGCGGACGCTTCGTCGAGTTGCAGCACGTCGCCGCGGACCTGGCCGGTGTCGGGTTCGAAGTCGCGACCGGTTGCCAGCCGCCGACCGTCCAGCGAGACGAGGGTTGCGACCAACGACGCCGGCTCGGTGTCGGTGGCCCCACGGCCGGTGGCGAACTCGCCCTCGACGTCCCAGTAGCTCGCGGCGACGAACCGCATCCGGGCCCGCTCGCGGTCGACGACCAGCCGGGTGAACACCGACTGCACGCGGCCGGCCGAGAGCTTCGGCATCACCTTCTTCCACAGCACCGGGCTGACCTCGTAGCCGTAGAGCCGGTCGAGGATGCGCCGGGTCTCCTGCGCGTCGACGAGCGCGCTGTCGAGCTCACGCGGGTTCGCGACGGCGTCGCGGATCGCTTGCGGGGTGATCTCGTGGAAGACCATGCGCCGCACCGGGACGCTGGGCTTGAGCGTCTCGATCAGGTGCCAGGCGATGGCCTCGCCCTCGCGGTCGCCGTCGGTGGCGAGGAAGAGCTCGTCGGCGTCCTTCAGCAGCGCCTTCAGCCGCGAAACCTGCTGCCTGCGATCCGGGCTGATGACGTAGAGCGGCACGAACCCGTGGTCGACGTCGACGCCGAGCCGCGACCACGGCTCACCCTTGTACTTGGCCGGGATGTCGGCGGCGTTGCGCGGCAGGTCGCGGATGTGCCCGATGCTGGACTCGACGACGAATCCGTCGCCGAGATAGCTCGCGATCGTCTTGGCCTTCGCCGGCGACTCGACGATCACGAGTTGGTGGCCGCCGCTCCTCGCGCCGGCCGAGCGACGGCGACGGGCCGGCGCCGTCGCGCGCTTGCTCGGTGTGCTCACTGTTCTCCTGCGCTCTGGGTCTCGCTGCGCCTCTGGGGACTGCGCTCTGGGGGACCGGGCGGACGAAGTGTGCGGCCGACCGCCCCGTTGCCGCAAACGTAGCTGCCGCTCCGAGCATGCCCGACGCCCGGTATGCGGCGCGCCACAGGGTGTGACGGCCGTCACATAATGGCCGGCCAGTCGCCGGCCGTCACTTCTGGGCCGGCCAGTCACCGGCCGCCACTTCTGGGCCGGCCAGTCACCGGCCGTCACTTCTGGGCCGGCCAGTCACCGGCCGTCACTTCTGGGCCGGCCAGTCGCCGGCCGTGCCCGGCGGCGGGTCGCCGACCAGCTCACGCAGCCGGGTCAGCTGCCGACGACCGGAAACGCGATAGGCGGGGCCACCAGCCCGCACGCCAACGTAGGCGCCGGTGACGCCGGAGCGGGACAACGCCGAGCCGCACGGCGACCAGTCGGCACTCGTCGAGGCGGGCAGCCGGAGCAGATACCCCTTCGGCGTCGCGGCCCCGGATGCGATGGCCCAGAGGCGCAGTCGCGGCCCGTCCAGCACGAGGTCGGCCGGCGGGCGTTTCACCGCCCCGCCCGTCCAGCGGGCCGCGACGGCCAACAGCCGGTCGCTGAACTCGGTACGCACCGAGACGACGTCGTGGCGCCCGCCGTCCGGCCGTTCCGTCCCCTCGGGTGCCGCCCGTAGGCCCCGCTGAGCGAAGGCCTCGAGCAGCGCGTCGACTCGCCAGCCGGCGGTGACCAGTACGGATATCCGGGCCGCGAGATCTCGCCGGATCACCTGGGCCGGTCCGGCGAGCAACCCCTCCAGCTGGTCGATCGTTGCGGGCGTGTCGCCGGCGGCGAAGAAGGACAGCTGCACCGACACCCCGCCAGCCTAGAATACCGTTCGCCTCAGCCCAGCGAGCTGCACGCGGTGTCTTCGGCGAGTGCCCTCGTCAGGGCCTTCGAGCCGTACCTCTCATCCAGCGCGGGCAGCGCGGCGCTCACCCGCGCGGTCGCCGTTGCGAGCCGCTGCGCGAGCTGCCGCGCGCCGGTTCGGTACGCCGCGAGACCACCCGCAGGCAGCGCGGCGAAGGAGCTCCGGGTCTCGGCCAGTGCCTGCCTGAAGGCCGCAACGGTGCCGCGAAGGCCTGCTGCATAAGGTTTCCCATTCTCGACGTCGGGATCGCCCGCGGTCTTCAGCGCGCGAACCAGGGCATCGGTCTGGGTGACGGCGCGGCCGTAGTAGGCGGTGTAGGCGCGCTTGACGTTGGTCGTCGTTGAGGTGTTGGTGCGCAGCGTCGAGGTGAGCGTGGCGTCGTCGCGGGTGATCGCCGTGCGCCAGGCGCCGAGCCCCGCGCACACATGCCGCGCCCACGAGGCAGGCTCGACGTTGCCGGCGTGCTTCGGGCCGCTGCACGCGGCGACGAGCGCAGCCGCAGCGATGACCACCGTGGCCGCGCGCCGGGCGCCCGCCGAGGGCCGGACCGGACTCAGCCCCGGATCGCCGGAGCCGACGGCGACTCCGCGCCCATGGTCACCTCGCGGCGCTTGGCGATCGTCACCGCACCGACGATGATCGCGATCGCGGCGACGCCGATGATCACCCGTCCGGCGAGACTGGCGTGCGAGCCCACGGTCAGCTTCACGATCGCCGGGGCGATGATGACGGCAACCAGGTTCATCACCTTGATCAGCGGGTTCAGGGCCGGTCCGGCGGTGTCCTTGAACGGGTCGCCGACCGTGTCACCGATGATCGTCGCCTCGTGCGCGGGGCTGCCCTTGCCGCCGTAGGCGCCGTCTTCCACCAGCTTCTTGGCGTTGTCCCAGGCGCCGCCGGAGTTGGCCAGGAAGATCGCCATCAGCACGCCGGCCCCGATCGCACCCGCCAGGTAGGACGCGAGCGGCCCGATGCCCAGGATGAAGCCGGTTGCCACCGGAGCGAGGACTGCCAGCAGACCGGGCGTCGCGAGCTCACGCAGCGAATCTCGGGTGCAGATGTCGACGACGCGGCCGTACTCGGGCCGCTCGGTGCCGGCCATGATTCCGGGGTGGGTGCGGAACTGCTCGCGCACCTCGAAGACGACCCGACCGGCGGCACGCGAGACGGCGTTGATCGCCAGGCCGGCGAAGAAGAACACCACCGAGGCTCCGATGATGATGCCGACCAGATTGTTCGGTTGGGAGAGATCCAGGCTGAAGGACAGCTGGGTCAGGTGCCCGCCGGACAGCCCGCCTACCTGACTGACCGCCTCCTTCCAGGCCGTGTTGAAGGAGCCGAACAGCGCCGTCGCGGCGAGCACCGCGGTCGCGATCGCGATGCCCTTGGTGATCGCCTTGGTGGTGTTGCCGACGGCGTCGAGGTCTGTCAGCACGCGGGAGCCGGCCTCGTCGATGTCGCCGGACATCTCGGCGATGCCCTGCGCGTTGTCACTCACCGGGCCGAACGTGTCCATCGAGACGATGACGCCCGCCGTCGTCAGCAGGCCACAGCCCGCCAGCGCGACGCCGAAGAGTGCCACCGCGATCGAGCCGTGCCCCAGCAGGAACACGGCGAAGATGCCGACCGCGAGCAGCAGGGCGGAGTAGACGGCGGATTCGAACCCCAGCCCGATGCCCGAGAGAATGACGGTTGCCGGACCGGTCAGCGAGGTGCGGCTCACGTCCTGGGTCGGCTTGCGGCCGGTGTCGGTGAAGTAGCCGGTGAGCTGCTGGATCGCCGCCGCGATCACGATGCCGATAAGCACGGAGACGAACGCGATGATCGCGGGATTGCCCTTGGCGTTGTCGGCCGTGGACTGCAGCTTGCTGAACGACGTCGGCAGGTAGACAAGTGCCGCGATCAGGACCAGCACCAGCGATACGCCGGCGGAGAGGAAGAACCCGCGGTTGATCGCCACCAGGCCGCTGCGGTCCGAGGCGCGCAGCCGGGTCGTGAACACGCCGACGACCGAGCTGACGACGCCGATCGCGCCGACGATGAGCGGGAATACCAGTCCCTTGGCGCCGAAGGCGACATGACCGAGGATCAGCGCCGCGACCAGCGTGACGGCGTAGGACTCGAAGAGGTCGGCCGCCATGCCGGC
>QHCD01000062.1 GCA_003244255.1 Pseudonocardiales bacterium | reverse complement strand
GCGCAGGGCAGCACGTCGAGGGGCGCGGCGTGTAGAGGGCAGCGGGTGGTGTCGGGCACGGTAGCGGCGGTGCACCATGGCATCGAGCACAACGTGTGTGTCATCGGTCCCTGTCTCTCCCTGTCGTGGATGGGGTGCGGCGGCCCTGCCGGCTCGTGTGAGTGACGGGGCCGCCGCTGGGCCGGCGCAGGCAGGGTCAATGCGGTGAAAGGACACTCGCTTTCCTGCCTTCGTTCCGCGCCTTGCTGGCAGTCGACAGGCGACGGTGGCGTTGACGCCGGCGCTCATGGGTTACCTCGGCGCCGAGACGGCGGGGGCGACCTTGTCGGAGGTGACCGGCGTGTCGTCGGGTGCGGTGCCGCGACCGTGGATCATCTCGTACTCGGACAGCATCTGCGGCACGCCTGGCATCATCGCCCGCGAACGCTCGGTTTCGCGGGTGGCGACCCTGCTCGAGTCGGCCAAGTCGCACAGTGCGTCGTACACGGCATGCCAGGTGATCCGGTCGGCTCTTGTTGTTCCCAACTCCGATCCGGGGACGGTGAGGATCAGCGTCGGCTCGGACGGTGCCGAGACGCCGGTGCGGTCACCCGCTACGGCGTCGACCCAGCGTCGGGCGTGCCGGGCAGTTTCGAGGCGGTCCATTGCGGTGTCGAGGGCGGTCAATGCCTGGCTGATCTGCTCGCGGGCCGTGTCGGCTTGGCCGGTGGCGTGCTCCCGCAACTTGGGCGCGACGTTGCGGACGTGATCGGCGATCTCGGCGCCGACTTGACTACTAGCGATCTCGGCGGCATCTAACCGCCGCTGCGCGTTCGTGACTTTCTCCTCAGCGGTGCGGACTGCGACCGGGCCAGGATCACCTCTGCCAGCACGCAATGCAGAGGCATACAGGGCACTGTCCGATCCGGGGGCGGTGTCGAGTTCACGGGTTGCATTGTCGCGGGCCCTGAATGCTTCCTCGTGGGCCGCTTCAAGTTTGCCGAGTTCGGCGAGTAGGTCGGTCAGAGTCTTATCGCCGGCGATCAGGTCAGCTGGAATATATCTGGTGTCGATTCTCATTATGCTGCGGTTCCTCCATCATTGTCATCAGGATTATCGGTGCTGCCGGTGAAAAAGGAATCGGGTAGTTGGCCGCGGTCACCTTTATCGAGCATCCCGCGTAACTGCTCATCCCATATGCGTTTGTTCTCTTCGGGGCCGCGGCGGATGTCTTCGTCGTGGCGGCGCATCGATTCGGCGAGGACCTCGTTTCCGTAGGCCAGCCGGTCGGAGCCGCTCGGTAAGTCTTTGAAAGGGTTCCATCGCAGTCCCTCGTCGCCTGGCGGTTTCGCGGCCTTGTCTTTCTCGCGGTCCCGCCGGGCGTTCCATTGCTGCTCTGTTTCTGTATTCCGGGTGGGTGACCATTGCTGTTCGTCGGTCATTGTCTATTCCTCTCGGTCGTTATGTTCATTGTGGACTGGTTCGAATGCGGTCGGCTGATATTGCCATGGTGTGGGTAATGATCCGTACGGTCGCGGCGCTGCTGCTTGGCGTCGTCGGTGGAGGATGGCGCGGGTAGCTGTGCCGCCGAGGTGAAAGGCGCCGACGACGGCTAGCACGCCGACGAGCACTTGCGCGACGCCGGTCATCGGTGGTGGTCCTCGGCGTAATGGCTTGGCTCGAGCGGCCAAGGCACGCCGGCCAGGTAGGCGGCCTCGTCAACCGGCTTCGTCCAGGTCACGACGTCACGCCTTGTCGGCGTCGGTAGCGGAGCTCCATGTTGCAGGCTTCGGCCAGTGCAGCGGCGGCACCGGGTTTCCTCATCAGCTCGGTAATCTGGGATCTAGTCCGTTCGCCCAGACCGGCCTTGACCTTCTCGATGGCCTCACCTAGGTCGCGTTGCGCTCGAATCTTGACCTCTGCGGCCAGGTTGACGGCCTGCTGACCGAGCCTCATCACCTCGGTCAGGGCGGCCACGGCTTGCTCGCGGTCGACATTCTCGGCCGCCGCGATCGCCGCGCGGGCGGGGGCGAACATGTCGTCGGGGTGGGGAAGTTCCCCAGTCTCCACGAGCTGCTCGACGGCGGTACGGAACGCGCCCAGCGCGTCGGCGAGCGTCCGGTCGGTAATCATGTCGTCGCCGCGCAGCTCCCGGCGTACCGATGCCACGGTCTTGTGGTCGACGCCGAGCCTGCGGCCGATGGCACGGTCTGAGGCCTCGGTGTCGGCCCGTATCTCGTCGGCGATGATCTGTCGGCGCTGGGTGCGGGTCAGGTGCCGGCGCGCCATGTTCAGGGCTCGGGCCGTCGACCGCTTCCCGGCGTCGTCGAGGCCAGCACGGACGACGGTCGGGAAGTCCACGCCCAGCTCGGCGCAGACCTGGGCTCGATGGTGGCCGTCGAGGATCACGCCGGCCTCGTCCACGACCACCGGCACGATCACGCCGTGCTCGGCGATGTCGGCCCGCAGCGCCGCGTACTCCTCGGCGGTCAGCGGCGGCATGACCTGGAACGGCTCAGTCATCGGTCAGGCCGCGGGTCACGTCGTCGTAGGCCTGCTGCCGGCCGTCCGGGTCGTGCAGCTCGTCGAGCTGGTCGCCGCGGTGGGAACGGTGCATCGGTAGGACGGTGGTCATGGCGTGTCTCCTGTCTCCGGGTCGTTGCGTTGCGAGAGAAGCGGGCGGGCGCCGAGCTGGTCGCAGATGATCGCCACCAGGGCGTCGTGCAGGGTGTCGTCGAGGGGCGGGCCGGGGTCGCAGCCGGGGTGCGTCGCACCGACCGCGGGGTCGAGTCGGACACCGCAGAGGCGGCACGGGGCGTGGGTCACTGCGCTGCCCGCCCGCCGGACAGGTAGGCCGCGGCCTCGTCAATCCAGGCGTCGTCGGGTGCAGCCCACAATGGGTTGGGACGCGTCCCGCGCCATTGTGGGGCGTACTTGTCAGCAAGACGCCGAGGTACCGGGTGTCCCGAGTTTCACCCTCGCCGCTGCGCGGGCGGAAGATCCGAAGCACCGGCACGACGGCGCGGAGATCCCGGCCGAAGGTCTGCGCCGACCCTGGCCGGTGCCCGTTGTCCTCGCACCACAACCGCCACTGCGCGAACAGCTCGGCGACGGGCACCTCGGCGCCGGGGCGGATGGTGCAACGATCCCGGACGAACGCGGCCACCGGCGAGACGAGATCCTGCAGCGCGATGATGGCGTCGCGGGAGCTGGCCGGCTCGGTGAACGCACCGCTACGGGTGAGAGTGTCGAGTCCGTCCAGGGCCCAGCGCAGAATGCCGGGCAGCTCGGGGAGCAGCTCGGCGGTGAGCTTCGTGTTCTCCCGGCCGAGCCAGTTCTTGGTCATGGACAGTACGACGAACCGGTGGCTGATTGCCCCGGACGCGTCCCCGAATCGGGGCAGCTCGTTGGAGATCAGCAGGAAGCGTGCGGGTAGCTTCCCGGTCCACGGCTCGCGGTACTTGCGGTCAACGGTGAGCCTGTCCTCACCGGAGACTGACAGCAGCCGTTCGACAACTTGGTGCACATTCGCCCCGCCGAGTCGGGCATCGGAGATCACAGCCAGGGTCTTACCGAGCAGCGGGGATAAGCCGAAGTTGGTTCCCAGCGACGCGAGGGTCGGGCCGGCGACGTTCCCGGCGCCGACGAGCGCGGCCAGCACGCGGCCGATGACACCCTTTCCGGCGCGGGTCGGGCCGACCAGCATCAGGATCTTGTGCAGGTCGGTCCGCCCGGACAGGACATAACCGAACCACTGTTGCAGGGCGGCGATTGAGTCCGGGTCGTCGGGCCACAACTCGGCTAGGAATCGGAGCCACCCGGCCGGCCCGGCCGCGGCCGAGTCATAATCGAAAGGCACCGCAACTCGGGTGAACAATGCCGGCGTCGGGTCGATCAGCCGCCTGCTGGTGACGTGCAACACGCCGTTACGGCAGGCCACCGCTTCTAATGCAGGGAACGGTGCCGGCGTGGTCAGCCATGCTGGGGTGTCGATGTTTTCGGGCAGATGCTGCACGGCGGCCAAGGCGTCAGTTACGTCGAGGACTTTGTGGCGGTTCGGGTCCCACGGCGCCGGCATCCCGCCCTTTGCGTAGACGGCGCCTTCCAGTGCCCGGTACACCCAGGAACGCACCCGGCGGTCGTCGTCGTCGTCCCAGCGGGCACCGTCCCAGGCCATCCATCCGCCGCGCCAGTGCCGCAACGTCGGCAACTCGTTGTGTACGTGTTCGGTTGCGAGCTGGCGGGCGACGGCCATGGGCGCGGACGGTGGCGGCATCACCTTGCGCGGCTGTTCACCCATCGCTTCCGCGGCGATGCGGTCGGCCTGCTCCCGGCTCATCGGGCACCGGCCAGGGCAGAGGCGATGGTGCGCTGGCATTCGCGATCGTCTAGGCCGCAATCCCGGCCGGCCCGTTCGAGCGCAGCCACGGCTTGTAGCCGGACGAGGCGCCCATCCGCGATGTGCTCACCAGCGCGGCGGGCCGCCCAGTACAGGCGGCTATTGCGGGTGCCTGCCGCGCTGTCGAGCACCGTGCTCACCAGGCCGGTGAGGATCGAGCGGGCCTGCCCGTGCGGCCGTAGATTCAGCGGGTCACGCTGCTGAGCCCACAATGGCGTTGACCGCGTTCCACCGCGTTCCGGCGTGCCGAGATCGGTCAACGCGTCGATGATCCACGCCGGCACCACCGGCAGCTCGGTCAGCTCGGTCGGGCCGGGCATCCACCCGTACAAGCCATCGGGACGCCGGCTTGGCGGGGCGACGACGTAACCGCCGAGCCCGCGGGTGTCGACTTTCGGCGCGAGCCGCGACGCCGAGCAACCCACCGGACGCTTCGGATCGGCACAGTAGTAAAGGTGAGCCCCGCCCGGGGTCGCCGCGGTGAGGGTGACGGGCGTGCCCGGATGCTGCTCGCGGAGCTGCCGCCAGTTGTCGATGCCCTGCCCGCCGTCGAGGTCGATGACGACGAGCCCGGTCGCGCCGGCGCTCAGCCCGATGTTCGCGGCCGGCAGCGCGGTCCACCAGCCGGCGATGGTCGCCGGGTCGCGCGCCGCGTCCTTGAAACCATGCGACGTCGCCGGCAGTTTCCCGCCAGGCCGGCATGGGAACACATAACAGCCGGCAGCGGCCAGGCGTAGGGCAGCCGCGCCGAGCGTGTCCACATCGGACTGCACCGATGGGGTATCTTGACGTCGAGAGGCTTCCTTGGCGGTGGTGCTCTCGTAGCGGCCGGTTCCCCCAGCGGGGGCCGGCCGTTCGCCTTGTCTCATCAGGCCACCCGCTCCTCGCTGTTAGAGGGACGGAGCAGCAGCGCGAGCCGGTCCTTCTGCTCGCCGGTCAACGGCGGCGCGGCGGCGACCGTGCGTTCGATGTAGTCCGCGAGTCGAGCGGCGCGCAGGTCGCGGCGAAGATCGCCATCGTCGGCGTCGGGGTGATGACGTTTGTGTGCGGCAAGTCGCGCACGATCTTGTGTCCAGACCATCGGGGTTCACCTCGGGGCAGCGCGAGCCGCCTCGCTATTCACGAGGTTGGTCCCGAAGGCTTCCCGCCTACGGCCGGGTCGTCCTGATCTGTGCCAGCTCAGTTTAGCAGGCTACGGAGACTGCGCGTCACGACACGACCGGCCGTGTCGTCGTCGTCGGCGAGGCGTCGCATCAAGTCCGCGATCCATTTGCGCCGCCGTTGCAGTCGCAACCCGCATCGTGGGCATTGCAGGTCGGCTACCCCGAAGTCGTTGAAGGGGTGAACCTTGGGCGAGAGGTCGCCATGCTGCTGCTGAGGCGCCTCAACTACGAGCCCGTGAATAGCAACCGGGAGCGCCGGGCTGAGCAGGTAGTGCTGTAGCAGCATGGGATCGTGCTTATGCGATTTCTCGCGGCAGACGACTATTAGCTCGACCTCAGCGTGACGTTCGCTCACCGGCCACGTCATCCGGTCCGCCATTCGATCTTGATCGCGTCGGGGTCGAACCCGCCGTGACCACGCCGCGCCCGATGCACGACCACCCGCAGCAGTACTTGGAGGATTTGCCGCTGCACCGACACGTCGAGACCGTCCCATACCGTGCGGACGTCATCGCCGCCGATGATCGTGTCGAGGACTTGCACTCGGGGCGCGGGCGCCGGGATCAGCTTCTCGGCCGCGGTGATCCTCGGTCGCAGCCGGGTCGTGATCGTGCGCATCTGCTCGACGCTGATTGCACCGTCGGCGTAGCCGGCGGCGGCGACGTCGAGACGCGCTCGCAGCGTCGCCACGTCGGCGCGGGCCTGCACCGCACCGGCGGGCTCGTCGCGGCGCAGCAGCTCCACCGCGTCGGCGCGGGCCAGCCGGGCGCAGAGCACCTGTGTCACATAGCCGTCGAGGGTGGCCATGCCGCGCACGACGCACGACGACGCCTGGCAGCGGTAGATGCCCTTGCCCGAGATGCCGTTGTACGCCTTGCCGCGCCCGGAGCGCATCGGCGCACCGCAGACCCCGCACAACGCGAGCCCAGCGGACAGGAGGTGCTTGCGGCCGGCCGCGCCGGGTGTCGTACGCCGGGCCGGGTCGGTCAGGATCAGCCGCACCCGCTCCCACTGCTCACGATCCAGGATCGGGGTCCACTGGCCGGTGCCGATGATCTCGCCGTGATGCACTCGTAGGCCGGCGTTGCGGGCGCGCAGCAGCATCCCGCGCACCGACGAGTCCCGCCATATGGTGCCGGGGCGCTGCTTCGTCCCGGCCGGGGTGATCCCGGCCTCGTTCAGCGTTCGGGCGATCGCGTTGATGCTGGATCCGGTGAGCAGCATGCTTGCGGCGGTGCGGACCGCGGCGGCCTCGTCGGGGCGCAGGCTCACCCTGTCATCGTCCCAGCCGAACGGCCGGGTGCCACCGTGGTGCTTGCCAGCGATCGCGTTCTGTTCGAGCTTGGAGCGGAGCCGCCGCGATTTCTGCTCCGACTCGTACCGGGCGAACCCACCCACCGTGCGGGCATGCAACCGGCCGGACGGATTGCCGAGATCTATCGGCCCCGACTGCACCGTCTCCACCTGGCAGCCGGTGGCCTCCACCAAGGAGATGAACTCCTCGAGCTCGAGCGGGGAGCGGTGCAGCCGGTCGCCGTGCCAGGCGATCACGCGGCCGATCCGGCCGGCCCGGATCGCGGCCAGCATGTCCCGGTACGCCGGCCGCGGCTTCCCGCTGAAGGCCGACAGATCGTTGTCGACGTACACCTGTGCGACCGGCCAGCCGCGCCGCTCCGCGAGGGCGCGGCACTCCTTCTCCTGCCGGGCCACGCCCAGCCCCTCCCCGAGCACGTCGCTAGAGATCCTGACGTAGACACCCGCCGTAGCTTCCATGCCATTGACCCTACATGACGCACCTCGTCGCCGTGTCGGGGGCGAACATCGCGATCGTCGTCGGCGCGGTGCTGCTGCTCGCCAGCGGCCTCGGCGTCGGGCCGCGTACATCGGCCGTGCTCGGCGGCATTGCGATGGTCGGGTTCGTGGTGCTCGCCAGGCCACAACCGAGCGTGCTGCGTGCGGCTGTGATGGGCGGCTTCGCGCTGCTCGCGCTCGCCTCCGGTCGACCGCGCGCCGCCCTGCCGGCGCTGTCGACGACCGTGCTGGTTCTCGTGCTCGCCTCGCCGTCGCTCGCCGGCTCACCCGGCTTCGGCATGTCGGTGTCCGCCACCGGCGCGCTACTACTGCTCGCCCCTCGGTGGACCGACGCGCTGCAGCGCCGCGGCCTGCCGCGCTGGCTCGCGTTGTCCGTCGCCGTACCGGCAGCGGCGCACATCGCGAGCGCGCCGTTGATCGCGGCGATCAGCGGCCGGGTCAGCCTGGTGGCGATCCCGGCCAACATGCTGGCCGAACCGGCCGTGGCGCCGGCCACGATCCTGGGCGTGCTGGCGGCGCTCGCGTCGCTCGTCGCGCCGGGCCTGGCGACGGCGCTCGCGTGGTGCGCGAGCTGGCCGGCCCGGTGGATAGCGGGCGTCGCGACACACAGCGCGCAGCTGCCCGATGCCGCGGTGGGCTGGCCCTCCGGTGTCCGCGGCGCGCTGCTGTTGGGCGTCATCGCAGCTGCGGGGACCGTCGCGCTGTGCCGCTCTCGCGCGGTGCGCCGCGGTGCGCTGGCCGCCGGTGTCGGCGCCGCCGCGGCCTTCGTGCCCATCACGGCGTTTGCGGGCGGCTGGCCGCCGGCCGGCTGGTTCTTCGTCGCCTGCGACGTCGGCCAGGGCGACGGCCTCGTCGTGCGCGCCGGGCCCGATGCCGCAGTCGTCGTCGACGCCGGCCTCGACCCGGCGGTGATGGACTCCTGCCTGCGCCGGCTGCACGTGCGCCGGGTGCCGATGCTGGTCGTGACGCACCTCGACGCCGACCACGTCGGCGGCGTCACCGGCGTCTTCGATCATCGCCCGGTGGCGGCCCTGATCACCGGCCCGCGCACCCAGCCGGCTGCCGGCTGGGCGCTGCTCAGCTCGACGGCGCGGGCGCACCATCTCCCGATCCAGAAACCGGCTGCCGGAACCACCTTCTGGATCGGACCCGTCCGGCTGGACGTGCTCGGGCCGGTCACGGCGCTGCGCGCCACGGCGTCGGCCTCGAACAGCGCCGCGTTGGTCACGCGGGCTACCGTGGGCAGACACTCGGTGCTGCTGAGCGACGACGCAGACGCCGATTCCGAACGCTCGCTGCTCGACCGCCATATCGACCTGCACGCCGACGTGCTCAAGGTGCCGCACCACGGGTCGGCCGACGTCGATCCCGCATTCCTCGCCGCGGCCGGCGCGGCACTCGCCGTCATCTCGGTCGGCGCGCACAACCACTACGGGCAGCCCGCCCCAGCCCTGCTGCGTGACCTCGCCTCGCTCCGGCTGCCCACCGCCCGCACCGACCGGGACGGCGACATCGCGGTGTGCGACCGGAACGGGACCCTGGTCGTCGTGACACGATGAGCCGGTGAGCAGCCCCGTCCCGCCGCCGAGGCTGGCCCTCGTCGTCGGTGAGGAAGAACTGCTCGTCGCGAGGACGGTGCAGGACATCGTGCGCACGGTCCGCGCGACCGACCCCGCGGGGGACATCCGCGAGGTCGCCGGGGCGACACTCTGCGTGGGCGACGTGTACGACCTGCTCAGCCCGTCGCTGTTCGGCGAGCGACGCGTCGTCACCGTCACCGGCGCGCACGAGATCAACGCCGACACGGCCACCGCACTGATCGGCTGCCTGGCCGAACCGGCCGAGGCGATCACGCTCGTCCTGGTACACCCGGGAGGCGCGCGCGGCAAGGCGATACTCACGGCGATGCGCGACGCCGGCGCGACCGAGATCACCTGCGCGAAGCTCACCCGCGCCGAGGAGCGGCTGGAGTTCATCCGCGGTGAGGTCACGCGGGCCGGCGGCGCCATCACCGCGCCGGCCGCGACCGCGATCCTCGACGCCGTGGGCACGGATCTGCGCGAGCTCGCCGCGGTCAGCAGTCAGCTGGTGTCCGACTCCGGAGGTCGGGTCGACGTCGAGGCGGTCAACCGCTACCACCGGGGCCGGGCCGAGGTGACCGGTTTCGCGGTGGCAGACCGTGCGGTGGTCGGCGACGTCGTCGGCGCGCTGGCGACCCTGCGGTCAGCGCTGCAGGTCGGCGTCGCGCACGTGCTTGTTGCCGACGCGCTGGCCGACGGCGTGCGCACGATCGCCAGGGTGACCGGCAGCGGACGGGCCAATCCGTATCAACTGGCGAGCACGCTGGGGCTGCCGCCGTGGAAGGTGAAGCGCGCGCAGGGTCAGTCGCGCGGCTGGACCGAGCGCGGCCTGACCTGGGCGTTGCGGGTGGTGGCCGACGCCAACGCGGATGTCAAGGGTGTCGCGGCCGACCCGTCGTACGCGCTGGAACAGGCGGTACGCCGGCTCGGCGCCGCGCGGGCGTTGCGGTAGCCGCGCGGGCGTCGCGGTAGGTCAGCGGGCGGCGCGACGGGCCAGCGCCGACTTGCGGTTGGCCGCCTGGTTGCGGTGAATCACGCCCTTGCTCACGGCCTTGTCGAGGTCGCGACCGGCGGTACGCAGGGCGGCTGTGGTGGCCTCGGCGTCGCCGGACCCGACCGCCTCGTGGAACCGCCGGACGGAGGTCTTCAGCGACGACTTGACCGACTTGTTGCGCAGCCGCGCCTTCTCGTTCGTGCGGATGCGCTTGATCTGCGACTTGATGTTCGCCACGCGGGAGCCTCAGTTTTCGTTGGCACCAGGGGATTTCGGTCTCAGCCAGCACTCGTAACACCGGCTCGGCCTGCCAGCCTACCAGCGCTGTGACCATGCGCCGGAGCCGCGTCCACTCCGGCCGGGCCCGATCGCGGCGACAGATCGGGACTGGTCACGGTGGGGCGAACCGGTCGGTGCCGAGCACCCGTTGCAGGAACTGGCGGGTCCGAGCCTCCCGCGGATCGGTGAAGACCTCCTCGGCGGCGCCGCGCTCGAGCAGCACGCCGGCGTCGAGGAAGCACACCTCGTCGGCGACGTCGCGCGCGAACGCCATCTCGTGGGTAGCGATCAGCATCGTCATGCCCTCGTCCTTCAGCGCACGGATGACCGCGAGCACCTCCCCGACCAGCTCGGGGTCCAGGGCCGAGGTCACCTCGTCGAGCAGCATCAACGACGGATGGGTCGCGAGTGCCCGCACGATCGCCACCCGCTGCTGCTGACCGCCGGAGAGTCGGTCGGGGAACTCGTCGGCCTTGTCGGCCAGGCCGAACCGCTGCAGCAGGTCGCGCGCTTCGGACTCGGCGATACCGCGCTCCCGCTTGTGCACCCGCCGTGGCGCAAGCGTGACGTTGTCGAGCACGGGCAGGTGCGGGAACAGGTTGTAGGCCTGGAAGACCACGCCGATCCGGGAGCGGACGCCGTCGACGTCGACCCGCGGGTCGGTGATCTCCTCGCCGTCCAGCTCGATCACGCCGTCGTCGACCTGCTCCAGCAGGTTGACGCAGCGCAGCAGCGTGGACTTGCCCGATCCCGATGCACCGATCAGGGCGATCACGCCGTGCGACGGCACGTCCAGGTCGACACCCCGCAGCACGTCGGCGCCGCCGTAGGACTTGCGGACGCCTTGGATCGACAGCAGCGGGCCCGGGCCGGCTGCGCTCGCCGGGTGCGTCACACCGCCCCCACCGAACGGCGGCGCCTGGTCGCGCGTGCGCTGACGTAGTCGGTGAGCCGGGTCATCGGGATCGTCAGCAGCACGAACAGCACACCGGCGAGCACATATGGCGTGAAGTTGAAGTCCTTCGCCTCGGCGATACCGGCGGCCTGGATGGCGTCGGTCGCGCCGAGGATCGAGATCAGCCCGGAGTCCTTCTGCAGTGAGACGAGGTCGTTGAGCAGCGGCGGGATGACGTTGCGCACGGCTTGGGGCAGCACGACGTGGCGCAAGGTCTGCGTCGCCGACAGTCCCAGGGACCGTGCGGCCGCACGCTGGCTCGGGTGCACGGTCTCGATTCCGGCGCGGAAGACCTCGGCCACGTATGCGGTGTAGGTCAGCACGAGTGCGGTGCCGCCGAGCACGACGACGTTGGTCGGCAGTCCGGACAGGTGCAGGCCCGGAACGCCGAGGCCGACGAGCAGCAGCACGAGCAGCAGCGGCAGCCCGCGGAACAGGTCGGTATAGGCGGTCGCGAGGGCGCGCAGCGGGAAGAACACCGGCCCGCGCAGGGTGCGGGCGAGCGCGAGCAGCATGCCGAGCACCAGGATGATGACCTCGCAGATGACCATCACCCGCACGTTGAGCCACAGGCCGTCCAGCACCTTGGGGAACGCGGTCCTGGCGTGCGACGGGCTGAAGAACGTTTCCCGCACGCTCGGCCAGCCCGGCGCCCGGGTTACGCCGAGATAGAGGATCGCAGCCACGACCACGGTGCTCGCGGCCGCTACGAGCGCCGAGCGCCGGGTGGCCGAGCGCCGGATCCGCTGCCGGTCCAGCTCGCGCGCCGAGACCGGTGCCGCCGAACTCATCGCAGCGCTACTTCAGGATCGGCGCGCCGGCGTCGGTCGAGAGCCACTGCTGCCGCAGCTTGCCGAGGGTGCCGTTCTTCTGCAGCGCGGTGACGGCTTTGCTCACACACGACGTGATCGGGCTGCCCTTCTGCAGCACCATGCCGAACTGCTCGCCGCCGCTGCCGGACCTGGCGAACTGGCCGACGATCTTGGCGTCGGTGATCTCGGCCCCGGTGATCTCGAATGCCGTCGGCAGGTCGGTGAGCAGGCCCTGGATCTGGCCGTTCTTCAGCGCCAGCTTCGCGACGTCGTTGGTCTGGAACACCGACGGCGACTTCGACGGCCTGATGACGTCGGTGATCGTGTCGTAGCTCGTGGTGCCGATCTGCGCACCCAGCTTGGCGTTCTTCAGCGCCGCGATCGTGGTCGCCGACGCGAGCGGCGAGCTCTTCAGCGCGATCAGCGCCTGCGTCACGGTGTAGTAGCCGGACGTGAAGTCGACGGCCTTCTTGCGTGCCGCAGTGATCGACACCTCGTTGATGTCGACATCGAACTTCTTCGGGCCGGGCGTGACGACGCTGTCGAAGCGGGCCACGACCCATTTCACCTTTCCCGCCGGATAGCCGAGTTGCTTGGCGACCGCGAAGGCGACCGCGCTCTCGAAGCCCTTGCCGTTGGCGGGTCGGTCGTCGACGAACCACGGCGGGTACGCCGGTTCGTCCGTCGCGATCGTGAACGTGCCCTTGGTGTGGGTTGCGAGGCCCAAGGGCGTGCAGTTCGACGACGCCGTCGTCGTCTTGCTCGGCGAGCAGCCGGCGGCAGCGACGACGCAGCCGGCGAGCACGAGCGCACAAGAGAAGTGCCACGATGCGCGAGCACAGGACATGCGCGATCCTCCACCGGGCGGACGGCTGGCGCGGCCGACGCTACCAGCCGGTGTGCTCGTGTACCCACGACAGCGCGACGTCGTGCTGCGCCCGCTGCACCGCCCGGATCGTGGGCATGTCGGCGGGCGCGCGACGGCGCATCGACGTCGCCCACATTCCGGCCAGGCCCGCGACGAACGCGGTGAGCACGTCGGGATCGGGCTCGGGCCAATGGACGGTCCCGACGTCGACGCCGGCCCACTGCGCCTCGAGCACCAGCATCGCGCAGTCGACCCACCTCGGACCGCGCGAGGCCCAGGCCCAGTCGACGACCGCGACCGAGCCGTCGGCTGCGATCAGGATGTTGTCGGAGCGAATGTCCAGATGCACCAGCGTGTCACCGACCAGCTGGCCCAGCGCCGACGCCGCATGCTCGGCCAGTCGATCCAGGTGCCGGCGTTCCCAGTCATCGAGATCCTCGGGCGGGTCGGCGGCCAGCCGCGAGTAGGCGAGCATGTCGGCGCGGATGTGGTCGGCCAGCTCGGGAACGTCCGGCACGGGGCACGGCGTCAGCCGCGCTGACATGTCGGCAACCGCGGCGAGCACCGTCTGTAGCTGGTCGGGTCGCCACGGCACCTCGGGCATCGCACCGTCGAACTCGTCGAAGATCAGCGCGACCCAGTCGCCGTCGTCGTACACGTGGCGCAGCCGCGGGACCGGGACGCCGTCGGGCAGGGCGGCCGCCGTGCGGGCCTCGTGCCGGTGCAGCCGCACCGTCCCGGCGTTCACCGAGACCGCGGCGGCCTTGACGAACGCGCGCCGGCCGCCCTCGCACCGCACCCGCGCCGCGAGACCGGAGGACATGCCGCCAGGCTGGTTCACGGCGAGGATCACCGGCGCCCCGAGATGAGCTTCGATGGCGGCCCGGACGGCGTCGGGCAGGTCCTGCCATCGGATCCGCACCGCGCCACGCATGTGCCGATGCTCGCGGTGCGCGCCGCCGCCGGGCAAGGCGATTTGCCGGGGGGCAGGGGTCGGGCATGGGACGATGGAGGCGAACGAAACGAGCGAAACGACTGGAGCTTCGTGACCCTGCCCGCCAATTCCGATGCGGTCCCATCCCGTACCGATCCCGCGGTGATCCGGAACTTCTGCATCATCGCGCACATCGATCACGGCAAGTCGACGCTGGCCGATCGGATGCTCGAGGTCACCGGCGTGATCGGCGCGCGGCAGATGCGGGCGCAGTACCTCGATCGGATGGACATCGAGCGCGAGCGCGGCATCACGATCAAGGCGCAGAACGTGCGGCTACCCTGGCGCGGGCACGTTCTGGACCTGATCGACACGCCGGGGCACGTCGACTTCTCCTATGAGGTCTCGCGCTCACTCGCCGCCTGCGAGGGCGCCGTGCTGCTGGTCGACTCCGCTCAGGGCATCGAGGCGCAGACGCTCGCGAACCTGTACCTGGCGCTGGAGAACGACCTGACGGTCATACCGGTGCTGAACAAGATCGACCTGCCGGCCGCGCAGCCGGAGCGCTACGCCGCCGAGCTCGCCCACATCCTGGATTGCGACCCCGACGACATCCTGCGGGTCAGCGCCAAGACGGGCCAGGGCGTCCCCGAGCTGCTCGACGTCGTCGTCCGCGACGTCCCGCCGCCGATCGGAGACGGCGGCGCCACCATGCGCGCGATGATCTTCGACTCCGTCTACGACATCTACCGCGGCGTGATTACCTACATCCGCGTCGTCGACGGCAGCATTGATCCGCGGCAGCGGATCAAGATGATGTCGACCGGCACGATGCACGAGCTGCTCGAGGTCGGCGTCATCTCACCGGAACCGATGCCAACCGGTGGGCTGTCGGCGGGCGAGGTGGGTTACCTCATCACCGGCGTGAAAGACGTGCGGCAGTCGCGGGTCGGCGACACCGTCACCAGCGCGCACAAACCGGCGACGTCACCGCTCGCCGGCTACCGTGACCCCAAGCCGATGGTCTATTCCGGGCTCTATCCCGTCGACGGCTCGCAGTTCCCGATGCTGCGGGACGCACTAGACCGGTTGCGGCTCAACGACGCGGCGCTCGGTTACGAGCCGGAAACCTCGACGGCGCTGGGGTTCGGCTTCCGCTGCGGCTTCCTCGGCCTGCTGCACATGGAGATCGTGCGCGAACGCCTGGAGCGGGAGTTCGACCTCACCCTGATCTCGACGGCCCCCAACGTCGTCTACCGGCTCGAGCTCGAGGACGGCGTCGAGCACGTCGTGACCAACCCCAGCGACTGGCCGGCCGGCAAGTCGCCGACGATCTACGAACCGATCGTCAAGGCGATGGTGATCGCGCCCAGCGACTATATCGGCGCGATCATGGAGCTGTGCCAGTCGCGGCGGGGCACCCTGCTGGGCATGGACTACCTCTCCGAATCGCGGGTGGAGTTGCGCTACCGGCTGCCCCTCGCCGAGATCATCTTCGACTTCTTCGACGCCCTGAAATCTCGCACCCGCGGCTACGCGTCGCTCGACTACGAGGCCGACGGCGAGCAACCAGCCGATCTGGTCAAGGTCGATGTGCTCCTGCAGGGAGAGAACGTCGACGCCTTCAGCGCGATCGTCCACAAGGACAAGGCATACGCCTACGGCGTCGCTATCACCGCGAAGCTGCGCAAGCTGATCCCGCGGCAGCAGTTCGAGGTTCCGATCCAGGCCGCGATCGGTTCCCGGATCATCGCCCGGGAGAGCATCCGGGCGATGCGAAAGGACGTCCTCGCCAAGTGTTACGGCGGCGACATCACCCGCAAGCGCAAGCTGTTGGAGAAGCAGAAGGAGGGCAAGAAGCGGATGAAGATGGTCGGCCGGGTCGAGGTGCCGCAGGAGGCGTTCATCGCCGCGCTGTCGACGTCCGGTGACCCTGTCGACACCGGAACGAAGAAGTGAGCCGGCTAGCCTTCTTCGCGATCGGGTCGGCCTGAGGTGACGGAGCGTTCCGGCCCCATCTTCGTCATCGGCATCTCGCAGCGCTGCGGCACGCACTACCTCTACGACCTGCTGATTCGCCATCCGGACTGCCGACCCGCACTCGGGCGCACGTCGTGGGAAGGGTCGTGGGAGGACCAGCTGCTGCGGTTCGCGGACCTGCTCGCCGATTACGCCGACCGCGTCGTCGCCAGCAACAGGCTGAACGACGCGAGCCTGCGGGCGACCATGCTGCGCAATATCGGCGCCGGGCTGCTCGACACGCTGCGGACGGTCGATCCCGACGTCGCACCAGATGATCCGCGGCGGCCGGTGACGAAGACCCCCCTGACCGATCACCTCGAGCTCTTCACCGACCTGTTCGGGTCCGCGTCGCTGGTGCTGCTGGTGCGCGATCCCCGCGCGACGGTGGCATCGGCGTTGCGCACGTTCGGCGGCCCGGCCGAGAAATGGCTGCAGACATGGCGATCCGGGGCCCGGCGGATCGCCGCATTCGTCGAGGCGCATCCCGGCGCCGCCGTCGTCGTGCGGTATGAGGATCTGTACGACGACCCGGCCGGCGCGATGACGCGCATCTGCTCGGACGTCGGCCTCGAGCCGGGTCGGTACGAGCACGCCGAGATCCCGGTACGCGGGTCGTCGGAACTCGGTGGCCGGCCCGCAGCGATCAACTGGGATCCGGTACCGCGAACCGATGACTTCCGCCCGCTGGCTCGCGGCGACCAGCTGCCGGCACCCGTGGCGGCGCGGCTGAACTGGCTCGCCGCCACCGAGATGGAGCAGTTCGGGTACGGCGGACCGCCTGCGGAACCCGCGCTGCTGCACGCCTTCGCCGAGCACGCACGCGACGCGCGACACGCGACGGCGGAAACGGTGGGCGTCGTCACCGACGGCCTGCATCGCCTGCGCGCCAACAGGTCCAGGCGCGGAGGATCAGAACGGCGGCGGTAGCTGCGCGATGGCGGCCGGCGCGGGCGGCGGGCTGGGACCGGTGTCGGTGACCCGCATGATGTCGATGTCGCCGTCGACGTCGGTGCGGTAGACCGTGTAGACCCGACCGGACGGCGTGGTCCACGCGACGCGACCGTCGCGCAGCAGCTCGCAGGACCATCCGTCGGCGCCGTCCTTGACGACGTGATGGCGACTGCACAACGGCCACAGGTTGGCGGCACTGGTGACCCCGCCGGCCGACCAGCGGCGCCGATGATCGAGATCACACCCGGCTGAGCGCCGTTCGCAGGTCGGGAAGGCGCAGGACCGATCCCGGGCCCGGACCAGCTCGGCGAGCGCGGCCGGTGGCCGGTAACGGGTGCGACCGACATCGGTCACCTGACCGGTGGCGGGATCGGTGAGCAGCCGCTGCCAGCTACCGGTGGCGACGATGCGCCGGGACAGCTCGTGGTCGATCGGGCCGTAGCCAGCCAGCTCGCCCGGCGCCGCACCGTCGTCGACCACGGCATCGGCCGACACCGTGATCTGCACCAACGGCTCGGCCGCCGGCGACGGGCCGCCGCCGATCGCCTGCACGAGCGTGTCGGCGCGCAGCTGCTCCAGCGTGCGCGCATCCCCGGCGGCGCGGGCGGCACGGGCGGAGCCGTCAAGGAGTGTGAAGATCCCGACGGCATCTGCTGCGCACAGGTGCGCGCCGAGCGTCGCCATGCCGTTGGCGTCAGGGCGCATCCACACCGACCGCTCGGTCTCGGCCTGCCGGCGGCGCCTCACCGCAGCGGCAGCGTCGATGGCTATCACTGCCCGCGCCACCCGCCGGCGCAGCTGACCGGGCGTCACCTGCGCGGCATGGTCGAGCACCGCACGTTCCACGGTCGCCGCGGCGGCGCCGTCGAGGCCGCCGGTCTCCTCCAGCAGGACCCGTGCCTTGGCCATGGTGACCTTGCCCGCACGCATCGCCACGGTCGTTGCCGGCAGCCGATCGGTCAGGGCCACGGCGACATCGATCCGCCGGTCTGCCGTGCGGGGCGCGATTCGCAACGCCAGGCCGACCTCGTCGCCGACCGTCGCGCCGCACTCGTCGGACTCACGGCGACGGGCGAAATCGGCGAGCGCAACGCACTGCTCCGCGTCGACCCGCGACCGGATTCGCTCCAATGCCTCGATCCGCTCCAGCACCGTCTCGTCGCCCACCGACTCCAGCGCCGGTGTGCACAGCGCATCCAGCGCGCCCGCAATCGCCGTCTCGAACATGTGTTCGATTCTATCGCAGCAGCGAACTCAGCGCAAGGCGAATTTCCCTTGTAGACCAGGCACATCGACCGATCAGGGCTCAAAAACGATCTTGCCTGCGGTCTCGCCGGCCTGCATGGCGGCAAGTCCCGCGGCGGCCTGCGCGAGCGGCAAGACGCGGTCGATCACCGGTCGGACTCCAGTCGTCGTCAGCAGGCCGACGAGGGACTCCAGCTCGTCGCGGGAGCCCATCGTCGATCCGAGGACGGACAGCTGCAGGAAGAAGACCCGGTTCAGGCCCGCCGGAGGATTCGGTCCGGTCGTCGTTCCCGCGACGACGACGGTGCCACCCGGCCGTAGCGACCTCAGCGTGTGCTCCCAGGTCGCGGCGCCGACGGTTTCAATCACCGCATCGACCCGCTCCGGCAGCCGCGCGCCCGGCTCGAACGCGGCATGCGCCCCCAGTTGCACGGCCGCGTCGCGTTTTGCCTCGGTGCGCCCCGTGACCCACACCCGGAAGCCGCCGGTGCGACCGAGCATGATCGCGGCGGTCGCGACACCGCCGCTCGCACCCTGGACGAGGACCGTCTGCCCCGGGCGCAGGCCCGACTTCACGAACAGCATCCGGTACGCGGTCAGCCATGCCACACCGAGACACGCACCTTCGGCGAACGAGATCTCGGCCGGCTTCGGCACCACATTGCGCAGCGGCACTGTCACCCGCTGCGCGAACGTGCCCTGGTGCACCTCGGAGAGGAGCGTGCGTTTCGGGTCCAACGTCTCCTCGCCGCGCCACGACGGATCGTTGATGACGCCGTGCACGATCACACCGTTGCCGGCGGCGTCGATTCCGGCGGCGTCGCAGCCGAGGATCATCGGGCAGCGGTCGGCGCGCAGGCCGACGCCGGCAAGGCTGAACAGGTCGTGGTGGTTCAGCGACGCGGCCCGCACCTCGACGGTCATCCACCCCGGTCCTGGCTCTGGCTCGGGGCGGTCGCCCACGCGCAGCGCGCCGAGCGGGTCGTCCGGGTCAGGAGTCTCGACGTAGGCTGCCTGCATGGCGCGACGGTATCGCCGCCCGCCGGTGCGTCGCACCCGTCGGCCCCTGCTCGTGCTGTTCGCCCTGCTGGTCCTGCTCGCGGTCGGCTACACGATCCAGGCGGTCGGCTCCGAGCATTCCCCGCACCTGCCGACCGTCGCGGAATCGTCCCTACCGACCCAAGCGCAGCAGACCATCACCCTGATCCACGACGGCGGCCCGTTCCCGTACGCACGCGACGGTGCCGTCTTCGACAATCGCGGGCACGAACTGCCAACCGAGGCCTCGGGCTACTACCACGAATACACCGTGCCGACGCCGGGCGAGACAACCCGCGGCGCGCGCCGGATCATCACCGGCCGCGCCGGCGAGCTGTACTACACGTCCGACCACTACGCGTCGTTCCAGCGGGTCGATCCGGGTCGCTGATCCGGCATCCGACGGCGGCCGGGCGAACGGTCGACGTCTCTCGTCGATCAGCGCGTTGATCAGGATCCGGCGCACGTAGGCGTCGACGCTGAGTCGGCGCGCTCGCGGCCACGCCACATACAGACGAACCAGCGCGGTCTGCACCATGTCCTCGGCCAGATGCGGATCGCCGGACGTGAGCAGCGTCGCGGTGTGTACCAAAGTGCTGCGTCGCCTCCGCACCCGTCCGCACCGCCGTTTCGCCGCGCCGGGTCAGTCGTTGCGCGCGGACGATGGAATCCAGCTCGCCGGCCGCTTCTCGCGGAGGGACGCGATGCCTTCCTGACCCTCGTCGCCGGCGAACCGACGCGCCGAAAGTGCTGACAGCGCGGCGAATTGTTCCGGTGAGGCGTCGACCGGCGGATGGGCGAGCAGTGCCTTGGTATCGGCGATGGCACCCGGAGCGCCTCGTACCAGCAGGTGGCAGTAACGTATCACCTCGGAGTCGAGGAACTCCGGCTCGACGACGGAATTGACCAGGCCGATCGCTGCCGCGCGCACGCCGTCGAATGTCTCCGCGGTGAGGAACAGCTCGCGCACGACCGATGCGTGCAGGCGGGGCAGCACCGTGACCGAGATGACAGCCGGCACCAGCCCGAGCCGCACCTCGGTGAACGCGAACGTCGACGTCGTCGCGGCGACGACGACGTCGCACGCGGCGAGCAGGCCGACGCCACCCGCGCGGGCCGGGCCGGCGACCCGTGCGATCGTGGGTTTCGGGGCATCGAGGATCGCCCGCAGCACGGCGGGAAAGGCGCTCACCGGCATGGAATCCGCCGACGCCGCGGTTGATTCCGAGAGGTCCATGCCGGAGCAGAACACTGCGCCGGTGTGGCTCAGCACGATGACCCGCACGGCGTCGTCTCGCACCGCTGTCGCCAGCAGCTCGACGAGCCGGGCCGTCATCCGTGCGGACAGTGCGTTGCGGTTGGCGGGGGAGTCCATCGTGATGGTCGCAACAGCACCCGCGACGTCGTAGCGGGCGGGCTGGTCCGGCACGGTGCTCATTGAAACACTGATCGGGTGACCCCTGCGCTGCCCGATGGTGAACCGGTGCCCCGGGAAGGTTCGCTCCCGGCGCACATTCTGGCCGGCGTCGGTCGGATGCCCTTCGGGTGGTACCTGCACGTCCCGTTCTGCGCCACGCGGTGCGGTTACTGCGACTTCAACACCTATACCACCGCGGAGCTCGGCGGCATGTCGACGTCGGCCTACGTCGACGCGGCGCTCGCCGAGCTGCGGCTGGCCCGGCAGGTGCTGGGCGACCACGCCCCGATCGCGACCACCGTGTTCGTCGGGGGCGGCACGCCGAGCATCCTGCCCGCGGACCATCTGATCGCGCTGGTCGACGAGGTACGCGACGAGTTCGGTCTCGCTCCGGATGCCGAGATCACCACCGAGGCCAACCCGGAGTCGGTGACGGCGGCGTACCTCGGCAGGTTGCGCGAAGCCGGCTTCACCCGGGTGAGCCTCGGCATGCAGTCGGGGCGTGCACACGTGCTCGCGACCCTCGACCGTCAGCACTCGCCCGGCCGTGCGGCCGCCGCCGTGACGGAGGCGCGATCGGCCGGTTTCGCACACGTCAACCTCGATCTGATCTACGGCACGCCCGGCGAGACCGAGCAGGACTGGCAGGCATCGCTCGACGCCGCGATCGCGGCCGGGCCGGACCACATCTCGGCGTACGCCCTCGTCGTCGAGGAGGGCACCGCGATGGCTCGCAAGGTGGCTCGGGGCGACCTGCCGCCACCGGACGACGACGTGCTCGCCGACCGCTACGTGCAGGCCGACCAGACACTCGGCGCTGCCGGGTTCTCGTGGTACGAGATCTCGAACTGGGCCCGGACGCATGCGGCCCGCTGCCGACACAACGAGCTGTACTGGACCAGCGGGGATTGGTGGGGCATCGGGCCCGGCGCGCACAGCCACGTCGGCGGCGTGCGGTGGTGGAACGTCAAGCACCCGGCCGCCTACGCCGCGCGGCTGGCCGCCGGCGAAACCCCCGCTGCAGCAAGGGAAATTCTCGGCGAAGCCGCTCGCCGCAGCGAGCGGACGCTGCTGCGGATCCGGCTGGCGGACGGCCTGCCGCTGGCCGAGATCCCAGCCGCGCGGCGGTGCGAGGCGGACCGGATGCTCACCTACGGCCTGTTCGACCGCCCGGCCTACGGCGAAGGGCGTGCGGTGCTTACGCTGCGCGGGCGGCTGTTGGCCGACGCCGTCGTGCGAGACCTGGTGGACTGACGTCGGTGGTTCGTCAGCCGACTGGGCCCCGCGGGTAGCGTGTGGCACACACCCGCGGAGGCAGGGATGACCGATCAGCCGATCGACCGGACGAGCCATCAGAGGATCCTGGAGGATCGGCTCTGGAATCGGCGGTACGTCGCCTGGGCGTCGATCTACCTGGTCTTCCTGGTCTTCCCGGCAACGGACCTGGCCACCGGCGACCGACCGGTCTGGGAGCTCTGCACCGCCGCCGCTACGTTGGTGCTGTTCGTCGTGCTCTACCTGCTGTTGCTGCTCGGCGCGGGTTTTCACACCCTCCGGCCCCGCCGGTATGCGCGCCGCATCGACGTGGGTGTCGCGATCCTGATCGTCATGGCGATAGTGACGCCGTTGGCCTTCGGCGGGTCCTTCGCCGGACTGATGATCTACGCGAGCTGCGCGTTCGCCGCCGTGAACGCGCCGCGGGTTTCTGCCGTCGCCGTCGGCGTGCTGGCTGCGATGTCGCTAATGGTCTTGCTGGTGGTCCACGCCGGCGTCGGCACTATCTTCGTGCTCACCCTGCTCACTGTGTTGGGGCCGCTGTCAACGATCGGCCTGTCGCGAATGCGGGAGCTGATCTGCGAGCTGGCCGCGACCCGGGAGGAGAACGCCCGGCTTGCGGTCAGCGAGGAGCGGTTACGCTTCGCCCGCGACCTGCACGACCTGCTCGGGCACAGCCTCTCGCTGGTCGTGCTGAAGGCCGAGCTCGCCGGACGGCTGGTGCAGCGCAACGCCGCCCGCGCAACGAGTGAGATCGCCGACATCGAGTCGGTGGCCCGGCAGGCGTTGGTCGAGGTGCGCGAAGCCGTCAGCGGCTACCGGCGTTCGCTCGAGGAGGAGCTCGACGGTGCGCGCCGAGCGCTCGAGGCGGCCGCGATCAAGGTCGAGCTGCCGTCACCGGGTCCGCCGCTACCGGCGCCCGTCGAGTCGCTGCTGGCCTGGGCGATCCGTGAGGCCACGACGAACATCCTGCGGCACAGCCACGCATCGCATGTCGTCATCAACCTGCGCAGCCGCGGGGATTCGGTCGAGCTGGTGGTCGATGACGACGGCGTCGGTCTGTCTACAGTGGACGGTGGGCCGGCATCGACGTCCACTGTGGACGATCCGGCTGCCGGTCACGGGTTGTGCGGGCTCGCGGAGCGGATGGCCGCAGCCGGCGGTGACGCAACTGGAGGGCCGCGGCCGGCCGGCGGGTTCCGGGTGTCCGTCACGGTGCCGTTCGACGCGCCGTCCTATGCCGCCGCGCCGCGGCCACCGGTCCGGGCGGCAGAAACGAATCCCGACGCTCGACCGCTCGCGCCCAGGTAGTCGCGGATGATTCGCATCCTCCTCGCCGAGGACCAGGCCATGGTGCGCGGAGCGATCGGCGCGCTGCTCGAGCTGGAGGACGACCTCGAGGTCGTGGCGGAGGTGGGCCGCGGTGACGAGGTGCTGCAAGCTGCCAGGAGCAGCCGGGCCGACGTCGCGCTGCTCGACATCGAGATGCCGGGCATGGACGGCCTGGATGCCGCCGCGGTCCTGCACCGCGAGCTGCCCGGCTGCGTGGTGCTGATCCTCACCACGTTCGGCCGGCCGGGATTTCTGCGTCGCGCCATGCAGGCGGGAGCCGCGGGTTTCCTGGTCAAGGACAAACCGGCCGGCGAGCTCGCCGCCGCGATCCGTCGGGCGCTGGCCGGCGATCGGGTGATCGACGCGAGCCTCGCCGCGGCGGCGCTCACCGAAGGCCCGAACCCGCTATCGAGCCGGGAGCGTGAGCTGCTCGGCGCGGCTGCCGACGGGTCGACGGTGGCCGACATCGCCGGGCAGTTGGTGCTGTCGGAGGGCACTGTGCGCAATTATCTTTCGGCGGCGATCCGAAAGATCGGCGCCCGAAACCGGGTCGAGGCCGTTCACACGGCGCGGGAGAAGGGCTGGCTCTGAACGCGTATCAGCGGCGCGCGGCGATCTGATCCAGGTCGAACACGCGCACATGCAGGGTGTGGCGCTGCTGCAGGGCGGCCCGAAGCGCCCGGTGCAGGCCGTCCTCGAGGTACAGGTCGTGTTGCCACTGCACGGCGTGCGGGAAGAGGTCGCCGTAGTAGGTCGAGTCCTCGTCCAGCAGCCGGTCTAGCGCCAGCTCGCGCTTGGTCGCGATCAGCTCGTCCAGCCGGATGGCGCGGGGTGGGATGCGGGCCCAGTCCGCGGCGGACATCCCGTGGTCAGGATATGGACGCCCGTCCCGGACGTCCTTGAAGATCACTGACTGCCCCCGGCGGTCAATTGCTGCATGGTCGAGCGTAACCGCTGCGGCGCTCTGCCCGACGGGGCGCCCGTCGTACACTGGCACTCCGTCCAGATGAGTGCCAAGACCGCCGACGGCGGGGACGACGGCGAGCGGAGGTGGCGGTGAGCGAGGATCGCAAGCTGGCCGTGCTTCGTGCCATCGTGGACGACTTCGTCTCGACCCATGAGCCGGTCGGCTCCAAGGCGCTGGTCGAACGGCACAACCTGGGCGTCTCGCCGGCCACCATCCGCAACGACATGGCGGCGCTGGAGGACGAGGGTTACATCGCGCAGCCGCACACCAGCGCCGGGCGGGTGCCCACCGACAAGGGCTACCGGCTCTTCGTCGACCGGCTCTCGACGGTCAAGCCGCTGTCGTCGGCCGAGCGCCGGGCGATCAGTTCGTTCCTCGCCGGCGCTGTCGATCTCGACGATGTCCTGCGGCGGACCGTGCGGCTGCTCGCCCAGCTGACCCGTCAGGTCGCCGTCGTGCAGTACCCGCGGCTGTCCAGCAGCGTGGTGCGGCACCTGGAACTCGTCGCCGTGTCGGCGACCCGGCTGATGCTGGTCGTAATCACCGACACTGGCCGGGTCGAGCAGCGCACCGTCGAGACGCCGATGCCGCTCGCCGACGACGTCGTCGTCGACCTGCGGACGGCGCTCAACACGCACCTGCGGGAGCGGCGGTTCGCCGACGTGCCCGATATCGTCGACCAGCTGCCCGACACCGTGTCCCCCGAACTACGCCCGATCGTCACCGGCCTCTCGGCCGTGCTGCTGGAGACGATGGTCGAGCATCCCGAGGAGCGGGTCGCGCTGGCCGGCACCGGGAATCTCGACGCGCTGGACTTCCCGCACACGATGCGGCCCGTGCTCGAGGCGCTAGAGGAGCAGGTCGTGCTGCTCCGGCTATTCGGGGAGACGGCTTCGGCGACCGTCCAGGTGCGCATCGGCGTCGAACACACAGTGCAGGCGCTGCAGACGACCTCGGTGGTCTCCTCCGGCTACGGCGGCGAGTCGCTGGCGCTCGGCACGCTTGGCGTGGTGGGCCCGACGCGCATGGACTATGCCGGGACGATGGGCGCGGTGCGGGCGGTCGCGAACTACATCGGCGACGTGCTGTCGGGGCGCTGAGGCGTGGCGACGGATTACTACAGCGTCCTCGGCGTGCGCCGCGACGCGACGGCCGAGGAGATCAAGCGGGCGTACCGGCGGTTGGCCCGCGACCTGCATCCCGACGTCAACTCCGGCCCGGACGCCAAGGAGCGCTTCGCCGAGGTGGCCGCGGCCTACGAAGTACTGCGCGATCCGGAGAAGCGACGCATCGTCGACCTCGGCGGCGATCCGCTCGGGCCGGCCGGGGGTGGCGGCGCCGACCCGTTCGGTGGCGGCTTCGCCGGGTTCGGGGATCTGGTCGACGCGTTCTTCGGGACCGCCGGTTCGCGCGGACCGCGCAAGCGCACCCGGCAGGGTGCGGACGCGCTGATCCGGATCACCCTGGATCTGGAGGAGACGGCGTTCGGCGCGACCAAGGAGATCGCTGTCGACACCGCGGTCCGGTGCGAGGAGTGCGCTGGTGCCGGGACTGCGCGGGGCACGTCGCCGGTGCGGTGCGAGACCTGTAGCGGGCGCGGCGAGGTGCAGAGCGTGCAGAACTCCATCCTCGGCCGGGTGATGACGGCGCACGTCTGCCCGACCTGCCGCGGCATCGGCACCGTGATCCACGAGCCGTGCCCGAGGTGCGCCGGCGAGGGACGCGTGCGCGCCCGTCAGATGATCTCGGTCAAGGTTCCCGCCGGCATCAGCGACGGCATGCGGGTGCGGCTGTCCGGCCAGGGCGAGGTCGGACCCGGGGGCGGTCCGGCCGGCGATCTCTACGTCGAGGTCGAGGAACGCACCCACGACGTCTTCAGCCGCGACGGCGACGACCTGCACTGCCGGGTCACCCTGCCGATGACCGCGGCGGCGCTTGGCACCTCGCTCACCCTGACGACGCTCGACGGCGAGGAGGTCGTCGACATCAAGCCAGGCACCCAGCCCGGCGCGATCAAGACGTTGCGCGCCCGCGGGGTCCCGCACCTGCGCGGCGTCGGCCGCGGCGATTTGATGGTGCACGTCGAGGTGCAGACCCCTACCCGCCTGGACGCCGAGCAGGAACAGCTGATCCACGACCTCGCCCGGCTGCGCGATGAGGAACGCCCGGTCCTCGGCAAGTCCTCCGGCGCCGGTGGCGGGTTGTTCTCCCGGATGCGCGACGCGTTCAACGGGCGGTGAGCGTGGCAACCCCGCCGCTGTTCCTGGTCGACGAGCTGCCGACCGAGGACACCGCGGTGCTCGACGGTGCGGAGGGCCACCACGCCTCCACCGTGCAGCGGCTCGCGCCGGGCGGCGAGGTTCGGCTGGCCGACGGCGTAGGTGGAGTCGCCGACTGCACCGTGGAGTCAGCGGAGCCCGGGCGGCTGCGACTCTCGGTGCGTCGCCGGGCCCGGCTCGATCCGCCACAGCCGCGCTTCGTCGTCGTGCAGGCGCTGCCGAAAGGAGACCGCGGCGAGCTCGCCGTCGAACTGCTCACCGAACTCGGTGCCGACGAGATCGTTCCCTGGGCGGCGGCCCGATGCGTCGCGCGTTGGCGACCGGACCGGGTGGCGCGTGGCGTCGCCCGGTGGCGGGCGGCGGCCCGGGCGGCGGCGAAGCAGTCGCGGCGCGCCTGGGTGCCGGTCGTCACCGGGCAGGCGTCGACCCGGCAGGTGTGCTCGCTGATCGGCGGCGCCGCGACGGCGGTCGTGCTGCATGGCGGCGCGCTGCGTCAGCTCGTCTCGCTGGGCCTGCCGGCTACCGGCGACATCGTGCTCGTCGTCGGTCCCGAGGGCGGGCTCACCGACGGGGAGCTGACCGCGTTCCGCGCCGCCGGCGCTCGGTTGGCCAGGCTCGGACCGTCGGTGCTGCGCACCTCGAGTGCCGGCGCCGCCGCACTGGCCGCGATCAGCACCGTCACCGGCCGCTGGAACTGACCGTCCGTCAGCCCGGGCGTCAACTCGCCGGGCGGGCCGCGAAATCGACGACGTTGCCAGCGCTGTCGGTTGTCCAGACCGACACGACACCGGAGGTCGCCGCCCGCGCGGGGTTCAGCGTCGCGGACCACCGCTGGGTCCCGGAGCTGGTGATGACCGGCTGCTGGAAGCTCAACGTCGGCGAGCCGAACGCGGGCAGGCTGAGGTAGACGTGCAGCTTCGGCACCTGCCCGGCGTCGAGGGTTGCCGCACCGCTGACTGCGAGCGGCCGGGTGCCGTCCATCTTGCCGACCTGGCGCAGCGTGAGCGCCGTCGTGGTCGCGGACCGCACGAGGTAGATCTGGCCGGTCCCGGTCCGCACCGGCACCAGGCTGACCGTGCACACCGGCCGCGCGGGCGCCGGCTTGGCCGACCGCACGGCGACCCGCACGACGCCGGCCGCCGAATCGCTTGTCCTGCCGGTGAACCCGGTGTTGTTGCCCACCAGCGACTCGATGAACGACACCGCCGTCCTGACCGGGTCGGCCAGTTCGGGATGCGCCTTCGCATCGGTGCCCGCCATCGCGTCGGCCGCGTTCGCGTACGGCCACGCTGTCGTCGTCCCGGCGCCACTCGGCCCGGTCGGGGGTGTGCTGATCCGCGACGCCGGGGCAGTCGGCGTGCCGCCGGTGGGGGTCGGCCGCGTCGGCGCGACCGGGGCGGAGGAGGCGACGGGCTGGCTGGTCGCGGCGCCGCCAGCGGCCGAGTTCCGCTGCGGATTACCGCCGGGACGCAGCATCGACGGGACGACGAGTACGGCGACGGCGATCGCCGCTGCGACCGTTGCCGCCGACAGCGCCGGCCAGAGCAGGTTCAGCCGGCGCCGGCGCGCGGTGTGATCGCGGATTCGTTGCAGGCCGTCACCGGCGGGCACGATCGCGTCGGCGCGTTCTTGCAGAGCCGCCCGCAGCCTCGCCTCGACTGCCCGGTCGTCGTTCGGTGGGGTCCTCACGCGGTTTCCTCGAGTCGTTCGCGCAGCGCGCTCATGCCGCGCGACGCATGGCTCTTCACGGCGCCGGCACTGATGCCCATCGCCTCGGCGATCTGCGCCTCGGACAGGTCGCCGTAGTAGCGCAGCACGAGACATTCCTGCTGGCGTCGGGGGAGCGACCGCAGTGCCGCCAGGACCCGGTCGCGGTCGAGGGCGTCCATGGCGCCCTGCTCGGCCGATTCGGCGTCCGGCATCGGCTTGGGCGCGTGCTTCTGCGCGACCTGACGGCGGCGCATCCGCGACCGCGAGAGGTTGACGACGGCGGTGCGCAGGTAAGCCTCCGCCGCCCGCTGGTCCCGCAGCCGGCCCCAGGCAGCGTGCACCTTGATGTAGGCGTCCTGGACCACCTCTTCGGACAGGCCGACGTCATCGAGCAGCAGAGCCGCGATCCGGACCAGCTTGCCGTAGTTCGCCGTATAGAGACCGGTCAACGCGACGTCGGCGTCGTCGCTGGCGCGACGAGTCCTCACCACGGCGTGCGAGCCCGTCTCATAGAGAGCAAGTGTGCCGGTCACGGTCGCTATGACGCTCGCCCGGGCGGGTGGGTTTACCCATCATGGCCTCGAGCCACCGCGTCCCGCCCGGCGCGGTACCGGGCCCGGACGTCGCTGCACGTACGATTCGCGGATGGCCGACTGCCTGTTCTGCTCCATCGTCGCAGGTGACATCCCGTCGACCGAGGTATGGTCAGACGACCGGTGCTATGCCTTCCGCGACGTCAATCCGAAGGCACCCGTGCACGTCCTGGTGGTGCCAAGGTCGCACCACCTCAACCTGGCCGAGCTCGCGACGGGCGACGCCGACCTGACCGTCGCGCTGATGCGCGGCATCGCCGCCGTCGCCGACGCCGAGGGTCTGGCCGGGTCCGGCTATCGAGTGGTGTTCAACACCGGCCGCGACGGGCAGCAGACGGTCAATCACGTGCACGCGCACGTGATGGGCAACCGGGCGATGCGGTGGCCCCCCGGCTGAGACGGTCGGCGGTAGCATGAAGCGACCGTTTCCTCCCGAATGCCCAGCAGGAAGTGCAGGTCATCCGACCGTTGCCTGATCAGACCGACCAGCCAGGAAGGACGGCCGGCAACGGACCGTCCGGGCCCGGCACCGGACTCGCGCGGGCGTCGACGACGATCGTCGTTCCGGTGTCCCACTCGATGGTGAACCTGCTGGGAGCGGGCGACGACCTGCTGCGGCTCTACGAGGACTCGCTCGCCAGCGACGTGCACGTGCGCGGCAACGAGATCACGCTGACCGGCGCGCCGGCCGACAATGCGTTCGCGACCCGGTTCTTCGAAGAGCTGTTGACCCTCCTCGACCGCGGCGAACCGCTCTCGCCCGATGCGGTTCGGCGCACGCTCGCGATCATGACCAGCGGGGTGTCCGAGCGGCCGGCCGAGGTGCTGAGCCTGTCGATCCTGTCCCGCCGCGGTCGCACGATCCGGCCGAAGACGCTGAACCAGAAGCGTTACGTCGACGCGATCGACAATCACACCATCGTCTTCGGCATCGGCCCCGCCGGCACCGGCAAGACCTACCTCGCGATGGCCAAGGCGGTGCAGTCGCTGCATACCAAGCAGGTCAACCGCATCATCCTTACCCGCCCGGCGGTCGAGGCCGGCGAGCGGCTCGGCTACCTGCCCGGCACCCTGTATGACAAGATCGACCCCTACCTTCGACCGCTCTACGACGCCCTGCACGACATGCTCGACCCGGCGTCGATCCCGCGGCTCACGCAGGACGGGACCATCGAAGTCGCGCCGCTGGCCTACATGCGCGGCCGCAGCTTGAACGACGCGTTCATCGTGCTCGACGAGGCACAGAACACCACGCCGGAGCAGATGAAGATGTTTCTCACCCGGCTCGGCTTCGGGTCCAAGGTGGTGGTGACCGGCGATGTCACCCAGGTCGACCTGCCCGGCGGCCAGCGGTCCGGCCTGCGGGTGGTGCAGGGCATCCTGGACGGCATCGAGGACGTCCACTTCTGCCACCTGAACAGCGGCGACGTCGTCCGGCACCGGCTGGTCAGCGACATCGTCGATGCCTATGCGCGCTGGGACGCCGATCAGGACCGCGACGACGCGGCGCGTGAGGGCCGGGTGGCCGGCTCGCGCTCGCGGCGCCGTGGCTGACCGCGCCGCACTCTCGAGCACGGAGGCGCGATGAGCATCGAGATCGTCAACGAGTCCGGGGTGGCTGCGGACGGGCCCGCGATCGTCGACATCGCGCGGCACGTGCTACGTGAGGTGGGCGTGCATCCGCTGGCCGAGCTGTCGGTGCTGCTGGTGGATGAGAACCACATGTCCGGCCTGCACGAGAGGTGGATGGGCGAGCCCGGACCGACCGATGTGCTGGCCTTTCCGATGGACGATCTCGACCTCACCCGCGGCCCCTCGGACCCGGAGCCTTCGGACCTGCTGCTCGGCGACGTCGTGCTCTGCCCGAGCGTGGCGGCGGCGCAGGCCGTGACCGCCGGGCACAGCACCGACGACGAGCTCGCGCTGCTCACCACGCACGGCATCCTGCACCTGCTCGGCTATGACCACGGCGAGGCGGGCGAGGAGCGGGAGATGTTCGCGCTGCAGGACAAGCTGCTGACGTCCTGGCGCGAGACGCGGTCGGCGGAGCGCCTGTTGTGAGCAGAGTTGACGTAGCACTGCTCGTCGTCGCGGCCGCGCTGGTCCCGATCGCCGGCTTCTTCGCCGCCGTCGACGCCGCCGTCACCTGGGTGTCGCCGGCGCGGGTCGCCGAGATGACCCGCGCGGGCGTCGTGCGCTCCGCCGCGCTGGCTACCGTGGTGGCCGCGAAGGCGAAGCACACGAACCTGCTGCTCCTGCTGCGGGTCGGGGCCGAGCTCGGCGCCACCGTGCTGGTGGCGAGCGTGCTCGACGATGTGCTCGGCGTCGGCTGGGAGGCCGTGCTGATCGCGGCCGGGGGCATGACCGTCGTGAGCTTCGTGATCGTCGGTGTCGGGCCGCGCACGGTCGGGCGCCAGCACTCCTATCCGGTCGCGTTGCACACGGCGCCGATCACCCTGCTGCTCGGGCGGCTGCTGGGCCCGCTCGCCACCGTGCTGATCCAGTTGGGCAACGCGATCACGCCCGGGCGGGGCTTTCGCGAGGGACCGTTCGCTACCGAGATCGAGCTGCGCGAGCTGGTCGACATCGCCGAGCAGCGCGGCGTGGTCGAGCGCGGCGAGCGGAACATGATCCATTCGGTGTTCGAGCTCGGCGACACCCTCGCCCGCGAGGTGATGGTGCCGCGCACCGACGTCGTCTGGATCGAGCGCACCAAGTCGGCGCCCCAGGCCCTCGCGCTCGCGCTGCGCAGCGGGTTCTCCCGCGTCCCGGTGATCGGTGACAACCTCGACGACGTCGTCGGGGTGGCGTACCTGAAGGATCTCGCCCGCCGCTCGCAGGACCGCGGCGACGGCTCGAAACCGGCGCGGGTCGACGAGCTGATGCGGCCGGCGACGTTCGTCCCGGAGTCCAAGCCGGTGGACGACCTGCTGCGGGAGATGCAGGCCAGGCGCATCCACATCGCGATCGTGATCGACGAGTACGGCGGGATGGCCGGCCTGGTGACGATCGAGGACATCCTGGAAGAGATCGTCGGTGAGATCGCCGACGAGTACGACGTCGAGACACCGCCGGTCGAACGGGTCGACGAGCACACGGTGCGGGTGACGGCCCGGCTCTCCCTGGACGACCTCCGGGAACTGTTCAGCATCGAGCTGCCCGACGACGGCGTGGAGACGGTCGGCGGCCTGCTGGCGCAGGCGCTCGGCCGGGTGCCGATACCGGGCGCGTCGGCGGACGTTGCCGGCCTGCACCTGGTGGCCGAGAGCGCCGGCGGTCGGCGCAACCGCATCGATACCGTGCTGGTCGGCCCGGCGCTGGACGGCCCCGTGCTGGTCGGCCCGGTGCGGGCGATGGATCCCGCGGACCGGGCCGAGACCGCCGGTGCCTGATCTGGGTCCCGAGGACGCCAAGCTGGTGACCCTCGCCCGGGCCAGCCGGGCGCGCGCGGGTGCGGCCGAGGGCGCCGCGGTGCGCGACTCCGACGGCCGCACCTACACCGCGGCGACCGTGTCGCTGCCGTCGCTGTCGCTGTCGGCGCTGCAGGCCGCGGTGGTGCTGGCGGCGTCCAGCGGCGTCACCCGGCTGGCGGCTGCCGCCATCGTCGGCGAGCAGCCCACCGTGGACGCCGCCGGAGCGGCCGCGCTGTCCGACCTCGGATCGGACGCGACGTTGATCCGCGCCCGGCCCGACGGTTCGCTCAGCCGCCGTTGAGGCCCTTGGCCACCCGGGCACCGAGATCGCCGTCGACCTTGCGCCAGTAGTCCAGCGCGCGGGTGAGCACGTCGCCTTCGACGCCCTTCGACAGGTGGCCGGTGATGTTTGACACCAGCCGGGCCTGCTGGGCGCCGTCAAGCACCTCGCGGTACATCGTTCCAGGCTGGATGAAGTCGTCGTCGTCGGCGTGCGCGACGTACGCCGTGCGCGCGATCTCGCCGGCCTCGACCTGCCAGCTCGGCAGCTCGCTGCGCATGTCGGCAACCGGCCCGCCGAAGGAGTTCGGCGCATAGACGGGGTCACCGGGGTTGTCGTAGCGCATCGCGCCGTCGCGGTTGTAGCTGTTCACGGCCGCGTGCGGGCGGTTGACCGGCAGCTGCAGGTAGTTGGGTCCGATGCGGTAGCGGTGGGTGTCGGGGTAGGAGAAGAGCCGGCCGAGCAGCATCTTGTCCGGCGACGGACCGATGCCCGGGATCATGTTTGCCGGCTCGAACGCCGCCTGCTCGATCTGGGCGAAGTAGTTCTCGGCATTGCGGTCGAGCACCATGCGGCCGACCTTCACCAGCGGGTAGTCGCCGTGCGGCCACACCTTCGTCAGGTCGAAGGGGTTGAAGCGGTAGTCGGCGGCGTCGGTGAACGGCATCAGCTGCACGTGCAGGGTCCACGACGGAGCGTCGGCGGACTTGATGTGGTCATACAGGTCGCGCTGGTGGTAGTCGCCGTCCTCGCCGGCGAGGCGATCCCCGTCCTCCTGGGTGAGGTAGCCGACGCCCTGGTCGGTCTTGAAGTGGTACTTCACCCAGTGCTTCTGCCCGCCGGCGTTCTCCCACAGATAGGTGTGGCTGGAGTAACCGTTCATCTCCCGCCAGCTGGAGGGGATACCGCGGTCACCCATCAGCCAGGTCACCTGGTGCGCCGACTCCGGCGAGAGCGACCAGAAGTCCCACTGCATGTTGTGGTCGCGGGTGTGGGAATCGGCGCGGCGCTTCTGCGAGTGGATGAAGTCCTGGAACTTCGACGGGTCCCGTACGAAGAACACCGGCGTGTTGTTGCCGACCATGTCGTAGTTGCCGACCTCGGTGTAGAACTTCAGCGCGAAACCGCGCGGATCGCGCCAGGTGTCGGGGGAGCCGCGCTCGCCGGCGACGGTCGAGAACCGCGCGAGCATGTCGACCCGCTTGCCGGGCTGGAAGAGGTCGGCCTTGGTGAACGCGCTGACGTCCTCGGTGGTCTCGAAGAACCCGAACGCGCCGCCGCCCTTGGCGTGCACGACGCGCTCGGGGACCCGCTCGCGGTTGAACTGGGCCATCTTCTGGATCAGGTAGTGGTCCTGCAGCAGGATCGGTCCGCTCGGGCCCGCGGTCAGCGAATGCTCGTCGCTCGGCTGGGCGATGGCGGCGTCGGTTGTCGTCGTCGGGCTGATGGTCACCGGGCTGTCGGTCATGAGAGCGTCCCTTCGGTGGTTGCTGTGCAGTCGGGGCAGCTGCCCCAGAAGACGATCTCGGCCTCGTCGTAGTGGAAACCGGCGGTGCCCGACGGGGTGAGGCACGGTGCCGCGCCGACCGCACAGTCGACGTCGACGACCGCGCCGCAGCTGCGGCAGATCATGTGGTGGTGGTTGTCGCCCACCCTGTTCTCGAACAGCGCCGGGCTGCCGGCGGGCTCGATGCGCCGGATCAGGCCGGCCGCCGTGAGGGCGGCGAGCACGTCGTACACGGCCTGGGTGGAGACCCGTCCGATGCGGGTGCGCACGCGTTCGGCGATCTGGTCCACCCGCAGGTGCTGACCCGGCCCGATGGCATCCAGGACGGCGATGCGCGGTGCGGTTAGCCGAAGCGCGACGGCGCCGAGTCGTTCGCGCGAGGATGCCGGCACGGGTTCGACGCTACCCGTTATCTGGAATGAGTCAAGATTGCCAACAGCGCGGCTGCGGCCCGCGGCGCCGCGCGTCGTTCGGGGAGAATGCAGAGGTGATCGCGCCCGCCGTGCACCGGTCCGGGTTCGCGTGCCTCGTCGGCCGGCCGAACGTCGGCAAGTCGACGCTGACCAACGCGCTGGTCGGGCAGAAGGTCGCGATCACGAGCGGTCGGCCGCAGACCACCCGGCACGCCGTGCGCGGCATCGTGCACCGCCCTGACGCGCAGCTGGTCGTGGTCGACACCCCGGGCATGCACCGGCCGCGGACGCTGCTCGGGCAGCGGCTCGATGACGTCGTCCGCACGACCTGGGCCGAGGTCGACGTCATCGCCTTCTGCACGCCGGCGGATGAGGCGGCCGGCCCAGGCGACCGCTTCATCCTGCGCGAGCTCGCCGGGGCGCGCCGTCCGCCGCTGCTCGCCGTCGTCACCAAGACCGACCTCGCGACGCCGGGCGAGCTGACGCAGAAGCTGGTCGAGGTCAGCGCGCTGGCCGATTTCGCCGATGTGGTGCCGACCTCGGCGGTGTCCGCCTACCAGGTCGGCCTGCTCGCCGACCTGCTGATCGCACGACTGCCCGAGGGGCCGCAGCTCTATCCCGACGGTGAGCTGACCGACCAGCCGGAGCAGGTGATGATCGCCGAGCTGATCCGGGAGGCGGCCCTCGACGGCGTGCGCGACGAGCTGCCGCACTCGATCGCCGTCACGATCGAGGAGATGCGCCCGCGCGCGAACCGGAGCGACCTGCTCGACGTCTACGCCACGTTGTTCGTCGAGCGACCAAGCCAGAAGGCCATCGTGATCGGGCACAGAGGCGAGCGGCTCAAGCGGGTAGGCACGACTGCGCGCGCACACATCGAGGCGCTGCTCGGCACCAAGATCTATCTCGACCTGCACGTCAGCGTGCTCAAGGACTGGCAGCGCAACCCAAAACACCTGCGGCGCCTCGGTTTCTAGGCCAATGGCGATCTCGACGGCAACGACAAGTGCGGGTCGTACGCACGACAACGCAGAAAGGTTGCACGGCAAGCCCGCAACCATCCTCGCGACCGGTGCGTGTTCACCGACGAGCGCGGGAACCACCCGCCCGTCCTGATGAGGAATGATCATGAGAAGTCGCCGCCTGCTCGTCGCCTCCGTCGTCGCCGCCATCCTCGCCGGCGGGACCGCTGTCGCATCCGCCGCCGCACCGTCCTCGGCGCCGGCCACCGGTTCGTCCGGGTGCGACCTGACCCCGATCGCGCCCACGGCGCCGCTGGACTCGCCGTGCACGAACGCGGTGCCCTCGACGTTCGCGAAACAGTTCGCACCCGCCGGCACCGACTACGGCCATCTCGCGACCCTGAGCACGAGCGGCGGCCGCATCACCGTCGGCGAGGACAGGGTGGACGTGCGGGCCGAGCAGGCCGCGCTGAGCTACACGAACGTCAACCCGTTACTACGCCGCTACTCGGTCGACCCGGCGCACGTGATGATCTTCGTCCGCGGCGCCATCTACTCCCAGATCAGTGGCAAGCAGGGTGATCCCGGCCAGGAGTACCAGGTCGACTGGAGCGAGTTCGCCAAGACGTTCAGCCCGGAGGGCAGCAACGCGTATACGCAGACCGCGGCCTACTGGCTGTTCTTCAACTCGGCGCACACGCAGCTCACCAAGATCAAGCAGATCCCGACGCTGCGCGATCCGGGCGCGCAGAACGCCGCCTGCGACGGCACGCCGATCTCGGCCGACGCGCCCTACGACACGCCATGCACCAACGCCGCGTGGTCGAACTATCCGAGGCAGGCGCCGGCACCAGGCACCGACTACGGCCACCTGCCCCGGTGGGCGGACTACGGCAACGGACGCGTGCTGCTGCGCGAGGACCGGGTCGACCTGCGGCAGAGCGGTCCCGAGCGACTCGGCTACACCAACGTCAACCCGCTCATCCGCAGCTACTGGCTCGCACCGGACGTCGCGATCACCGTCTACCACATGAACTACGCACGGATCACCGGTTCGACCGGCACCGGAAACCCGACCGCGCACTACACCGTGAGCCGGGCGGCGTTTCTCTGGAGCTTCCACACCACCACCGAGCTGGACCGTGCGCTTAAGTACCAGACGATGTACAAGCTGACCTTCTCCGCCGACCACCAGACCATCACCCGGATCGAGGAGATCATGACGCCGCAGACCTGCGACTGACCCGACCTGCACGCGGGCCCCTGGCCACCGCAGACTTGCCGTGGCCGGCGGCCCGCTCTGCGTCGTGCGCGGCGGTGCCGGTGCCTGCGCGCCGGATGGCGGACAATCGAAGCCGTGAGCCTCTACCGGGACGACGCCGTCGTGCTGCGCGTGCAGAAGCTCGGCGAGGCCGATCGCATCGTCTCCCTGCTCACCAGGCGGAACGGCCGGATCCGCGCGGTCGGCAAGGGTGTGCGGCGGACGACGTCGAGATTCGGCTCGCGGCTCGAGCCGGCCACCTACGTCGACGTGCAGTGCTACACCGGCCGCACCCTCGACGTCGTCACCCAGGCCGAGACGATCGCGCCGTACGGTGCCCGGCTCGTCGACGACTACGGCCGGCACACCGCGGCTATGGCGATCCTCGAAACCGCGGAGCGGCTCACCGAAGAGCGGGAGCCGGCGTTGAAGCTCTACCTGCTGACCATCGGCGCGCTGCGCACCTTGTGCGAGCGCGAGCACGATCCCACGCTCGTGCTCGATGCCTACCTGCTGCGGTCGATGGCGGTGGCCGGGTGGGAGCCGGCGCTGGACGGCTGTGCACGCTGCGGCAGAGCCGGGCCACACCGGCACTTCTCGGTGCCGGCGGGCGGCGTGGTGTGCCCGACCTGCCGGCCGTCGGGGTCAGGTGCGCCGTCGTCGCCCGCCGTCGCGCTGATGCTGGCGCTGCTCACCGGTGACTGGGCTACCGCGGACCCGACCCCCGAGCCCGCTCGGCGCGAGGCGAGCGGCCTGGTCGCCGCACACCTGCAGTGGCACCTGGAACGCTCGCTGCGCTCGCTTCCGTTGGTCGACCGCCGCTGACCGATACGGTGAGCCGCGTGCCGAGGCAGATCCAGCCGCCGCGCCCGCACCCCTCGGGTGCCCGGCCGCCAGCGGTCCCTCGCGAGCTGCTGCCCCAGCACGTCGCGATCGTCATGGACGGCAACGGCCGGTGGGCGCGGGCCCGCGGCTGGCCGCGCACCCGCGGGCACGAGGCCGGTGAGGCGGTGCTGCTGGACGTGATCGAGGGCGCCATCGAGCTCGGCATCCCCTGGCTCTCGGCGTACGCGTTCTCGACCGAGAACTGGCGCCGCTCGCCGGACGAGGTCCGGTTCCTGATGGGCTTCAACCGCGACGTCATCCACCGCCGGCGCGATTACCTGAACTCCCTCGGCGTGCGGATCCGCTGGGTCGGGCGACGCCCGCGGCTGTGGCGCAGCGTCATCGCCGAGCTCGAGACGGCGGAGGGCATGTCGCACGCCAACACCGTGCTCAACCTGGGCTTCTGCGTGAACTACGGCGGCCGCGCGGAGATCGTCGACGCCGCCGCAGCGCTGGCCCGCGACGCCGCCGCCGGTCGGATCGACCCCGACCGGGTGACGGAGGCGTCCTTCCGCCGCTACCTCGACGAACCTGACATGCCCGATGTTGACCTGTTCGTACGGTTCTCCGGCGAGCAGCGCATCTCCAACTTCCTGCTCTGGCAGTCGGCGTACGCCGAACTCGCCTTCGTCGACACGCTGTGGCCCGACGTCGATCGGCGTCAGCTGTGGACGGCATGCGAGGACTATGCGCACCGCGACCGGCGCTTCGGCGGGGCGGCTCCCGGAATCGTGCCGGCCTGAGCGGTCGATGCGCTCGATTCGGAACCGCAGCTCCCGATTCAGCCTCTACTCTGACGAAGCTCATCAGCTGCCCCCCAATCGGGACGCAACCCGTTGACCACGGACCGCGGCCGGGGTGACATCCGGCCGCGAACGGAAGGATTGCGATGACGACGCCGCCACCCGGCTGGGGACCGAACGGCCCGCAGCAGCCGGGGCAGCCGCCCTACGGCCCGCCGCCGGGACGGCGTTGTGTGACTTGACAAACCCAGGTCCGGTATCGGATGGTTTGGGCATGAGCCGCTTGGTCTGACAGCCGTGTAGTTACGACAGTGTTATTGCGTCGCCGCGCTGTCACTCTTCGGGATCATCGACTTCGCCCGGCCTTCGGTGCCACACTTGGGTCGTGTGCAGGACCGATGGGCGACGGTGCCGAACGGTAGCTGGGTGCTCCGTGGCGGCGACCTCACCGGGTCTTCACGCCGGAAGAATCTTCACTCCGTACGCAGGGCCTACGCCGCTTGGGGCATATGCGTGGCGACGGAACCGGACAAATCAATCGACGAGATCGCGGTTCGCGGCCACTTTGGTAGCAAGCTAATGATGCAGGCGAAGAGCGACGAGCTGACATCTGCGGGTTTCCGGGTGGTACGGGAGCCTGGCTGTGACTGGCCGTCTGGGCTGATCCTGTTCTCGGCGGAACCGTCCGACGATGACTGGGCGAGCTTGCGGGCCGTGCTTGCAGCGAGGCCGCTGCGGGCGAACCCGGCATACAAGGGACCGAGGGTCTAGGCGATATGACACTTCCCGACGAGCCGGTGTTCATCATCGACCTCAACGAGGTCGAGGAAGACGGCGACACGATCTCAGTCTCGGACGAGTTCACGGTCCAGTACGGCGGCCTACGACGTTTTCGCATGTCAGGGGCTATGCCGTATCGGCTGGGGTCGATGGTCCGGGTAGAGAGCGACGAGGACCGCACGCTCTTCTGGGCCGAAGTCGTTGAGCGAGTGGCCGACGGCCAATACCGGGTCAGATTGGATTGGGCAACGTGCACGCCGATCCTGAACGACCTCTGGGCGGCTCCTAGCGATGTGCCGACCGTTCGCGGGACCGTCGGAACCTTTGCTTGATGAGAGCCGTAATACTGCTGTGCGACTGGGCAGAGGTCATCGCTGGCAAGCTGTACGCGCAAGGCGTTGGGTGGGCGCGAACCCGCGCTGACACGCCCGGTATCGGTAGCGCCGTCGCAACCTTGCTCTACGTGCCATATGACCAGACCAACCGACGAGTCGCTGTTACATGCCGTCTGGTCACGGCCGACGGGCAACCCTTCCCAGAACAACAGCCCGCGCAGTTTGGTTATGAGTTTGAGATCGGCCGGCCGCCGGGCCTGCAGCGAGGCGCAGAGCAAATCATGCCATTCGCGGCCAAGGTCAACGGGATCATCTATCCACCGGGCGACTATGAGTGGGTGCTGGAGGTCGACGGCGCTACCGTCGCCGGTGCCCCGTTCTCTGCTACCAAGGAGTGACACGCATGGGAACCACAAGCGAATCTGCGACCTATGGCAGCGAGGGGCGCGTCAAGCACCAGTGGGGCACGCGGCCCTCAGGTGCAGCCGACGAGACTGAGGTCGGGCCGGCGGACTCGCCGATCACGCTGTATCCCCTCAGTGGCCAGGACGCTCTCCGGGCGCTGCTCCGGACACGGCCCGCAGAGGGCTAGTCCGTCATCAGCGGCTTGTACGTCAGCCGACGACCGTCGACCTGCCCGAGCAGGCGGCGCATCCGCGCGGAGTCGGTGTCGCGGCAGTGCGAGTACAGGAAGTCGAACTGCGCGAGGTAGCGCGGCAGGTGCTCCGTGCTGACGTGGTGGTGCGTGCCGTCGATCGACCGCTTGAGTTGTGAAAAGTAGCCCTCGGCAAGGTTGGTTGAGACGTTGCCGCGCGCGTACTCGCCCGCGTCGTGATCGACCGACTCGTGCTGGGCGACCTGCGGTGCGATCGTCTTGTAGGCCGCGCCGCCGTCTGTGTGCAGCCACGTCCGCTTGAGGTCCATGACCTTCGCGATCGCCGGCATGAGCGAGCTGGCGGTCACGCCGGGTACGACGCGGGACCGTGCTGCGCGGGTCTCGTAGTGAATGAGTGACACGACCGGCTGCTTGTCCGAGCTGCCGATGCCGCGCGACTTCGGGGTGAGCCTGCTCACGGGGGTCGTTGCGGTGACGGTTCTTCGGGTTGCCGCCGATCCACGTCTCATCGACCTGCACCGCGCCGGCGAGCAAGTCACCGAGCGGCTGTCCGGGCTTCATGGCCTCACGGATGCGGTGCAGCATGAACCACGCCGACTTGGCCGTCAGGTCGTACTTGCGCTCAATCTCCCGTGCCGAGACGCCGTTCTTGCTGGCGCACATCTCGAACACCACGAACAGCCACGTGCGGACCGGGATCTTGGTCCCGTGGAAGATCGTTCCGCTCAGCACCGAGAACTGCTTGCGGCAGTGGCCGCACTTCCAGACCCGCCGTTGCGAGTTCGCGCCCGTCCGTGTCTTACGGCCCTCGCTGCCGTCCTTCGGCTGAAGGAAGTAGCAGCGGCCGATGCCACCGCACTGCGGGCAGGCATCCGGGGTGCCGTTCTCCCACCGCAGGCCTTCCAGTAGTCGGTACGCATCGGCTTCCGTTGCGATCCGGTTTGCTAGGGCTGGGATAGAAAGGTCCTGCTTGGCCATGGATCAAGTATCTATGTCCCCCGTGGGTTTGTCAAGTCACACAACGCCGCCGGGACAGCCGCCTCATGGCGTCCAGCCGCCCTACGGCCCGCCACCGGGACAGCCGCCGTATGGTCCGCCGCCGGGTCAGTATCCGCCGCCGGGGCCGTACGGCTACGGGTATCAGCCGGGTCAGCCGCCGCGCAGGAGCAAGGTGCCGTGGTTGATCGGCGGCGGAGTGGCTGCGGTCGTCGTCGTCATCCTGGTCCTCGTCTTCACCGTGTTCAGCGGCGGCGGCGTCGACACGTCGTCGACATCCGGTGCGGCGAAGACGTTCATGAGCGCGGCGAAAGCGCACGACACCAGCAAGGCGCTGAAAATCACCTGCGATCCGCTGCACAGCAGCATCAGCAGCTCAGACTCGACCATCGGCGCCAACAGCGACAACGACAAGATCGTCAGCTACTCGATCGGCGACACCTTGACCACTGGCAGCAGCGCCACGACGAAGGTGACGATCACGGGCAGCACGTCGGACACCTCGGGTTCGGTGACGCTGCGGGAGCGGAAGTCCGGCGGCAAGTGGAAGGTGTGCGACATCAGCGAGCAGACCGCGAGCCTTCCGGGCCATTCGAGCGGCGGATCCGCCGGTTCCGGCGGCGGCGGTAGCGCGCCGTTGCCCGTGCCGAGTGCCAGCGGCCGCAGCAGCGGCGGCGGAGGCGGCGGCGGGGCCGCGGCCTGCTGGCCGACCAGCATCCCGCGCCCGTCCAGCCTGCCGACGGCGATCCCGGACTGCCCGGCGCACTAGCCGTGGCGACCTAGTCAGCAGCTCTGCCCGATGGCCCGGCCGGTGCGCCGGGTCATCGGGTTGCCTTCGCTCGCGTCCGGGTACGCTCGCCGTCTCTCGACCCGCCGACCGCCAGCCGGATGGAGTGACCAGTGGTCAACCGCCTCGACCAGATCGTCAACCTGTCCAAACGCCGGGGATTCATCTTCCCCTGCAGCGAGATCTATGGCGGGCAGCGCTCGTCCTATGACTACGGCCCGCTGGGCGTCGAGCTCAAGGAGAACATCAAGCGGCAGTGGTGGAAGACCATGGTCACCGGTCGCGACGACGTCGTCGGCCTGGATTCCAGTGTCATCCTCGCCCGCGAGGTGTGGGTCGCTTCCGGGCACGTGGAGCAGTTCACCGACCTGCTGACCGAGTGCCGCTCGTGCCACCGCCGGTTCCGCGCCGACCACCTGGAGGAGGCCTACGAGGCCAGGCACGGGTCGCCGCCGGAGAACGGCCTCTCCGACGTCGTCTGCCCGCACTGCGGCACCCGCGGCGCGTTCACCGAGGCGCGGCAGTTCAACACCATGCTGTCGACCCACCTCGGCCCGGTCGAGGGCGAGGCGGGGCTCGCCTTCCTGCGCCCGGAAACCGCGCAGGGCATCTTCGTCGACTACGCGCTGGTGCAGGCGGCCGCGCGCAAGAAGCCGCCGTTCGGCATCGGCCAAATCGGCAAGAGCTTCCGCAACGAGATCACGACCAACAACTTCATCTTCCGGACCCGAGAATTCGAGCAGATGGAGATGGAGTTCTTCGTCAAACCCGGTACCGACGAGCACTGGCACCAGTACTGGATCGACGAGCGGGTCCGCTGGTTCACCGACCTCGGCATCGCTCGGGACAACCTCTCCCTGTACGAGCATCCGAAGGAGAAGCTCTCGCACTACTCCAAGCGCACCGTCGACATCGAGTACCGCTGGGGCTTCGGCAACAAGGAGTTCGACGAGCTCGAGGGGGTCGCGAACCGCACCGACTTCGACCTCTCGACCCACAGCCAGCACTCCGGCGTCGACCTGTCCTACTTCGACCAGGAGAGCGGCGAGCGGTGGACGCCATACGTTGTCGAGCCGGCACTCGGGGTCAACCGGGCCATGCTCGCGTTCATGCTCGAGGCCCACACCGAAGACGAGGCGCCGAACGCCAAGGGCAAGCTGGAGAAGCGCGTGGTGATGCGCCTCGACGCCCGGCTGGCGCCGGTGAAGGCCGCGGTGCTGCCGCTCTCGCGCAGCGCCGACCTCTCACCCAAGGCGCGCGATCTGGCCGCCGCGTTGCGCAAGCACTGGAATGTCGACTTCGACGACGCCGGCGCGATCGGCCGCCGCTACCGGCGGCAGGACGAGGTCGGGACGCCGTTCTGCGTGACCATCGACTTCGACACCCTGACCGACGACGCCGTCACGGTGCGCGAACGGGACTCGATGATCCAGCAGCGGATCGGCATCGACGCCGTCGAGGGCTATCTCGCCGCGCGGCTCGTCGGCTGCTGAGCGCCGAGCGGGAATCGAGAAGCGGCCTGTCGGATCGGACCGATACCGTCGTCGCATGTCAGCAGCGCTCGCCGTCGAGGCCGACGGTCTGGTCAAGACGTTCGGCAAGGGCGACGGGCAGGTGCGAGCGCTCGACGGCGTCTCCCTGCAGGTGCCGATGGGCACCGTGCTCGGCCTGCTCGGGCCGAACGGTGCCGGCAAGACGACGGCGGTCAACATCCTCACCACCCTGCTCAAGCCGGACGCCGGCAGGGCGGAAGTCGTCGGTGTCGACGTCGTGAAACACCCGGCGCGGGTGCGCAATCAGATCGGCCTGGCCGGTCAGTTCGCCGCCATCGACGAGAACCTGACCGGCGAGGAGAACCTCGCGCTGGTCGGCCGGCTGAACCATCTCGCGCGATCGGACGTGCGGGCGCGCACGCGTTCCCTGCTCTCGGACTTCGGCCTCTCCGACGCCGGCGGCCGGCTGGCGAAGACCTACTCCGGCGGCATGCGCCGCCGGCTCGACCTCGCCGCGGCGCTGGTGGCACGTCCGCCGGTGCTCTTCCTCGACGAACCGACGACCGGGCTCGATCCGCGCTCGCGCGTGGACCTGTGGAAGGTGATCGAGGATCTGGTCGCCGACGGCACCAGCCTGCTGCTCACCACCCAGTACCTCGAGGAGGCCGACCGGCTGGCCGACCGCATCAGCGTCGTCGATCACGGGCGCGTGATAGCCGAGGGCACGTCGGCGGAGTTGAAGAGCAAACTCGGCTCGACCGTGGTCGAGGCCCGGATGGCCGACGAGGACGCCGCGGAGCAGGCGATCGGCGCACTGAAGTCCATCGGCGATCACGATCCGGCCCGGGACGGCGTCGTCGTCCGGCTCACCGCGTCCGACGGACCAGCGGCGCTGTCGGAGGTCGTGCGCGCGCTCGACGCGTCCGGTCTGGTGCTGGCCGGCCTGCAGGTACGCGAGCCGAGCCTGGACGACGTCTTCCTCTCACTGACCGGACACCGGGCCGAGGACGGGCAGGACGAGGAGATCGCGGCCGGCGCCGACGAGCGTCGCGGCGGAAGGAGATCGGGATGACGGCCCTCAGCGCGGGGGATCGACTGGCCCGCCGCGGCGGTACCCATGTCGTAGGGGATGCGCTCGCGATGGCTCGGCGCAACGTGCTGCGGCTGCTGCGCGCGCCGGACCAGGTCATGTTCACCCTGATCTCGCCGATCATGTTCACGCTGCTGTTCCGATACGTCTTCGGCGGAGCGATCGGCGGGCTGCACGGGCTCGACTACGTCACCTACCTGATACCCGGCATCGCCGTGCAGACCGCGATCTTCTCCGCCGGCACGACCGGATTCGCGCTGGCAGATGACATCAAGAAGGGGTTCATCAACCGGCTCCGATCGCTGCCGATGGCGCGAAGCGCCGTGCTCACCGGCCGGGTGACCGCCGACTCGCTGAACAACCTGATCCAGATCGTGATCCTGGTGCTCGTCGGCGTCGCGGTCGGATTCCGGCCGCAGTCGATTCCGGGACTGATCCTCGGCATCCTGTTGCTGCTGCTGTTCGCGCTCTCGGCGTCGTTCGTGTTCGCCCTCGTCGGCATGTCGGTGAGCTCGGTGGAGGCGGTCAACGCCGCGACGTTCCCGGTGGTGTTCCCGCTGACGTTCGCCAGCAGCGCGTTCGTGCCGACGCAGACGATGCCGAGCTGGCTGCGGGGGTTCGCCGACCACCAGCCGGTGTCGGTCATCATCAACGCCGTCCGATCGCTGGTGCTCGGTGACATCTCGCCGTCCGTGCGCGAGGCCCTGTTCGCCGGACAGAGCACCGTGTCGCTCGTGCTCCAGTCCGTGGCGTGGACGGCGGGGCTGATCCTGGTGTTCGGCGCCCTGTCCGTGCGCAAGTACCGCCGCCTCGGCAGCTGACGTCCGGGGGGCTCGCGTGGCCGGGTTCGACCCGCCGCGTCAGTCGCGCCGAGATCCGGATTTGCCACCGCTTGTGGTGCCGCTCGCGGTGGTAAGTCCGGATCTCGGCGAGGCCAGCGGCGGGCTGGCGTCGTTGTCCACAGATTGGCTTGCGGTTCGCCGACGGCCGCGGCGATCGGTGACCCTGCTCGGCCTCCCCGTGTTCGGCGGCCACGCTCAGCACGTCGTCCTGACCGTGCCGCCGGGTGAGATGCTGCCGGCCCGCTTGGGGATCGCCGCACATCGCGCCGCTCTTCCGGGCGACGACGTCGTCGAGCTGGACGGCCTTCGAGTCACCGCACCGGCCCGGACCATCCTCGACCTGGCCGCAGAGCTGGAGCTGGATCAGGTCGTTGCGGTTGCTGACGCGGCACTGCGATGTGGCGCGGTGACGAGCGCGGAGTTCATCACCCGCCAGCGCGCCGCGACTGGCCGGCGCGGGGTCCGTACCGCGCGCCTCGCGACGACGTTGATGGACCCACGGGCAGCGTCCGCTCCGGAATCGATCATTCGAGTGCGCATCGTGCGCTCCGGCCTGCCGGCTCCCGTTCCGCAACTCGTCGTCCTGGACGGCTCGGGTCAGCTGGTGGCGACCGTCGACCTCGGTTACGACGACGCGCGGATCGGCATCGAGTACGAGGGCCGCCAGCATGCCGCTGCCGAGCAGTTCGATCGGGACATCGCCCGATACAGGCGCACTGTCGGCGCTCGGCTGGCGCATCCTGCGGGTGGGCCGCGAGGATCTGCGTCAGGGCAGCGCGCGCCTGCTTGCCCAGCTGGCCGCGATGCTCCGCGAGCCGCCGAGATCCGGATTCACCACCGCAAGATCGGCCCGACGCGGTGGTGAATCCGGATCTCGCGCGGGCCGGTAGGTTTGGGGGTGGCGGTCGAGAGGGAGGCGGCGTGACGAAGTACGTGTACGGCTTCACCGAGGGCAACAAGGACATGAAGGACCTGCTCGGTGGCAAGGGCGCCAACCTCGCCGAGATGACCAACCTCGGCCTGCCGGTACCTCCCGGTTTCGTCATCACCACGGCGGCGTGTCAGGAGTACCTGACCCGTGGCGAGGAACCGGCGGAGCTGGCCGCCGAGGTCAGCACCCACCTGGTCGCCCTGGAGCAGGCGATGGGCAAGACCTTGGGGCAGGCAGACGACCCGCTGCTGGTCTCCGTGCGGTCCGGCGCGAAGTTCTCGATGCCCGGCATGATGGAGACCGTCCTCAATATCGGCCTGAACGACACCTCGGTGCAGGGCCTCGCCGCCAAGGCCGGAAACGACCGCTTCGCCTGGGATTCCTACCGCCGGCTGATCCAGATGTTCGGCAAGACCGTGCTGGACATCGACGGCGAGCACTTCGAGGACGCGATCGACGCCGCCAAGAAGGCCAAGGGCACGACGAACGACCTCGATCTGGACGCCGGCGACTTCGAGCAGCTTGTCGCCACCTTCAAGGAGATCGTGCACGAGCACGCCGGTCGCGACTTCCCGCAGCAGCCACGTGAACAGATGGACCTCGCCGTCCGCGCCGTCTTCGACTCCTGGAACGCTCCCCGCGCGATCCTCTACCGCCGCCAGGAACGGATTCCGGCCGATCTCGGTACGGCGGTCAACGTCGTCGCGATGGTCTTCGGCAATACCGGCATGGACTCGGGAACCGGGGTCGCCTTCACGCGCGACCCCGCGTCCGGAGCGCAGGGCGTCTACGGCGACTACCTGCAGAACGCGCAGGGCGAGGACGTCGTCGCCGGCGTTCGCAACACCCTCTCGCTGACCGAACTCGAGCGCATCGACAAGCCTGCCTACGACCAGCTGATGCAGATCATGACGACGCTCGAGAGCCACTACCGCGACCTGTGCGACATCGAGTTCACCATCGAGCGCAACAAGTTGTGGATGCTCCAGACCCGAATCGGTAAGCGCACCGCCGCAGCCGCATTTGTGATCGCAGGCCAGCTGATCGACGAAGGCATGATCGATCTCGACGAGGCGATCACGCGGGTGACCGGCGCGCAGCTCGCCCAGCTGATGTTCCCGACGTTCGATGAGAAGGCCGACCGGCGGCAGATCGCCAAGGGCATGAACGCCAGTCCCGGCGCGGCCGTGGGCAAGGCGGTCTTCGACTCTGACCGGGTGGAATCCCTTGCAGCGCGAGGGGAGCGGGTCATCCTGGTGCGCCGGGAGACCAATCCCGACGACCTGAACGGCATGATCGCGGCGCAGGGCATCCTGACCAGCCGCGGCGGCAAGACGTCGCACGCCGCCGTCGTGGCACGGGGCATGGGCAAGACCTGTGTCTGCGGCGCAGACGGCCTCGACGTCGACGTCCGCGGCAAGAAGTTCACGGCTCCCGGAGGCGTCGTCGTCAACGAAGGTGACGTCGTCTCCATCGACGGCACGACCGGCGACGTATTTCTCGGCGAGGTGTCGGTGCAGCCATCGCCTGTGGTGCAGTACTTCGAGGGCACGCTGGCGGCCGACTCCGACCCGCTCGTCGCCGCCGTTCACCGCATCATCACGCATGCCGACGCGCGCCGCCGGCTGAAGGTGCGCGCCAACTCCGACAACCCCGAGGACTCCGAGCGGGCCCGGCGGTTCGGCGCGCAGGGCATCGGCCTGTGCCGCACCGAGCACATGTTTCTCGGCGAGCGCCGCCAGCTGGTCGAGGACCTGATCCTCGCCGAGGGTGACGACGCCCGGCAACGGGCCCTCGACGCGCTGCTTCCCCTGCAGCGCAAGGATTTCGTGGGCATCTTCGAGGCGATGGACGGCCTGCCCGTCACCGTCCGGCTGCTCGACCCGCCGCTGCACGAGTTCCTGCCCGATCTCACCGAGCTGTCCGTGCGCGTCGCCGTCGCGCAGGTGAAGGGCGAGAACGCCGAGCACGATCGCACCCTGCTCGACGCCGTCCGCCGCCTGCACGAGCAGAACCCGATGCTGGGCCTTCGCGGCGTGCGGCTCGGGCTGGTCATCCCCGGCCTGTTCGCGATGCAGGTGCGCGCGATCGCCGAGGCCGCCGCGGAGGCGAAGCAGGCCGGCGGCGACCCGCGGCCGGAGATCATGATCCCGCTGGTCGGCGCCGTGCAGGAGTTCGAGGTGATCAAGGACGAGACCATCGCCGTCCTCGCCGAGGTCGCGAAGAGCAGCGGCATCGAGGTCGACACCCTGATCGGCACCATGATCGAAGTGCCCCGCGCGGCGCTCACGGCGGGCCAGATCGCGGAGTCGGCGCAGTTCTTCTCCTTCGGCACCAACGACCTCACCCAGATGGGCTGGGGGTTCTCCCGCGACGACGTCGAGGCATCGTTCTTCTCCCGCTACCTCGAGCTCGGCATCTTCGGGGTATCACCGTTCGAGTCGCTCGATCGCGACGGCGTCGGCCGGCTGGTGCAGATAGCCGTCGACGAGGGCCGCGCGGCCCGTCCGGACCTGCACCTCGGGGTCTGCGGCGAGCACGGC